>NZ_FNYM01000009.1:0-128341 GCF_900108985.1 Achromobacter sp. NFACC18-2 | reverse complement strand
CCACGTGTTGGAGGCGGCATTCCAGACGAGCATAAAGATGTGGTTCATTTGTAAGCAGGTATCCGCCGCGCGTCGTACACGCAGCACAGTCGTTGACGGGGCAACCGGGTAGGAATTGCCCCACAACCTATTGTTGAATAAGGTTTTTTTTTGGAAACACGACTGTAGAGACGGGCCCTCGCACGAACCATCGAAGGTTTCTTAAATTGCGGCGCTCCAATTGTCAGGATTCGTAAACGAGCAAGCGCCGTACGGCCCGCGGCCCACGCATTGGGCCCCGTCCACGCCCGTGCCGAAGCGTCATCCCGGGCAGACATGCAAATGACAGGTTCTGACCCCTACAATGCGGCTGTTGCATCGCAGCATTCCGCAATCCCCGCTTCGTCGTATCCATGTCCCACGCCTTCTCCTCCCAGCACCGGCCCGGCCTGGTGCTGCTTGCGCTTGCCATCGGCAGCTTCGCCATCGGCACCACCGAGTTCGCCACGATGAGCCTGCTGCCCTATTTCTCGCAGTCGCTCGGCATCGACGCGCCCACCGCCGGGCACGTGATCAGCGCCTACGCGCTGGGCGTGGTGGTGGGCGCCCCCATCCTCGCCGTGCTGGGCGCGCGCATGCCGCGCCGCCGCCTGCTGATCGCCTTGATGGGCCTGTTCGCCATCGGCAACGGCCTGAGCGCGATCGCGCCTGATTACCACTGGATGCTGTTCTTTCGCTTTCTGAGCGGCCTGCCGCATGGCGCCTACTTCGGCATCGCGTCGCTCGTGGCCAGTTCGATGGTGCCGGCCAGCCGCCGCACCGTGGCCGTGGGCCGCGTGTTCCTCGGCCTGACCGTCGCCACCATCGTGGGCGTCCCCCTGGCCAACTGGCTGGGCCAGGTCATCGGCTGGCGCTGGAGTTTCGGGCTGGTGTCGCTGCTGGCGCTGCTCACCATGATCAGCGTCCACCGCTACGCGCCCGACACCCCGGCCGACCCGCATGCCAGCCCGCTGCGGGAGCTGAGCGCGCTGGGGCGCGGCCAGGTCTGGATCACGCTGGCGATCGGCGCCGTCGGTTTCGGCGGCCTGTTCTCGGTCTACACCTATCTGGCCGACACCTTGGCGGCCGTCACGCAAGTCACGCCCGCCACCGTGCCGCTGGTGCTCAGCGCCTTCGGCGTGGGCCTGACGGTGGGGAACATGGTCGTGCCGGTTTTTGCCGACCGCGCCGTCATGCGCACCGCCGGCTTGCTGCTGCTGTGGTCGGCCGTGGTGCTGGCCCTCTTCCCGCTGATGGCGCACAACGTCTGGCTGATCACCCTGAACGTGTTCCTGGTCGGCGTGGGCGGCGCGCTGGGCACGGTGTTGCAAACCCGGCTGATGGACGTCGCGGGCGACGCCCAGGGGCTGGCCGCCGCGCTCAACCATTCCGCCTTCAACACCGCCAACGCGCTCGGGCCCTTTTTGGGCGGCCTGGCCATCGCGGCGGGGTTCGGCTGGACGTCCACTGGCTGGGTCGGCAGCCTGCTCGCCATCGCCAGCATGCCCCTGTGGCTGTGCGCCGTGGTCCTGGAACGCCGGGTGCGCGCCGCGCGCGCGGGCAAGCTGGCTGCCTATGCAGAATCGGCCAGCTGATGAGGACCGGGACGTCTTTGCCAGCGTCCCCGTTTACCGCGCGGGGCGTCGGCCAAGCGTCCCCGATTCGCGCCGCGCCGGCGGGCTTCGCGTCCCCGGCTTCGCGTCCCCGGCTTCACGTCCCCCTTTATTCCGGGAAAAAACGTCTGCCCCACACCACACCGGGGCAACCGCCTATTGCAGGCGGCGCCGGCGCCACAGCTATACTTTGCGCACTCTTTACCACCCTCAAGACGCGCTGCACCTCCCTTCCTGCAGCGCTTTTTTTATGCCCGCTTTGACTGCCTTGCTGCGCCCCCTGTGCCTGGCGCTCTGCTGCCTGGCCGCAGCCCTCGTTTCCACCCAGGCATTGGCCGCGCCGCCCACCCTGGCCCAGTGCCACGGCATCAAGGATCTCGCCTTCGTCGCGCACCTGGATGACGACCTGCTCTTCATGAATCCCGACGTCGCCGCCAACATTGAGGCGGGCGGTTGCGTGCGTGTCGTCTACCTGACCGCCAGCGACGCCGGCGAGGGGGAAGGCTATATGCTGGGCCGCGAGCGCGGCGTGCGCGCCGCCTATGCCTACATGGCGCGCGAGCCGGACGCGTGGATCGAAGACACCGGCATCGTCGCCAGCCGCCAGATCGCGCGGTTCACGCTGCAGGGCAACCCGCGCGTGCAGCTTTGGCACATGCGCCTGAAAGACCCCTGGCTGGGCAATGGCTGGGGCAGCCTGACGCCGCTGAGCCGCACCGAATCCGAACCGGGCCAACCCGTCGACACGCTGGGCCCCCACGCCGAGGTCTACACCCGCGAACAACTCGTCGACACCCTGGCGGAAATGATCCGCCAGTATGGCCCCACCACCGTGCGCCATCTGGATGACACGATCAGCGTCCCCTATACCCAACTGTGCTGGCGCTGCGCCGGCCATGGCCATCCGGACCACATCGCCAGCGCGCGGCTGGCGCGCGAGGCGATGCTGCGCGCGCCCGGCAACTATGCCGAAACGGGCTACATCGACTATCCGAGCCAGGAGCGCGCCACCAACCTGGCCGACGCCGAAATCGCAAACAAGTCGGTGATCTTCCAGCACTACGCCTGGAACGACTACCACTACTGCGCCGGTCCCACGGGATGCAAGGAACCCGCGGGTCCCGCGGCCGCCTGGGTGCAGCGCGCCTACTACGTGTCGCGCCACGACGTCGCGCCGCAGCTATATCCGGACGGGCGCGGCGGCCTGGTCATCTTCGCCGCTGGCGAAACCAACGCCGCCATCAACCGCTGGGATTCGGGCGAGCAGCGTTGGCACAGCCTGGGCGGCCGCACCGCCGGCCCGGTGGTTTCATTCGCCCATGCCGACGGCACGGCCGGCCTGATGGCGCGCGATCCGCTGGGCGGCGTGTGGGCCAACAAGCAGCGCCATGACGGCACCTGGCAAGGCTGGCAGGCGCTGAGCGGGCTGCGCGTCACGCAGATCCCGGCCGTGGCGCCGCGCGGCGAGGCCGCCGCGGTGGCGCTGGGCTACGACGGCCTGCTGCACTGGATCGCGCCCTCGGGCATCGACGGCAGCTGGAGCCCCTGGCAGGCCCTGCCGGCGCTCGAAGGCGCCACCGGTTCGCCGGCCGCCGCGCGCGGCGCCGATGGCCGCTATGTCGTTTTCGCCATGGCCGCCAAGGGCGCGCTTTTCTACACCCGCCAGCTCCCGGCCGACAAGGGCCGGCGACCTGAATGGCAAGGCTGGCGCCGCGTCGCGGCCCCGGAGGCGGCCGGTGGACTGGCCGCCATCCGCAACCACGAAAACCGGGTCGAACTCTACTTCCGCCAGCGCGCCGACAATCACCTGACGCGGATGGTGGAAGCCGGCGACACCACCGATCTGGACATGGACTGGAGCGCCCCGACGGACATGGGCGTGCCCTACATCGGCCGCCCCGCCATCACCGCCGACAAGCAGGGCAATGTGGTGCTCGCCCTGCTGGAGCGCGCGGGCGGACAGCTCTGGCTGCTGGACCGCGGCAAGCTCGCGAAGCTGGACGCCGCCGCCGCGTCGCCCCCCGCGATCAGCCTCATCGACGGCACGCTGTACATCGTCGCGCGCGCCGCCGGCAAGCCGCAGCGCTACCAGGTGCTCTCGCGCCGCAGCGGCGCCTGGACCGCGAACCTGACGCTGGATGGCGTCCCGGCCAGCGGCGGCGGTCCCTTCGCGAGCGTGGCTGCCCGCCCCGCCGACCTGCCCAACCTGGGCGCGGCCAGCGCCAACACGGCCGTCGTCGTGCGCCCGTCGGCGGGCGAAGCCGACGCGCTCACCGTCGAGCGCATGCCGGCCCAGACCTCGCGGATCGCAAAGCCGACCAGCGTGCAATAAGCCAGCACACGGGCCGCGGCGAGCCTGCTGGCCGCGAGGCCCGCCTCCTACCCCCCCTACGCCCCCACGCCGCGCTGCTTGCGCGTCAGGAACGGCGCCATGTACCGGCGTGGCTCGTCGGTCATGAATGCCTCGCCGAAGGCGTCCACGCTGCGGTCCAGCCCGTCCTGGATGGTGGATTCCGTCCAATGGCGCAGCAAGGCCTTCTGCGAGCGGACCGCGAGCGGGCCGCTCGCCGCGATGGACGAGGCGGTGCGTTCGACCAGCGAGTCCAGCTCGCCCTCCCTGGCCACGAATTCCAGAAAGCCCCAGTCCCGCGCCTGCGCCGCATCGACCGTCTCTCCGGTCAGCAGCAGCCAGTTCGTCGGCCCCTGGGCGATGAGCCCGGGCAACAGCACCGCATGGATCACCGACGGAATGCCCACGCGCACCTCGGGCATGCCGAACACGGCGTCCGGCGAGCCCAGCCGGATATCGCAGGCCGCGGCCAGTTCCATGCCGGCTCCCAGGCAGAACCCCTGCAGCCGCGCGATGGTGGGAACCGGGATGCGCCACACCGCATCGCACAGGTCGCGCAGGCGGGTGATGAAGGCGCGGGCGCCCTGCGGGTCCAGGCCAGCCATCTCGTGGATGTCGGCCCCGCCCACGAAGGCCCGCTCCCCCGCGCCCCGGATGACCACCGCGCGCGCATCGTCCTGCGCGGCGATCCAGCGCGCCGCGTCGGTCAGGCCGAGCGTGACGGCGGACGCCAGGATGTTCAGGCTTTTTGCGTCGTGGATCTGCAGGGTGTAGACACCGCGCGCGTCGCGCGTCACGAGGGCATGGGGAAAATCGGGAATGGACGGGGTCATGCAAGCTCCAGCTTGGGCGTCGAGGCCGTTCATTGTTCAACCGGCGCAGGACGCGCCACGATTCATGAGCGTAGCGCGATTCGGCCCGGCGGAAGGGGCCGCGGGGACGCTGGCCGCTCGCTGCGTTCCTGCGTACACTTGCCGCATGCTACGCATCGACAATCTCAGCAAGCGCTACGGCGACCATATCGTGTTTGAGGGCTTGACGCACGCCTTTGCGCCCGGCTGCGTGGCGCTCTGCGAAGAAGACAGCACCGGCAAATCCAGCCTGCTGGGCATCATCGCGGGCGCCATTGCGCCAGACGGCGGAGACGTGCTCATCGGCGGCCATTCGCTGCGCGACGCGCCGCAATTGGCGCGGGCCCGCCTGGCCTATGTGCCGGACAACTGCATGCAGTTTCCCGAACAGACGGGGCGCGGTCTGCTGGAACAGGCCGCCCTGGCCAAGAACGCGCCGTTGGACGACGCGATACTCGATCTGGCCCGCCGGCTTGGGTTGGAACCGCATCTGGACAAGCGCTTCGAGCAGATGTCCACGGGCACGCGCCGCAAGGTGTACCTGACGGCCGCCGCGCTGGGCGATCCGGCCGTGGTGGTGGCCGACGGCCCCAGCAATGGGCTGGACGCGCAGG
This sequence comes from Achromobacter sp. NFACC18-2, assembly GCF_900108985.1. Taxonomy (NCBI): domain Bacteria; kingdom Pseudomonadati; phylum Pseudomonadota; class Betaproteobacteria; order Burkholderiales; family Alcaligenaceae; genus Achromobacter; species Achromobacter sp. NFACC18-2. The sequence goes on along the minus strand of NZ_FNYM01000009.1, from coordinate 122,895 downwards.
CGCGCGGGGTGCTGGCCGACGTGTTCAAGACCTGGGCGCGGGATCGCGTCGTGCTGTTCGCCAGCCATGACCCCGAACTCGTGCAGGCCTGCGGCGCGACCACGCTGGACGTCGCCGACCTGCGCTGAGCGCAAGGCCGGGCGCCGCGCCGCAAGCGGTTCAGAACCGGATCGTCAAGCCCGCGATCGGTCCCTGCAGCACCGCGTCGTATTTGAAGCCGTTGCGGTCGTAGTCCACGCCCATCGCGCGGTAGCCGATCGTGCCCGAGATCATCTTGCTGAAGTTGTAGCCGATGCCGACGCCCACGTCCCAGTCCGCCTGCGCGCCGCCCGCGCCCACCATGCCCCAGCCGGTCAGGTAGGCCTTGGAGCTGAAGGCGTAATTGCCGCGCACGCCCACCAGCAGGTCCACCCAGGTGGCGCTGTCGCTGTCCTTCCTGCCGTTCGCGAGCGAGCCCTTTAAGGTGATGTCGGTGTCCACCGACCACACCCGCAGCCCCGCGACGACATCCAGGTTGTGGGCCGACTTGTCGAGCACGGAATAGCCCATGCCGATCAGGCCCGTGAACGACTCACTCTTCACGTCCGCGCTGCTGGCCAGGATGCCGCGCGGCGTGTCCCCTTGCGCGCCGAGCTTCACGTAGATCAGATCGCCGAAAATGCTGTAGCGGTCCTTGCGCGCGTCGCCCATCAGCATGGCCGCGAAATCCAGGTTGTCGAAGATCTTGTCGAAGCTCGCGTCGATGTCGATCACGGGGAGCCGCCGATGCGAGACCTTGCCCGACAGCCCCGCCGCCCAGAAGTATGGCGAGACCGAGAATTTCCATTCGTTCGAGATCGTGGAATCCATAACCGGCGCCGGCTGCGGCGCGGCGTCGGCCGCGGCGGCAGACCCGGCATGGAGCATGGCGCATGCCAGGCAGACCGTGATGTGCTTGTTCATCGCGAAATCCCTCCAGCCCGTAGGCCTGACGAGACGCCCGGGGCTCGCTCCGCCCTGCGGACGGGCCCCGGGCGCCATGGCCGCGTCAGCTCACGCGACGCACCGCCGGCACGGTCCACGAGCCGTTGATGATCGACGGATCGCTTTCATTGGGCCAGTAAAGCCGCATCATCAGGATGAACCTGCCCTTGGGCGCCGGCAGCCAGTTCGACTCGAGCTCCGGCCCTGGCGATTCATGCTGGATTAGCAGCTCGGTCGACCCGTCCGGTTTGTGCTTGAGCGCCTGGCGTTCGCTGATGGAGTAGCGGTTGAGCGGGTTGTCGACGAAAAAGTAGTTCTGGTCGTACATCGTCAGCGACCAGAATCCCGACACGGGCGGCAGAAGCCCCTTCCGGAAGGTCAGCACGTACCTCTCGGACCCGTTGTACTCGCGCTGGAACGCGCCGTTGGTCGACTTCAAGGATGTCGGATACACCGCGTCCTGCGGCCGGTTCGCGCCCAGGCCGATGGCCGTGACCAACGCGCGTTGCAGATAGTTGGTGCCGTAAATCCCCGTCTTGGTCGTGAAGCCCCAGCCATCGATATGCTGGATATCCCCGTCGTCGGACCGGAAGTGCGCCATGATCCGCGCGAAGGCGGTTTGCGGCACACGTTTGGCGAAATCGGCGGGCAGCTTGGACGGATCGAAATCCTGGCCCGGCACGATGCCGATCATTGCCAGCTTCTCCACCATCGGCGCGTCCGCCACGGTCGGCGGATTGCGCTTGAGCAATTGCGCAAACAGGGCGAAATAATCGGCCGCGGACATGTTGTTGACCTGATCGCGCACCGGCGTCTTCATGTCGATCGCCGGATCGACCTTGCCCTGCGGCGCTTTCCAGTCCTTGCCCCAGCCGCTCAGCGGCGCGATCTTCACCTGGTCCTGCAGCTTGTGCACTTCGGCGTAGTCCTCCGGCGTGCCCGTGCAATAGATGCGGCCCAGCAGCCACACGATGCTGGTCGGCGACTTGTACTGCTTCATGCCTTGCGGCACCGTGCCCTCCCAGCCCGGGCCCGTCACCACGAAGGTCTGCGCGCCGGTGCCCGTCGTGCGCTTGCCGGGAACGTCGAACACGGTCGTCCATCCGTCCAGCAGCGGAAACAGGGCATAGCGCCCGTTCAGGTCCGGCAGGCTCACGACCCAGGGCTCGTCGCCCACATCGAAAAAGGCGGTGGTGTACAGCGTGTCGGCGTTCGGCGCCGTCACGTCGCGGAACTTGGCGTTGGGGTATTCGCGCAGCTTGATGAGCTGACCCATCGGCGCGCGGGTGCCCTTGGGCTCCGTGACGTTCGTGATGACCCGACGGGTCATCTCCATCGTCACCAGCGGGTAGGCATAGATGTAGGCGTCGGTGGCCACGACAAACCGGTCATCGGCCTCGGGGATATTGGCCACCAGCCCTTCCGAGGCGGCGGCCGAGGCGCGGAAAGCCGGCCCCAGGGATCCTGCGGTCAGCAGGGCAAGTCCCCCTGCGTTCATCTTGCGGCGTGTCAGCTTCATTGTTGTCGCTCCAATGGATGGTTTCGGTGAAGTTCACTGAGGGGACTTCCGACATGCACGGCGATGTTCTTTCCAAGCTACGGCGCAATCGATGTTGAGGTGGGTGGCACGCTCCGTGGGTCAGGGTCGGTGGGCGAAGGGCAAGTGGAGACAACGAGGGGCGGCAGGGGCGCGCGCCCCCTCGCATGTCAGGACTGGGGAAGGATGAGCTTGCTCAATCTATGCGCAGTTCCTGGCGCGCTCAATCCGCCGGAATGATTACGACCCTCCGCCTATGGTCGCAATCCGGCAAGACGCCGTACGCGCCGTGCGGCAATGCCGCCACATTAATTTGGTGCCGAATGGTCTTCCATCCGAATGCGAGGTAGTTTTATCCCCTGATAACCCGGTTCAAGAGGGAGCGATGCCATGCAGACGCACTACAAGAAGCGGGCGACCGAACTGGTCGCGGTCGGGTCGGATGGGACGACCTACATCATCGAGCGGCGCAGCAAGGCGCTGCCCTGCGATGACGGGGAACAGGCCTACTTTTACTGCTGCGTGCAGGACGGAAGACCCGTCTCGTGGCTGGGGGAAAGCCGATACGCGCTGCCAGACGGCACCGAGTTGCGCGCCATTGCGTGCCGGCTCGCGGATGCGCCGCCGGCGTCGTGAAACCCTGGCGGGGCCTCGGGCTCCTCGCGCCGGTCACGCCTGCGCGGGCAGCCCTGCCAGCAACTTGTCCAATGTCACCGGATAGTCCCGCACGCGCACGCCCGTGGCGTTGTACACCGCGTTGGCGATCGCCGCCGCCACGCCGCACAGGCCCAGTTCGCCGACGCCCTTGGCCTTCATGGGCGAGGACACCGGATCGACTTCGTCCAGGAAGATGACCTCTTGCCGCGGAATGTCCGCGTGCACGGGCACTTCGTAGCCCGCCAGGTCGTGATTGACGAAATAGCCCAGCCGGTGGTCGATGGCCAGTTCCTCCATCAACGCCGCCCCCACGCCCATGGTCATGGCGCCGATGACCTGGCTGCGGGCCGTCTTGGGATTGAGGATGCGCCCGGCGGCGCAGACCGCCAGCATGCGCCGCACACGGGTCTCTCCCGTCGCGGCGTCCACGGCCACTTCCACGAAATGCGCGCCGAAAGTGGATTGCTGGAATTGCTTGTCCAGATCGCCGAATTCGATCGCATCCTCCGCGATCAGTTCGCCGCCCGACACCGCGCGGGTCAGCGGCGCGCTGCGCCCGCCCGCGTCGGTGACCGCGCCATCGGCGAACACCGCGCCCTCCCCCTCGAAGCCCAGGCGCTCCAGGACGCTGGCGCGCAGCTTCACGCAGGCCGCGTACACGCCCGCGGTCGAACTGTTGGCGCCCCACTGCCCGCCCGACCCGGCGGACACGGGATAGTCCGAATCGCCCAGCCGCACCACCACGCGGGAAAGCGGCACGCCCAGCATCTCGGCGGCCGTCTGCGCAATGACGGTATAGCTGCCCGTGCCGATGTCGGTCATGTCGGTCTCGACAATGACGCGCCCCGCCGCATCCAGCCGCACGCGGGCGGCGGACTTGGTCACCAGGTTGTTGCGGAACGCGCTGGCCACGCCCAGGCCGATGAGCCAGCGCCCTTCCCGGCGCGTGCCCGGCGTGGCGTCCCGCCGGTCCCAGCCGAAATGACGCGCGCCGGTCTGCAGGCAGTCGACGAAACGCCGGCCCGAGAATGGCCGCGAGGGATCGGTGGGATCGACCTGCGTGTCGTTCAGGATGCGGAACTGCACGGGATCCATGTCCAGCGCATGCGCCATCTCGTCGATGGCGATCTCCAGCGCCATCATGCCGGGCGCCTCGCCGGGCGCGCGCATGGCGTTGCCTTCGGGCAGGTCCAGCGTCATCAGGTTGAGCGCCGTCCGCTGATGGGCGCCCGCGTACAGCAGTTTGGTCTGCTGCACGGCCTCTTCGGGCTGACCGTCCGGCAGGTCGCCGGACCAGCTTTCATGCGAGATGGCCGTCAGCCGGCCGTCGCGCCCGGCGCCCAGCCGGATGCGCTGGATGGTGGCGGGCCGGTGCGTCGTGTTGTTGAAGATCAGCGGGCGCGGCAACGCCACCTTGACCGGCCTGCCCGCCGCGCGCGCGCCCAGGGCGGCCAGCAGCGCGTCGGCGCGCACGAAGAGCTTGCCGCCAAAGCCCCCGCCGATATAGGGGGAAATCAGGCGGACGTTTTCCTTGGGAATGCCCAGCGTCCGGGCGACGTCGGACCGGCCCCAGGCGATCATCTGGTTGGAGGTCCACAGGGTCAGCTTGTCGCCCTTCCAGACCGCCAGCGACGCGTGCGGCTCCATCATGGCGTGCGACTGGTCCGGCGTGGTGTAGGTGTGATCGATCTTGACCGGGGCCGCCGCGAACGCGGCGTCGAAGTCGCCCACGTCCGTCTTCGGGAGGTGCTTGCCGGAATTCCCGCCCTCGCGCCTTAGCGCCGCCAGGTCGTAGTCCCCGTCGCGCCGGGCATATTGCACGCGGATCAGCCTGGCGGCCGCGCGCGCCTGTTCGAACGTGTTCGCGACCACCACCGCGATGGCCTGGTGGTAGTGCTGCACGTCCGGGCCGCCCAGCAGCGTGGCCGTGTTCATCTTGCCCTTGCCCAGCTTGCCCGCGTTCTGCGCGGTGACGACCGCCAGGACGCCGGGCGCCCTGCGCGCCGCATCGACGTCCATCGCGGTGATGACGCCTTTGGCGATGGCTGCGCCCACCACGTAGCCCACGGCCGCGTCTGGCGCGATGTCGTGATGTTCATAGGCGTAGGCGGCCTGGCCGCTGGTCTTCAACGGGCCGTCGATGCGGTCGACGGGCTGACCGACGACCTTGAGCCGGTCAATGGGGTTTTCCGCGGCGGGGGTATCGAATTTCATTGGGTCAGGTCCTCGCTTCCGTCAACACCGCACCGAGCGCGCGCTGGGCCAGGGTCAGTTTGAAGCCGTTGTCGGGCGTGGGCCTGGCGCCGGCCAGCAGCGCCTCGGTCACGCGCGCGGCGCCGGACGGCAGGTGCCGCTCGGCCTCCACACTGCGCCAGGGTTGGGGCGCCACGCCGCCCAGCCCCACCCGGCCGCTGCCGTCGTCCTGCAGCACCACGCCCACCGACACCAGCGCAAAGGCAAAGGACGCGCGGTCGCGCACTTTGCGATAGAAGTGCCTGCCGCCCAGGGGCTTGGGCAGCGTCACCGCGGTGATCATCTCGCCGGCCGCCAGCTGGGTCTCGACGTGCGGCGTATCGCCCGGCAACCGGTAGAAGTCCGCAATCGGGATGACGCGCCGCGTGGCGTCCGGGCGCACCGTCTCGATCTTTGCGTCCAGCAGGCGCATCGCCACCGCCATGTCGCTGGGATGGGTGGCGATGCAGGCGTCGCTGGAACCGATCACCGCGAGCTGCCGCGACACCCCGCCGATGGCCGAACAGCCGCTGCCCGGCGCGCGCTTGTTGCACGGCTGATTGGTGTCGTAGAAGTAGGGGCACCGCGTGCGCTGAAGCAGGTTGCCGGCGGTGGTGGCGCGATTGCGGATCTGGGCCGACGCGCCGGCAAGCAGCGCGCGCGCCAGGACTTCATAGTCGCGGCGCACGGCCTCATCGGCGGCCAGATCGGCATTGCGCACCAGCGCGCCGATGCGCAGGCCGCCGTCTTCGGCCGGCTCGATGCGGTCCAGCCCCAGGCCGTTGACGTCGACCAGATGGGCAGGCGTTTCCACCTCGATCTTCATCAGGTCCAGCAGATTCGTGCCCCCCGCGATGAAGCGCGCCCGCGGCTCGCGCGCGGCGCTGGCGGCCGCTTCGGCGGCGGTCCGGGGACGTTCATAGGTGAACGGTCTCATGCCTTGCCCTCCGCGACCTCTTCGATGGCATCGAGAATGTTGGCATACGCGCCGCAGCGGCAGATATTGCCGCTCATGCGTTCGCGGATCTCTTCCGGCGTCAGCAGCGGGCGTTCGGACAACGACGCGGTGGCATGGCTGGGCATGCCGCGCGCGGCCTCGTCCAGCATGCCGACCGCGGAACAGATCTGCCCCGGCGTACAGTAGCCGCACTGGTAACCGTCATGCCTGACGAACGCGGCCTGCAGCGGGTGCAGCGCGCCCGGCGTTCCCAGGCCTTCTATCGTGGTGATCTGCTGGCCATCGTGCATGACGGCCAGCGTCAGGCACGCGTTGACCCGCCGGCCCTCCAGCAGCACCGTACAGGCGCCGCACTGGCCATGATCGCAGCCCTTCTTGGTGCCAGTCAGGCGCAGGTGCTCGCGCAACGCGTCCAGCAGGGTCGTGCGCAGGTCCAGGGCCATTTCGTGCGCCTTGCCGTTCACGTGAAAGGTGACGGTGGCGGTTTCGCGCTGCCCGGCGCCGGCCGCGCGGGCCGCGGACAAGGGCGCCGTGCCCATCGCCGTCGCGGAGGCCGCGCCCGCCTTCAGGAGGTTGCGCCGGGAGATCTTCATATCGTGGGGGTTTTCCAAGGCTCACTCCTATGACGGCCGGGCGGTCGCAGCGGGCGACCTTGGGGCTGCCCAGCAAATGCTGTTCCCGCCCCTGGCGCGGTTTCTCGCTAAGATCTCGATCAGATCGTCCTGGGCGCGCCCGCCTCGGCGCGCCCCCCAGGCCGAAGGGCACGGCGGCGCGCGGGAAAGGTCCATCGGGGATGGCTCCATGATACTGACGCGGTTCGCCGCCAGACCACGCAAACCTGACAAGAAAATGTTCGATCTCGCAACCAATCCAGACAGCGCCGTGCGCACGCAGATGGTGGGCATCCTGCTGGCCGCCGGGCATGGCCGGCGCTACACGGATGCGGCGGCGGGACAGGACAAGCTCGTGGCCGAGCTGCCCGACGGCACGCCGGTCGTCGTGGCCGCCGCGGCATCGCTGCAAGCGGCCGCGGCGCGCGTCGTGGCGGTCACCCGCGCCGACAACGAACGGGTGGCGCGGCTGCTGGCCGAAGCGGGCTGCGAAGTCGTGACGACCGGGCCGGACGCGGACGGCATGGGCGACAGCCTGGCCATCGCCGCCCGCCACGCGCTGCGGACCTGCGCGCCCGGCATCGCGTCCTGCCTCGTGGCGCTGGGCGACATGCCGTGGATCCGCCCCGAGACGTGCCTGCGTATTGCACGGCAGGCGCTGGACCACCCGGTCGTGGTGCCGGCATGGAACGGCCTGCGCGGCCATCCCGTGGCATTTCACCGGTCGATCTGGCCGTCGCTGGCGGCGCTGACGGGCGATGTGGGCGCGAGAGGCGTGTTGGCCCGCCACGGGGCGACCGAGCTGGCCGTCGACGATCCCGGGATCCGGGCCGATGTGGACACGCCCGCCGACCTGGCCGGGGCGCGCCAAGACGGCCCCGGCGCTTCGCGTTAGGCCGGCGAGGCGGGGCCGGCCGCCCGGCCGCCGATCACCGTCGCGCCGGCGCAGGCCGCATGCCGCGGCAACACCACCCGGAACCGCGTCGTGTCGTCGCGCGACGCCGCGCTGATGCGGCCGCCGTGGCTCACCACGATCTGCTGCGCAATGAACAGCCCCAGGCCCAGGCCGTGATGGCCGCCCGGCCGGCGCGCGCCGCTGCGGAAAGGATTGAAGAGATGCGGCAACAGCTCGGGCGCGATCGCGCCGCCGTTGATGACGGTGACAGCCACCTCGTCCGCCTGCTCGCCGTCGATCTCGACCTGCACCGGGGCGGTCTTGCTGCCGTGGTGCAAGGCGTTGCCCACCAGGTTGGCGATCACTTGCGAAATACGCTGGCCGTCCCAGGTGCCCGTTGCGTCGCCACGCGCGCTCGATTCGATCTGACGGTCCGGAAAGCCCGTGCGCACCTCGTCCAGCGTGCGCTCGACCAGCGTGCCCATGCTGATCGCCGCGGGCGCCAGCGCCAGCCCGCCCGCCTGCCGGATGCGCGTCACGTCGAGCAGGTCTTCGATCAGGCACGACATGCGCTCACTGCTCTGCAGCATGCGCCGCGCGACGCTGGCGATGCGCTCGTCGGCGCCCTGGCGCTGCAGCACGGTGGCGCCCATGATGATGGCCTGCAGCGGCGTGCGCAGATCGTGGCTCAGCACCGCCATGAACATCTCGTTCACGCGCAGCGCCTCGGTGCGTTCTTCCAACTGTTGCGCCAGCGCGCGCTTGCGCTCGTACAGTTCGAAGAACACATTCGCCTTGGTCCGCAGCATGTACGGGTCGATGGGCTTGTACAGGAAGTCCACCGCGCCGCTCTCGTAGCCGCGGAACTGCCAGTTCTGTTCACGCGACCCCGCGGTGATGAAGATCAGCGGAATATGGCGGGTGCGTTCGCTGCCGCGGATCAGTTCGGCTAGTTCAAAGCCGTTCATGTCGGGCATCTGCACGTCCAGCAGCGCCAGCGCGACGTCGCCGTGGCGCAAGAGCAGCTCCAGCGCCTGCGGGCCGGACTGCGCCTTCAAGACCTCGACACGGTCGCTTGCCAGCAACGCCTCGAGCGCGATCAGGTTCTCCGGAACGTCGTCGACCAGCAGGCACTTGATGCGGTCATCGGGGGATTGGGCTGATGTCGGGTTCATAGTGTCATTGCAGGTGGGTTTCAGGGCAGAGGCTCCGTGGGCAACTGCGCAAAAACGGCGGCGATCTCCTCGGGCGTCAGGGGCTGCGCCGTCGGGACCCGCGCCAGGGCGGCATCGGGCATGGTGCGCATGGCCGCCGTGTCCGGCGCCTGCACCAGCGTGCGGCCGCCTGCCGCATGAATGGCGGCCAGGCCTTCGGCGCCATCCTCGTTCGCCCCCGAAAGAAGCACGCCCAGCAGCCGATCGCCATAGCCATCGGCGGCGGACTGGAACAGCACGTCGATGGACGGCCGCGAAAAAAGCACCGGCGGATCGATGGACAGCGCCAGGCGCGGACCACGGTCCACCAGCAGGTGATAGCCGGGCGGGCCGAAATACACATGCCCGGGCAGGATGGGTTGCTGGTCCTCGGCCTCCTGCACCGGCAGGGCGCAGCGGTAGCCGAAGATCTCGACCAGCCGGCTGCGGCGGTTGCACGGCAGGTGCAGCAGCACGATGACCCCGGCCCGCAGGCCGGCGGGAAGCGCCGGCAGCAGGACGTTCAAGGCGTCGATCGCGCCCGACGAGCCGCCGATCACGATGGCGTCCCACTGGACCTCGTCTTGCGGGTCGGCGCGAGGATCAGGCGCGCCCCCGTTCACAGGTCGGCCTTTTTTCGGTAGATGCGGTCTGCCAGCACGAAGTCGTCAAAGCCGTCGGCCTGCGCCGAAAAGCGCACCGATTCCCGCGAGCCCAGGCCCAGGAATCCCCGATGCACCAACGCCTCGTGGAATAGTCCGAGCGCCCGGTTCTGCAGGTCGCGCTCGAAGTAGATCAGCACGTTGCGGCACGACACCAGGTGCACTTCGGCGAACACGCTGTCCGTGGACAGGCTGTGATCGGAGAACACCATGTGCTCGCGCAGCTTCTTGTCGAACACCACGCGGCCATACCGCGCCGTGTAGTAGTCGGACAGCGAACTGCGCCCGCCGGCCTGCGCATGGTTGGCCGTGAAGGCCGCGGCGCGGTCCAGGTCGAAGACGCCCTGCTCGGCCGCGCGCAGCGCATGCGGGTTGATGTCGGTGGCGTAGATCAGCGTGCGGTCCAGCAGCCCTTCCTCGAGCAGCAGGATCGCAAGCGAATAGACCTCTTCGCCCGTGCTGCAGCCGGCCACCCACACCTTGATCGACGGATAGGTGCGCAGGATGGGCACCACCTCATTGCGCAGCGCAAGAAAGTAGCTGGGATCGCGGAACATGTCGCTGACCTGCACCGTCAGGTACTGCAGCAATCCCGTGAACACCGACGGATCGTGCAACACCCGGTCCTGCAACTGGGACAGCGTCTTGCAGCCGAACTCCGTCAGCGCGGCGCGCAGGCGCCGCTTCAGCGATGCCTGCGCATATTCGCGGAAGTCGTAGTGGAAGCGGTGATAGATCGCATCGAGCAGCAGCCGCTGCTCGATGTCTTCGATGTGCGCCTTGTTCTGTGTGGGCATGGTGGCGATCGCTGGGTCCGGGCGGCGCGGCTTACTTGCGCATCCAGACGCGCACCAGGGACAGCAGGCGCTCCACGTCCAGCGGCTTGGCGATGTAGTCGTTCGCGCCCGCCGCCAGGCATTTTTCCTGGTCGTCCTTCATGGCCTTGGCGGTCAGGGCGATGATGGGCAGCCGGCGCCATTCGGGCCGCGCGCGGATCTCGCGCATGGCCGTATAGCCGTCCATCTCGGGCATCATGATGTCCATCAGCACCAGGTCGACCGAGCGGTGGCCGTTCACGCCGGCACGACCCAGGGCTTCCAGCGCCTCGCGCCCATTGCGCGCGATTTCCACGTGCAGGCCGGTGGGCTCCAGGATGCTCGACAGCGCGAACACGTTGCGCACGTCGTCTTCCACCACCAGCACCGTGCGGCCCTCCAGCGCGGTGTCGCGGCTGCGCGCAAGCTCCAGCATCTGGCGCTGTTGCGGCGGCAGTTCGGCCTCGACCTGATGCAGGAAAAGCGTCACCTCGTCCAGCAGGCGTTCGGGCGAACGGGCGTCCTTGATGATGATCGACTTGGAGAAGCGGCGAAGCTGCTGCTCCTCGTCGCGCGACAGCGCCCGGCCGGTGTAGACGATTACGGGCGGGAACGACACGGCTTCCTGTTCGGCCATTTCGCGCAAGAGCTCATAGCCGCTCATGTCGGGCAGGTTCAGGTCCATCACCACGCAGTCGTAGGTGGTCTCGCGCAGCAACGCCAGCGCGTCGCCGGCATTGGCCGCCAGCACGATCTGCACGTCGTCGCGGGCCAGCAGCTCGCGCACGCTGTCGCGCTGCCGGTCGTCGTCCTCGACGACCAGCACGCGCCGCACGTTCTGCGTGAACTTGGCCTCCAGGCGCTGCAGCGCCTGGACCAGTTCCTCGCGCTTGACCGGCTTGAGCGCATAACCGACCGCGCCGCGGACCAGGGCCTCCTGCGCATAATCGGCCACCGACACGATATGCACCGGGATATGGCGGGTGACCGGATTGCGCTTGAGCTGGTCCAGGACGCCCAGGCCGGAAAAGTCCGGCAGGTTGACGTCCAGCACGATGGCGTCGGGCCGCCGCTGGGCCGCCAGCGCCAGGCCGTCGGTCGCGGTGTGCGCGGTCAGGCAGCCAAAGCCCATCTCCTTGGCCAGATCGGCCAGGATGCTGGAAAAACGCTCATCGTCCTCGATAACGAGGATGGTGCGGCCAGCGGTCTCGACGGGTTCGGGGTCGGCAGCCACGGCAGGGGCCGCCGGCGCCAACAGCGGCACCGTGAGCGCGGCATCGGCCGCATCCGCCGGCGTGGCAAAAGCACGCCGCGCAGGCGCGGCGGACGCCTCGGCGCGGGCGCGCGGCGCCGCGGACGGCGCGGCGGCCGGCTGGTCCATCGGCAGCAGCAACGTGAACACGCTGCCCTGCCCCGGCGCGCTGACCAGCGTCAGCGTGCCGCCCAGGAGCTTGCTCAGATCGCGCGAGATAGACAGCCCCAGTCCCGTTCCGCCGTGCTTGCGATGGGTGCTGCCGTCGGCCTGCCGGAAGGCTTCGAATATCAGTTCGTGCTGGTCTTCGGCCACACCGATGCCGGTGTCCTGCACCGCGAACGACAGCATTCTTCCCGGCGCCCGCGTCACGCGCAGCGCGACGAAGCCCTGTTCAGTGAACTTGATGGCGTTCGACAGCAGATTCTTGAGCACCTGCCCCAGACGCTGCGGATCGGTGTGCAGCGTGTCCGGCACGTCGCGCGCGATGTCCAGCTCCAGCGCCAGCCCCTTGTCGTGCGCCAGCGGCCGCAGCGGTTCCAGCAGCCGCTGGAGCGCCGGCGCGATGGGCACTTCCTCGAGGTCCACGGTCGCCTGGCCGGCTTCGATCTTGGCCAGATCCAGGATGTCGTTGATGAGCGCCAGCAGGTCCCGCCCCGCGGCCAGGATGGTCTGCGCGTACTTCACCTGCTCGGCCGTCAGATTGCCCGGCTTGTTGTCGGAAAGCAGCTTGGCCAGGATCAGCGTGGAATTGAGCGGCGTGCGCAGCTCGTGGCTCATGTTGGCCAGGAATTCGCTCTTGTACTGGCTGGCCTGCGCGAGCAGACGGGCCTTGTCCGTAAGCGCGCTCTGCACCCGCAGCAGCTGCTCGGCCTGGGATTCCAGGTTGACGTTGGTCTGTTCGAGTTCGGTCTGCTGCAGCTCCATGCGCGCCTGCGATTCCTGCAGGATGCGGCTCTGCTGCTCCAGTTCTTCATTGCTGACGCGCAGCTCTTCCTGCTGGGTCTGCAGTTCTTCCGACTGGCGCTGCGTTTCCGCCAGCAGCGATTCCAGCCGCGTCCGGTCCATCCCGGCCCGGATCGCCGACGCCAGCATTTCCGACGCGCCTTCCAGCAGGTTGCGCTCGCTTTCGCTCACCGGATGATTGAAACCCAGTTCGATCACGGCATACACGCGGTCATATTGCATCGCGGGCGCCACCACCAGCTCGACCGGCGTGGAGCGGCCCGTCGCCGACGAGACCTCCAGATGGCTGGCCGGCACGTTGCGCACATGCAGCAGCTTGCGCGACGCGACCGCTTGGCCCGCCAAGCCCTGCGCCGGCGGGATCTTCTGCGCGAGCCGTTCGGGCGGCAGCGCAAAGCCGCCAAAAAGCTCCAGCTCGCCGCCGTTGACGACATAGCCCGCGCCGACGCTCGCGTTCAGGTATTCGGCCATGTAGGCCAGGGCCCGCTTGCCGATCTCGTCCAGGCGGTGATCGCCCCGAAGCTGCAGGCTCAGGCCCGACAGGCCCGTCGTCACCCAGGCCTGGCGAGCCTTGACGCGGTACTCGCGGATGGTCATGGCGGCCGAGCCGGCGATCAGGAAAAGCAGCAACACCGCGCCGCCCCACGAGTAATACGTCGACGTCGTCGCGGCCGAATTCCAGGAATCCCGCTCCTGCTGGATCTGGTTCATCTGGATCGCGTACAGATCGGCAACCAGCTCGCGCAGCCGGTCCATCGCTTCCTTGCCCGAGTCGGTCCGCACCACGGCCATCGCGCCTTCCACGTCGCCGGCCCGGCGCATCTCGATCGTATTGTGCAGTTCGCTCAGCTTCTGCCGCGTGATGCCCGCGATGTCATTGACGATCCGGCGCTGCGCGGCGTCCTGCTGCGCGACTTCCTTGATGGTCTCCAGGCGCTGCTCGATCAGCGGCACCGAGCGCACGTAGGGTTCCAGGTAGTTCGCATCGCCGGTCAGGAGGTAACCCCGTTGCCCGATCTCGGCGTCTTTCAGGGCCGAATTGAACAGGCTGAGCTGGCGCAGCGACTCGGTGGCGCGGTCCATCGCCTGGACCGCGCGGGTCCGCGTGTCCGCGGAGCGCACGTTGACGAAGGCGATAACCAACGTGGCTACGGCGGCCAGCACGAACCCGGCCATCAGGGTGCGGGGAAAAGCAAGGCGGCTGGCGGGCTGCGGCGATTTCAGCATGAGGTCGATTTACCGATTCAGGGGGAAAGCGCGCGATTTGCGCGATGCGAGAGCAGGAAGAATTATAGGGACGGAGAGCCGCTCAACCATCCTGCTAACTGGTGAACTATACAGGCAGCGGCGCGCACCGGTTGCGTCCGGATACAACTACAACACCAACGCGGCGCCCGCATGCCCTAGGATTCCGCCTTCACGGTCTCCCGACCGCCTATTCGCGTGGCTGCCGCTTCCATGGCCGGCGCAACGCCCACAGGCATCCCTGCATGACCCTGGCGACAGCCGGTGGGCCGACAACCGAATCGCCGCCGCCGTGGCACTGAATAATCATGACGAAAATCCTTTTGGTCGACGACCAACCCACGTTGGTCGCCCTGATGAGCGAGTTCTTGAGCAGCGAAGGCTATGACGTCACGACGCACACCGACGGTCTGACCGCGCTGCAGCAGATGATCGCCCTGCGTCCCGACCTGGTCATCACCGACTTTTCCATGCCGGGCATGGACGGCGGCGCGCTCCTGACCGCGATGCGCGAGAACGCGTACCTGCACGAAACCCCGGTGCTGGTGCTGAGCGGCCGCCCCGAGTACGAGATCATGGCGGCCTGCGAAGGCCGCGCGACGCTCATGCGCAAGCCGGCGCAGCCGCCCGAGGTGCTGGAAGCGGTTCGCCGCCTGCTCGCGGAGTCGGAGCGGTCCTTGCGCGCGCAGACATACGCCGGCCCGCTCGGCCACGCGGCGGGCTCGGCGCAAAGCCTCCAGGCGTGCCCGGCCTGACGGCCTGACGGCCTGACGCGTCGCGCGTACGCCTGCCGCCGGGTTCAGGCCTGGGCGCTGGCGCGCAGGCGGTTGACGACCTGGTTGTCCTTGCCTTGCAGCAGCCCGGTGAGCACGAAGTTGAATTCGATCTCTTTATAGGCGTCCGCCTTCAGGCCCAGCCCGGCGCCGCCAGTCTTGTCGACCACGGGCGGGATCAGCGCTTCGCGGGTGGCATAGGCGAAGTCGTCCCAAATGAGGGGATCGCCCTCGATGTTGAATTGCGTCGTCAGCTTGCGATGCCCGTCGGCGCTGACGAAGAAGTGCACATGCGCCGGTCGGTTGCCGTGCCGGCCCAGCGCGTCCAGCAGTTGCTGGGTGGCGCCCTGCGGCGGACAGCCGTAGCCCACGGGCATCAGCGTACGGAACTCATACCTGCCGTCGGCGTCGGTCCGGACCGCGCCGCGCAGGTTGAACTTGGACTGCGCGCCGGTCGGGTCGAAGTGCGAATAAAAGCCCTTGGAATTGGCATGCCAGCATTCGACCACCGCGTTGGCCAGCGGCGCGCCGCGGGTGTCGCGCACGACGCCGCGGATCACGAGCGGGCCGGCGTCGGGATCCGGATCGAGATCGATGCGCGAGACACCGTCGCGCACCGGCGCGCCGGCCACGTAGAGCGGACCTTCGATGGTGCGCGGCGTGCCGCCATCCAGGCCGGCCAGCTCGTCCTCGCGATCCATCCGGACGTCGAGGTACTTCTCCAGGCCCAGGCCGGCGGCCAGCAGCGCGGCCTCGCCATCGCGGCCAAGCTGGTTCAGGTAGTTCACCCCCGCCCACACCTCGTCGGGCGTGATGTCCAGGTCGTCGATGGCTTTGAACAGATCGCTCAGCAGGCGATTCAGGATCTGCTTGACGCGCGGATTGCCACTGCCGCCTTCCAGATTGGTGGCGGCCTTCAGCAAGTCCTGCACTTCCTTGGTGTTGAATACGTCGAGGCTCATGTCTGTCTCCAGTGGGTTATCCGTTTTGCGACCGGGCCGCGCGTCCGCGCCTGGTCAATGCTTCCTGTCCGTCGCCTTCACCAGCCCATCCCGCGTAAAGCGCTTGAGCTTGGCTTCATCCAGCTCGATCCCCAGCCCCGGTCCGGCCGGCACCGTCAGTTCAAAGTCGCTGTAGTCCAGCGGCTGCGTGAGGATTTCTTCGGTGATCAGCAAGGGGCCGAACAGCTCCGTGCCCCATTGCAGACTGGGCAGGCTGGCAAACAGGTGCGCCGACGCAATCGTGCTGACCGCGCCTTCGAGCATCGTGCCGCCGTACAGTTCGATGCCCGCCGCGTCGGCGATCGCCGCCACGCGCTGGGCCGCAAACAGGCCGCCGTTCTGCTCGATCTTGATGGCGAACACGTCGGCGCCATGCTGGCGCGCGATCTCGAAGGCGGTGTCGGGGCCTTGCAGCAGCTCGTCGGCCATCAGGGCCACCGGGAACCGGCGCATCAGCCGCGCCAGCGCCGCGGCGCTGGCCACCGGTTGCTCAACCAGTTCGCAGCCCGCCTGCGCCAACGCCGGAATGGCCCAGGCCGCCTGCGTCTCGCTCCACGCCATGTTCACATCCACCCGGACCGCGCCGCGATCGCCCAGCGCCGCCTTGATGGCAGCCACGTGGGCGATGTCGACCTGCGGATCCCTGGCCCCGATCTTCAGCTTGAAAATGCGATGCCGGCGCGCGTCCAGCATCTTTTCGGCCTCGTCGATGTCGCGCGCGGTGTCGCCCGACGCCAGCGTCCAGGCCACCGGCAGGCGGTCCCGCTGGCGTCCGCCCAGCAGTTCGCTCACCGGCACGCCCAGCCGCTTGCCGTGCGCGTCCAGCAAGGCGGTTTCCAGCGCGCTCTTGGCGAAATGGTTCACCTTGACCAGTTTGCCCAGGTGCGCCATCAGCGCCTGGATGCGCGTGGCGTCCTGGCCGATCATGGCGGGCGCGAAATACGCGTCGATGGACAGCTTCATCGCCTCGGGGCTTTCCGGGCCATACGCCATGCCGGCAATGGTGGTGCCTTCCCCGATTCCCACCACGCCGTCGCTGCAGTAAACCTTCACCAGCATCAGCGTCTGGCCATACATCGTGGCCACCGACAGCCTGTGCGGGCGGATGGTCGGCAGGTCGACGAGAGAAGTTTCGATGCGTTCGATAAAGGCGGCGGGCATGGCGGGCAATGGAAGTCAGAGAGTCAGAAGGCAGTTATAAGACCGCCCGACTTTTGCCGTCCAATACTTTGAAAATCCAAATTGATACCTGAAAGGCATAAATAAACCGCGCAACTCTAGGGGCATGGCGCGGTTTTTCAATACTTTTCAGGTTTCATTTCGAACTGCGGCCCGGCAGCGCCGCGCCGCTCCTGGCGCCGGTCAGCGGATCCGCAGGACGACCTTGCCCTTGGCGCGTCCCTGCGCCAGATAGCCAAGCGCTTCCTTCGCTTCGTCAAACGGGAACACCCGGTCTATCACGGGCCGGATGCGCCCGGTCGAAAGCAGCGCGCCGATTTCAGCGAGCTGCGCGCCGTCGGGGCGCACGAAGAGAAAGGAATACGACACGTCCCGCTGCCTGGCCAGCCGCCGGATCCTGCGGCTCATGAGCCCAAGGACCCACCTCAGAACGGGATTCAGCCGGCGGGCGCGCGCGAAGGCGGGGTCCAGGGGGCCGATCAGCGACACCACCTTGCCTGCGGGCTTGAGAATGTCCATCGACCGCTCGATCGCATCCCCCCGGAGCGTGCCCAGGACGACGTCATAGCCGTGCAGCACCTGTTCAAACGCCTGCGTCTTGTAGTCGACGACCTCGTCCGCGCCCAGGTCGGCCACCCACGGGACGTTGGCGGTGCTGGTGGTCGTGCCCACCGTGGCGCCGAAATGCCTGGCCAACTGGATCGCGAAGGAACCGATCCCGCCGGACCCGGCGGGAACGAACACCTTCTGGCCAGCCTGGAGCCCGGCGCGTTCCTTCAGCGCCTGCCACGACGTCAGCGCGACCATCGGAACGGCCGCGGCCTGCACGAAATCCAGGTTGTCGGGCTTGTGCGCGGCGGCGTGCTCGGGCACCGCCGCCAGCTCCGCGAATGTGCCTTTGCCCAGGTCGAAAACACTGGCAAAGACCGCATCGCCGGGCTTGAAGCGCGTCACGGCGCTGCCGACCTCGATCACGACCCCCGCGACGTCGCTGCCCAGCGTGGCGGGCAGGTCGAACTTCAACACGGGCCGGAACGTCCCCGCCGGAATCATGTTGTCGATGGGGTTCACGCCCGCCGCGTGAACCTCCACCAGCAGTTCGTCCGGCTTCAGGACGGGGCGAGCCACCTCGGCAAAGCCGATCCCGGGGGCCTTGCCATAGCGTTGGAAGGTAAGCGCTTTCATCTTGTTTGCAGATTCCCGAAAACAGCGAGCAGGTGGGCGGACGCCGCCCGGTTCAGGCGTGCGGCCGATAGCGTTCGGCGGCGTGCGCCTGCCGGATGTCGGACATCAGGCCCAGACGCGCGCTTTCCAGCGAGTCCCAGCGCCCGGCCACATGCAGCGGCGGGATGGTGACGAGTTCGCGGCGATCAAAGCCCGCCAGCGCGGCATCGACCAATTCCCCCACCTCCATCGACTCGGCGAGCGTATCGATGTCGATACCGGCGCGTTCCCAGATCTCCGTGCGCGTCGCGGCAGGCAGCACCGCCTGCACATAGACGCCGCTGGGCGCCAGTTCGAGGTTCAATCCCTGCGACAGGAACAGCACAAAGGCCTTGGAGGCGCCATAGATCGACATGCCGAACTCGGGCGCAAAGCCCACCACCGAGCCGATATTGACGATGGCGCCGCCCCCCGATCGGACAAAGCGCGGCGCGACGGCCGCCGCCAGCCGGGTGGGCGCCGTCGCGTTCAGGGCGATCAGCTGGTCGATGGCGTCGGCGCTCTGGTGCACGAAGCTGCCCGACTGCGCCATGCCGGCGTTGTTGATCAGGATGCCTATCTGATCGTCATCGCGCAGCCTGGCTTCGACACGGGCCAGGTCTGCCGCCTGGGTCAGGTCCGCCTGCAAGACGTCGACCTTTACGCCTGCATCTTGCTGCAGCCGCGCGGCCAGGGCCTGCATGCGCGCCAGGTCGCGCGCAACCAGGACGAGATTGTGGCCGCGGCGGGCGAAGCGCTCGGCATAAGTGGCGCCGATGCCGGAAGAGGCGCCGGTGATGAGAACGGTGGGAAGCGAAGTCATGGGTGTATTCCTTTGCAGAAGGGTCCGGGTGCGAAAAGCGGCCGGCGCCGCTTCAGGCGGCCAGGGTCGGGTAGTCGGTGTATCCCGCGGCGCCGCCCCCATAGAGCGTGGCCACGTCCGGTCGGGCCAGCGGCGCCCCCGCCTTCAGGCGTTCGACCAGATCGGGGTTGCTGATGAACGGGCGGCCGAACGCGAAAAGATCCGCACGGCCCGCGTTCAGCGATTGGGTTGCCAGTTCCAGGTCATAGCCGTTGTTGGCCAGATAGGCTTGTCCGAACCGCTGCCGCAGCGCGTCATAGTCGAACGGCGCGACATCGCGCGGGCCGCCCGTCGCGCCCTCGACCACGTGCAGGTAAACGATGCCCAGCCCGCTGAGCTGCCCGACGATGTAGTCGTATTGCGCCTGGGGATCCGAGCAGGAGATGCCGTTGGCCGGCGACACGGGCGAAATCCGCACGCCGGTGCGATCGGCGCCAATTTCCTGCGCCACCGCGGCGACGACCTCCAGCAGCAGGCGCGCGCGGTTCTCGATGGTGCCGCCGTAGGCGTCGGTGCGCCGGTTGGCCCCATCCTTGATGAACTGCTCCAGCAGATAGCCGTTCGCGCCGTGGACCTCGACGCCATCGAAGCCCGCCGCCATGGCGTTGGCCGCGGCCTGGCGGAAGTCGTTGACGATGCCCGGCAGTTCATCGAGTTCGAGGGCGCGCGGCTGCGACACCTCGGCAAACGCATTGTTGACGAAGGTTTTCGTCTCCGCGCGAATCGCGGACGGCGCGACCGGCGCGGCGCCGCCCGGCTGCAGATCGACATGCGAGACGCGGCCGACGTGCCAGAGCTGGACGAAGATGCGTCCCCCCTTGGCATGCACCGCGTCGGTGACCTTGCGCCAGCCGGCGATCTGCTCGGGGGTGTACAGGCCCGGGGTGTCCTGGTAGCCCTGCGCCTGGGCCGACACCTGCGTCGCCTCCGTGATGATGAGGCCGGCCGATGCCCGCTGCGCGTAGTAGGTCGCGGCCAGCTCGCCGGGCACCAGCCCGGCGCCAGCGCGATTGCGGGTCAGCGGCGCCATGACGATGCGATTCGCAAGCGTCAGCCCGCCCAGGACATAGGACTCGAACAGTGTGTGGTGGCTCATGTGCAACCCTTCAGGAATGAAATCGGGCTCAATGATGACGACCATCATCTAAACTGTCAACGGTTTTGATGATGACCGTCATCAATGTATGATGCAAGCCTTCTTCGACAGGTATTCAGCGTGGTCACACCATGAAGATCACCCGGGCACAGGCACAGGCGAACCGCCAGCACGTCGTCGAAACAGCATCCAGGCTGTTTCGGGAACGCGGCTACGACGGCGTCGGCGTCGCCGATCTGATGGCCGCCGCCGGTTTCACCCACGGCGGCTTCTACAAGCAATTCCGCTCCAAATCCGACCTGATGGCCGAAGCGGCCGCCTGCGGCATCGCGCAGACGGTGGCGCTGAGCAAAGACGCGGACCTGGCGGCATTTGTGGAGTCGTACCTGTCCCGCGAGCACCGCGACGGCCGCGCCACCGGGTGCACGATGGCGGCGTTGGGCGCCGATGCGGCGCGCCAGCCGCCCGCCGTCCGCGACACGTTCGCGGCCGGCATCGAGGGGCTGTTGACCGCGCTGGTCCCGGAAAGCGCGGCGTCGGACCCGGCGCAGGCGCGCCAGGCGCGCGCCCGGATCCTTGACCGGATGGCGCACCTGGTCGGCGCCATCGTCCTGTCGCGCGCCTGCCCGGACGATTCCCCCCTGGCCGACGAAATCCTGGCGGCTTGCCGCGAGAGCCTGCTGGCGTCAATCAGCCCGCCGGCGGCAGCGAACGACACCGCGCCCGCCGACCGGCATGACGCCGCGCCATGACGCGATAGCCCGTTTCAGGCCGGCGCCGACGATTCGTTGACGATCGTCAATGTCGGCCATCCTGGCAGATCTACGCTTGCCCTACTCGTCCGCTCAGTGCGCGGAGGAGTCCAGGAATATCAACCATGGGGAGAATGACCATGAAGATGCGCAGATTGGCCGGACTTGCACTCGCCGCCGCGATGGTTCCCGTTTTGGCGCCAGCCGCCCCGCCCACCGAGCCATCGGCTGCCTCGCCCGCGGCGGCGCCGCCGCAAGAGAGTGTCGAGCAGTTTGACAAGCAGGCGGCGCAGATCCGGGAGAACCTGGAAAAGATGCAGGCCACGATGGGCCAGATCCAGAAATCCACCGACCCCGCCGAACGCCAGAAGCTCCTGCGCGAACACCAGGAGTTGATGCAGAAGAACATGGGCATGATGAACCAGATGTGGGGCAGCGGCGCAATGGGTTGCTGCGCCATGGCGGGCGGCGGCGGGCGTCAACATCGCGGCGGACCCATGATGGGGTGGAACGCCATGCGGGGAAATTATTCGAATCTGAATCCCGAACAGGTCAGGGAACGCCAGTACATGCGGGATCAGTACATGGGCATGCAGCAAATGATGATGGAACAGATGCTGCAGCAGCAGATCTACCGGGGCGGTCCGCCGCGTTGACCCCGACGCGGGCGGCCCGGGCGCGCCGCCGCGCCCGGGCAGGACGGTACACTGTGCGCTCACTGGCCCCAGAGCGCTTCCTGTCCAACCGTGTCCACCGCCCCGAGTACCTCCGCTGCCGCACCCGCCTCCCCCATCGCCCGCGAGGACGGGGTGGACGAACGCCTGTTCGTGGCGTCGGTGGAAAAGGCGATGCGCGTGCTTGAGAGCTTTGATCGCGACAACCAGGCGCTGTCGATTCTGGAACTCAACGACCGCACCGGACTGGGCCGCAGCGCGACCCAGCGCTTCGTCTACACCTTGCACCGGCTGGGCTACCTGCAGCGGCTGGCGGGCGCCAAGACGTATCGCCTGTCGGCCAAGCTGGTCGGCCTGGCCGGCACCACGCTGGGCGGAAATGCGCCCCTGCAACATGCCTGGCCGAACCTGGTCGAACTGGCGCGCGAAACCGGCGAGTCGATCTCGTGGGTGGAGCTCGACGGCGACGACATCATCGTCCTGGGCAACATCCCCAGCGTGCACCCGGTGTCGGTGAACCTGCCGGTGGGCAGCCGCTTCGCGGCCATGCCGGCCTCGTCGGGACAGGTGCTGCTGGCCCATCTACCCGACGCCACGCTGCGCGTGCGGATCGCCGCCATGCCTGCCAGCGTACGCGCCCGGTTCGGCGATCGCGACGACGACGAGATCCTGAGCTTCTTCACCAAGGCCCGGGCGCAGGGCCATTCGATGACCGAGAAGAACCTGGGCCAAGGCAGCGTGTCGATCTCCGTGCCGGTCGTCGACGGCCGCGGCCAGACCATCGCCGCCATCAATCTTTCCACGCTGGCCGCGCGCCACGACGCGCACGCCGTGCGCACCCGCCTGCTTCCCCTCGTCATCCAGACCGCGCGCGACCTCATCGCGGCGTAATCCTCCCCCTCTTTTAAGAAAATTGCATGGCAATTTAATTGCCATGGCTTGCGCATTCCCTACGGGAAAGCCCTCGCTTGTTCGTCCAAAAATCCGGCGTATGATCCATAAAAATTAAATAGTAATTTTATAAATTACTATGCAATTACACCTGCCGGCGGCGGCAGATGCTTTCGTAAAGGACGAACACCATGGACTTCATCAAGTTGGAACGCGTTGGCAACGTGACCGTGCTGACGTTGAATCGGCCCGATTGCCTCAATGCCTGGCATACGGCAATGCGTGCCGAGATCATGCAGGTGCTGCGCGAGGCCGCGACGGATCCGGACGTGGGCGCGCTGGTGATGACCGGCGCCGGCGACCGCGCCTTCTGCGCAGGCCAGGACCTGAACGAGGCGCGCGATTTCGACGGCGCCCGCGCCAAAACCTGGATCGGCGAATGGGAGACCTATTACCACCTGCTGCGCAGCTTCCCGAAGCCGCTGGTCATGGCGCTCAATGGCACGGCCGCGGGTTCGGCCTTCCAGGTGGCGCTGCTCGGCGACATCCGGGTGGCGCACGACGGCGTGAAAATGGGGCAGCCCGAAATCAACGCCGGCATCGCCAGCGTCACCGGTCCGTGGATCATGCGCGAGATGCTGGGCCTGTCGCGCACCATCGAGCTCACGCTGACCGGCCGCATGATGGATGCGCGCGAATGCCACCAACTGGGCCTGATTCACCACCTGGTCGCGGCCGACGAGGTGCGTGCGCGCGCGCTGGAGATCGCCGCCCAACTGGCGGCCAAGCCGCCCGTGGCGTTGCGCCTGGACAAGCAGCGCTTCCAGGAAATGACCGAGGCCGGCTTTCGCGACGCCATGCAGGCCGCCGCGCGGCTGCACCACGAATCGTACGAGAGCGGAGAACCCGCCCGCATGATGCAAGCCTTCTTTGCCGAGCGCGAACAGCGCCGCCCCGCCGCCCACTGACGTGGCCGCGCCTTTGGATTCTTCGACCGCTTTCGGCATCATGACCTCAGACACCCATATCGATATCCCGCCGGTCTCCGACGAAACGCTCGCGCAGCTCATCGCGCGCCGCGCCGCCGAGGCGCCGGACGAGGTGTATTGCCTCTTCAATGACGAGCCCCTCACGCTGGCCATGCTGCACCAGCGCGTGCTGCGCCTGGCCAACCTGCTGTGGCGCGAGGGCCTGCGCCCCGGCGACCGCGTGGCGCTGATGCTGCCCAGCCACCCCGACCATATCGTCGCCATCTTCGCGCTGGCCGCGCTGGGCCTGGTGCGGGTGCCGGTGAACGTGCACCTGAAGGGCGCGTCGCTCACGCATCTGTTCGAGCACCTGGCGCCGCGCGCCCTCATCGCCGACGCGGAACACGCCGACGCGCTGGCGCCCGAGCTGCACCGGCTGGACGTCGTGCTGTGGCGCGGCGGACAAGGCCCTGACGGCAATGCGGGCCGCGCATTCGAGCGCTATCTCGACACACCGGCCGACCCGTTGCCGGTCTCGCCCGGGCCTGACGACATCCTTGCGCTCACGCCCAGCTCGGGCACGACGGGCGCGCCCAAGGGCGTGTTGAAATCCGACCGCACCCTGCGCGCCGGCCCGCTCGCGATCCTGCGGCTGACCGGCGCCGCGCCCGGCAACGTGTTCCTGTTGTGGGAATCCCTGCACCATGGCGCCGGCGTCGCGGTGATCATCTCGGCGCTGCTGGGCGGAACCCGTCTCGCGATGGTCGAACGCTTCAGCGCATCGCGCTTCTGGGACGACGCCCGCCGCTACGGCGTGACGCATATCCACTATCTGGGCACCGTGATTCCGATGCTGCTCAAGCAGCCCCCGCGTCCGGACGACCGCGACCACGGCGTGCGCATCGCCTGGGGCGGCGGCTGCCCGCCGGAGCTGTGGCAGGCGTTCTCGCAACGCTTCGGCGTGGAGATGCGCGAGGGTTACGGCCTGTCGGAGCTGATCACCTTCGTCACCGTCAACCCGGCCGGCCCCGCGGGCTCCGTGGGCAAGCCGCTCGATTACTACGACGTGCGGCTCACCGGCGACGACGGCGAACCCGTGCCCGTCGGCGAAAGCGGCGAAATCACCGTGCGCGCACGCGTGCCCGGCCTGGGGTTCCTCGGCTACTTCCGCAATCCCGACGCCGAGCGCGAGGCCCGGCGCGGCGAGTGGTTCTGCACCGGCGACCTCGCACGCCAGGATGAACAGGGCTTTCTCTACTACGCCGGCCGCAAGAAGGACATGCTGCGCCGGCGCGGCATCAACATCTCGGCCTGGGAGGTCGAGCGCGTGATTGCCGAGCATCCCGACATCGAAGAGACCGCCCTGGTGGGCGTGCCCAGCGACCTGGGCGAGGACGAGCTCAAGCTGTTCGTGCGCTTGCGCGAGGGCCGCGCGCTGACGCCGCTCGACCTCATCCGCTGGAGCGAACCGCGCCTGCCGTACTACCAGATCCCGCGCTTCGTGGCGTTCATCGACGAATTTCCAAAGACGCCGACGCAGCGGATCCAGAAAAAGGAACTGTCGCGCCAGACCGCCGGCGTGTGGGATCTGCAGACCTCGGGCTACCGGGTCGGCAAATAACGTACAACCACTGCAGTTCAACGGACACATCAGAATCCGCGGACGACAACGCGCCGCATCAAGGGGAAGTCTATGAACACCATTTTCAATCGGAAGCCGCGCTGGGCCGCCAGGTTCGCGGCGGGCGCAATCAGTTTGGGCCTGGGCATGGGGCTGGGCCTGACGGCATCGCCGGCGCAAGCCGAGTATCCCGAACGCCCGATCACGCTGATCGTGCCGTTCGCGCCCGGCGGCGCGGTCGACGTCGTCGGCCGCATCCTCGCCACGGCGATGGGCGAGCAGCTCGGCCAGACCGTCGTGGTCGAGAACAAGGCGGGCGCCAGCGGCAACATCGGCGCGCAGCAGGTGCGGCGCGCCAAGGCCGACGGCTACACGCTGCTGATGGCGCCCACCACGTCGTATGTGCTGAACAGCCGGCTGATGGGCAAGGACGTCGTGGGTTTCGATCTGCTCAAGGATTTCCGCTCAGTGGGCGTGGTGGGCGAGCTTCCCGTCGTGCTGGTGGCAAACCAGGGCATGGGCGTGAAGACCCTGGCCGAACTGGTCAGCAAGGTGCGGTCGGCGCCGGGCGAGTTCGCCTACGGTTCCTCGGGGCCGGGCACGTTGGAGCATGCCGTCGCCGAGATGTTCCGCCTGCGCGAAAAACTCGAGCTGCTGCACGTCCCGTATCGCGGCGCCGCGCCCGCCATGGTCGACCTGCTGGCCGGCCAGGTGCAGATGATGTTCGCCACGGCCCCCACGGCGCTGGCCAACCTGCCCGGCGGCCGCATCGTTCCGGTGGGCGTGGCCTCGCGCAACCGGCTGGCCTCGCTGCCCGACACGCCGACCCTGATCGAACAAGGGCTGCCGGACTTCACCGCGTCGTCGGTCTACGCCATTCTCGTGTCGCGCAACACGCCCGAGCCCGTCGTGCAGGCGCTCAATGGCGCGCTCAAGCGGCTGAACGAAGGGCCGGCGCTGGCCGAGAAACTGCGGCTGCAAGGGGTGGTGCCGGTCTACACCGACACCGCCCGGGCCGACGCGGCGCTGCGGGCCGAGGTCGAGAAATGGAACAGCGTGGTCGATGCCACGCACATCACGCTGAATTGATACGCCGCGAGCCCGGCACAGGAGACTGCATTGGCATCTGAAATTCGTCTGGAAAGCCGTGACGCCGGCCGCGTGGCCGTCGTCACGATCGATCGGCCGCACCGGCGCAATGCCTGCGACCTGGCGGCCTGGCGCGACCTGCGCGACATCTTCCGCGGCTTTGCGCAAGACCGCGGATTGCGGCTGGCGGTGCTGACCGGCGCCCAGGGCCACTTCTGCGCGGGCGACGACATCCTCGCGTTTCGCGAGGCGCTGTCCGACCCGGCGCGCGCCGACGCCTATCGCGCGGTAATCCAGGAGTGCTTTGCGGCCGTGCAGGCCGCGCCGGTGCCGGTGATCGCGGCGATGCGCGGCGTGTGCGTGGGCGGCGGCGCGAGCCTGGCGCTGTGCTGCGACTTCCGCGTGGGCGACGGCAGCGCGCGGGTCAGCGTGCCGGTGGCGCGCCTGGGCCTGGTCTACCCCACCGTCCAGCTCCAGCGCCTGTCCCAGCTCATCGGCGTGAGCCAGACCCGCCGCTGGCTCTACACCGGGGAGTTCGTGGACGCCGCCGCGGCGCACCAGGCAGGCTTCATCGATGCCCTCCACGACGATCCGGTGGCCGGCGCGCTGGCCTTCGGGGCGGACATGATGGACAACGCGCCGCTTTCGATTGCCGGCAGCAAGCTCCAGCTCAACGCGATCTCGGCCGGCACGCTGGTCGAAGACGCGGCGCGCATCCAGGCGCTGTCCGACCAGGCCAATCAGAGCGAGGACTATCGCAACGCCGCGACCGCCTTCGCTGAAAAGCGCAAGCCGGTGTTCGTTGGGCGTTGAGGCCCGGGATTCGCCCCTGCCTCCCGGCGAATCCCGAATAGTGGAACGCCGGACCGGCCGGGCGCGCCGACCTGGCTTTTTATCCCGCAGTTCGCCGTATTGCACCGCAACATGATGTGCTGTAGTTCACGCGTGGAGGACGCATTCCGCGGCCTCGTCGCGTGACCATCATGTCCAAACTCAGAAATCTCTCTCTCCGGGGCAGCCTGACCGCGCTGGTGCTCTTCTTCACCGCCACGCTGGTCGTGGTGGGCGCCATCGCCATGCAGCAGCTCTGGAGCATCAGCCAGAAGCAGCGCGCCATGTACACGGAAACCGTCATGCCGCTGCGTGTCGTCGTCGACGCCGCACGGCAAGGCGCCACGCACTTCCGGCGCATGTACGTCTACATCTGGAATACCGATCCGAAAGGCCGCCAGAACGAACTTCGCCTGAACGAAGATTCCGAAAAGTCCGTGCTGCAAGCGCGCGACCGCCTGCAGCAGGAGCAGGACCCGACGCTGCGCGCGTTGGGCGGCAAGCTGGCCGACACCTGGACCCGCTACAAGTCGGCCGTGGACAACGTGAAAGGCCTTGCCGACCGCAACGACCCGACCGCGATGGCCGTGCTGCACAAGGACTCGGCAGAGCTGCATGTCGCCGTGCGCAACCTCCTGATGGAAGCGGCCAAGCGGCAGGAAGAGCTGGCCAGGCTGGACACCGAAGACGCCGCGGCATCGGTCGAACGCACGTTCTGGACGCTGACGGCACTGATCGTCCTGTGCGCCTTGATCGGCGGCGTCCTGGGCCTGGTCCTGGTGCGGTCCGTGATGCGCCGCCTGGGCGGCGAGCCGGCCTACGCCGCCCACATCGCCCAGGAAGTCGCCAAGGGCAACCTGGCCGTGCGCGTGCAGCGCCGCGATGGCGACCAGACCAGCGTGCTGGCCAACATGGAAGCCATGCGCGCCAACCTGGCGCGCCTGGTGAGCCAGGTGCGCCAGTCCAGCGAGTCGATCGCCACGGGCGCCACCCAGATCACCTCCGGCAACAGCGACCTCAGCCAGCGCACGGAAGAACAGGCCGCCAACGTCGAAGAAACCGCAGCCTCGATGGAAGAGATGAATGCCGCGGTCAAGCAGAACCTTGAATCCGTGCAGATGGCCGCAAGCCTGGCCGGGTCCGCCAGCGCGGCGGCCGCGCGCGGCGGCGAGGTCGTCGGCAACGTGGTCAGCACCATGGACGCCATCTCCGCCAGCTCGCGCAAGATCGTCGACATCATCGCCGTCATCGACTCGATCGCCTTTCAGACCAACATCCTCGCCCTGAACGCGGCGGTGGAGGCGGCCCGCGCGGGCGAACAGGGCCGGGGCTTTGCCGTCGTGGCCAGCGAAGTGCGCGCGCTCGCCCAGCGCAGCGCGGGCGCCGCCAAGGAAATCAAGCAACTGATCAGCGACAGCGTGGGCAACGTCGAAGCCGGCTCCACCCTGGTCGGCGAGGCCGGAAACACCATGAACGACATCGTGACGCAGGTGCGCCGCGTTGCCGACCTGATCGCCGAAATCGGCGCCGCCGCCCACGAGCAGGGACAAGGCATCTCGCAAGTCGGCGATGCCATCAACCAGCTCGACCAGACCACCCAGCAGAACGCCGCGCTGGTGGAAGAGTCGGCCGCCGCGGCCCACAGCCTGAACGGGCAGGCCGCGACGCTGGTGCAATTGGTCAGCGTGTTCCGCCTGGCCGACGACGGCGCCTTCCGTCCCGTGGCGCAGGCACAGCCGCAGGTACAGGCACAGCCGCGCCCAAGTATCGCGACCCCTCGCGAGGCCCAGCCCGTGAAATCGCAGCCCGTGCACCCGCAGGCCGCAAAGCCGCTGCGCGCCTTGGCCAAGCCGGCACCCACCCGGGCCGCCGCCGCCGAAAAGCCCGTCCAAGCCCGCCGCGCGCCACCCAAGCCCGCGCCCGCCACGACCGCCCCGCTGCGGGTTCCGGGCGATCGCAAGCCCGCGCAGCCGAACGACGATTGGGAAAGCTTTTAAGCAATGAAGGTTGACGCGGCGCGCGGCGTGCTCAGTCCACACCGCGCGCCGCGGCCATTAGCGCCACGTCGAGCACCGGCATCACGATGCGCTCCAGCGACCGCCTTCGCTGAAAAACGCAAGCCGGTGTTCGTTGGGCGTTGAACGGCAGACTCAGCGCTGGCCGGGAGGCCGCACGCCCAGCGCGCGCATCCAAGGCATGTCGGGCAGGCCCTGCACGGGCGCCATGCCCGGCAGGGGCAGGCCGACAGGATTGAGCGCGGCGTCCTGCAGCACCCTGGCCCATTCCTGCGGGTCTATGGGTTCTCCCATGCGCGCGCGCACGTCCAGCAGATCCAGCGCGGCCCGCCGGTGGCCCGCCTCGGCCGCGTCGCGGAACAGGCGTTCGGCCTCGGCATAGTTCCTGGGCACGCCCCGGCCCATGCCGGTCAGCTCGCCCAGATAGGTCTGCGCGGGCGCGAACCCTTGATCGGCGGCGCGCCGATACCAGCGGGCGGCGACCGGGTAGTTCTTCTCCACATACTCGCCGTTCTCGGCGATCAATCCCAGGGTGGTCATGGCGACCACATCGCCCGCCTTGGCGCGCGCCTGCAACGACGCCAATCGCGGCTCGTCCACATATTGCGCGCCCCGCTCGATTTCGTATTCCCATGCGCTCATGCGCGCCTTGATCAGATCGCGGCCCAGCGTGGGCGACGGGCCGCGTCCCGCCTGGCCCGGCTTTTCTCCGGGCTTCGCGGGCGTTGTGCCGTCGGCCAGCGTCGTGAAGGTAACGGTGCCGACCAGGCTGCTGGCGTAGTGGGGAATCTGACGGTAGGCGGTGGCCACCTGCACGTCGGCGGTCAGTTGCTTGAAGAAGCTCTCCACCGGGGCGGAGCCGGGCAACGCGCGCAGCCCCTGCGCGAAGTAATACGCATAGGGGCTGTGACGCGGCCCATCGTTGCCAAATCCGTCTTCCGCGGTAGCGCCGGGCTGCGTCGAGAAGGCGATCAGCTCTCCGCCCGCGGGCACGGCGTGGACGAGGCCGGCGGCGGCCGCACCCCGGGTCAGGTTCGTGCGGCAGGCGTCAAGCACCATCAGGCGGGCACGGACGTTCGCGCGCCGCAACGCCTGCGACACGCGCCTGAGGCTCAGCGAGCTCTGCTGCGCCGTGCGGATGCGTACTTCGCCCAGCGGCAAGGGCAGGTCCACGCCAAACAGATAGTTCACGTCATCCACGGCGACGGCGTGTCCGGCGAAATACACCAAGGCCAGGTCCCCGCCCGTGGCACGCGCCGCGAAGTCATCGACGGCGGTTTCCATCTGCGCGGTGGTCAGGTCCGTGAGCAAGGTCACGTCGAAGCTGCGCTGGCGCAGCGAATCGGCGATCAGCCGGGCGTCGTTGACCGGGTTGACGAGCGCGTTGGCCGGGATGGCGTAGCGCGCGTTGCCGATCACCAGCGCATAACGGCGCCTGGCCGGCGACGCAGTGGTTGCCGCCACAGGCGCATCGTCCTCGGGCGTCGGCGCAGGGGCCGTTGAGGTCAGCGCCTCGGTGGGCGCCGGATCCGGATCGGCCATGTTTCTTGTGTTGAGTCCCCTCGCATTTGCTCCCGCCGCGCGCAAGGCCGCCGGATGCGCTGCCCACAGGCTCGCGCCGATCAGCGCCGTCAACAATCGCCGCCGCATGGGTGGACACGTTGGTGCATGCGCCACGCCGGCGCCCGCAGGATTGTTCAAGGACTTCATGCGAGGCCTCAGGGTTTGGGACAAGCGCCGGCTGGCGCGGCCGTGGCGGACAAGGCGCCCAGCGCCGTGGCGGCGTCGCGCAGAGATGATTCGCGCGCCGCGGCCAGGACGTAATGGCCGTCCGCGTCGGGACCGTCGACGATGGACACGGCGTACTGGGACAAGGTGTTGCGCAGTTGCCGGGCCGTCAGCGTATCGGGCAGATCCACCACCAGCCGAGGGCAGGACGCGCCGCCACGCGTCAGCACGCCGTCCGGCGCGGCGATGCCCGGCGCATCCGTCGGCGCTTGCTGGACCACCATGACGGACAGCATGATCGCCAGCGCCCAACCCAGCGGCATCAAGGGGCTGGCGGGCGTCGGCCATAGCCATTGCCACAGCCGGCGCGCGCGGGACATCGGCGCGCGCACCACCCGCGGGCGTTGCGCCAGCGCGCGCAGAAAGGCGGCATCGCGCTCGGCCTGGCCGATCTCGTTGCGGGCCAACTGGCGCGCCTGGGCCAGATCGCGCCACGCATCGAGCTCGGCCCGCAACGCGGGGTCGCGCGCGAGTTCAGCTTCGAAGGCGCGGCGGGCCGGGGCATCAAGCTCGCCCGACAGATAGGACAGCACTCGGTCTTCAGGCATGATCAGTCCATTCCTTTGCGCGTGCATTCCGTCACCAGCTTGCGCGCGGCGTGCAGACGGCTTTTCACGGTAGGCACGTGCAGGTCCTGCTGCCGGGCGATCTGTTCCATCGGCATGTCGTCCAGGTACAGGAACATCGTGGCGCGCAGGGTGTCGCTGAGCCTATTGAGGCATTCGCGCATGCGCTTGACGATAGATAGATGCTCGTAGGCGTGCGCGGGATCGGCGAAGCGGGAGGGGTCGCCCACGTTCCGGATGTCGTCGAACGCCGTGTCATCGTGCTCGCCGCCGTCCTCGGGATAGGTCCATTGCACTTCGTGCCGCGTGCGGCGATGCATCTGGATCAGCTCGTGCAGCGACCCGCGATACAAGTAGCCGCCCAGCGTGCCGACGGCCAGTTCGTGCGCCGTCCATCCGCCCTCGGGCTGACCCTGCTTGAACCCCTCGTCCTTGAACGTGCGCGTGTGCAAGAACTTCATGAGCGCATTGTTGAACGCATCCACCACGCCATCGGGCGACGCGTTGAAGAATTTCCTGCGCAATTTCAGCGTGATGTGCTGCTCGGCCTTGTTGCGAAACGCCAGCGCGTAGTGGGGGTCGGCATGCATGATGCGCAGCAACGCGTCAACGTTTTCAATGACGTAGCGCTTGGAATCGAGCGAGTTCATGGTTCAGATTCTAGATGTCGAACTGGACGCGGAACGTCAGCCCACCGGCGGCACCAGCCGCAACCCGGCAAAACGCGGGCTGCGGCACATTAGCCGTGCAGGGGCGGAAAATCAAGCGCGGCGGCGCAGCACGGCGATGCCGCGGACAGTGAATGCGACGGCGATGGCCAAGGACAGATAGAAGCCGAACCCGAACGACAGGCTGTCCCACAGATTGGACGCCATGTCTCCCGCCAGGCTGCGACTGGACCGCGAATTGCCCATGAAGCCCGCAAACTGGCGCGTGGCGTTCATGAGCTCGCGTACCTGCGACACCACGCCGGCCAGCGCAATGGCCCACAGCGCGAGGGGCGCAAAGTAGCCCAGGCGCGCCGCGCGATGAGTGAGCAGCGAGGGCAGCAAAGGCCCCGCCACGGCCAGCAGCCACAGCAGTGCATAAATGCCCGCGCCCGAATCTCGGCCCGCCATCGCGCCTTGCATGCTGCCGCCGTTCTGCAACCGCAACAGGTCGTAGAAGCTCAGGCTTGCATTCGACCCCATCATGCTTAGCGAGACCACGGCAAACACCGTAGTGGCCAAAAGGAACAGCAGCGCGCCCACGGCGTCGCCACGATGGACGCGCCGGGCCGCGATGCCCGCCCACCGCGCCGCATGGGTCCTGGCCTGCGTCAATACGTCCTGTGCTTTGCCTTGCATGGTCTTTCCTTGTCTGGTTGTGGCGGGATGCCGGTATTCATGGCTACGCATGGCGGCCGAAAAGGTTCGGTTTTTTTGTGGGCGTTTTTCGGGCGATTGTTTTTTTCCGGATGGGTTTATGCTTCGGCGCGACTTTTTTTCGAACTTTTCCCGAGGTGGCGCGTAGCAACAATCAAGGGCGCGGCTTTTCCGCCCCGCTTGCCGACAAAGCCCGGCATGCCCCACCGACTGAAAAGTCCCACTGACCAAGAACGGAGCGTTCAATAATGTCCACCCCCACCCCGCTGGCCGCCCTGTACCAAACCGTGGTGCAAGAAGAACTGGGCCTGGTCGCCCGCTTTGACGATGAAGGCGATGTGGTCTTCAAGTATCCCGACCTGGGCATCATGTACTTCAGCCTCAGCGATTCGGATCCGGAATTCCTGCGTTTGGTCTACCCAAGCTTCGTGCAGGCCGACGAACTGGGTTTGACCCGCGAACAACTGCTGGAGGTGATCAACACCGTCAACAACCGCTGCAAGGCGATCAAGCTGACGCTGTCGCAAGACAGCGCGGAACGGGCCGGGCGTTTGTCGGCCTCGGTGGAAAGCTTTGTGGCCGGGCCCAACACCCTGCCGGATGCCGCCCTGCTCCGCGCCATCGTCGAGCGCTGCGTGTCCGCCGTGCGCCACGGCGCGCGCGAACTGATCAAGCTGGCGATGGAACTGAAGCAGCCCGCCAGCTAAGCGCGGCTGTCCGGCGGCCCGACACGGCCGACCGGGCCTGCGCAATTGAAACAACCCTGGTCCTGCCTTGTAACTTTGCGATACATTGCAGGGCTTTGACGGAAACGGCGCCTCGCCGCGCCTGGTTTCCCGCCTTCCCCATGATGTCAATGCGCCTGCCCGTATCCTGTTCGTCGATCCTTCGCCTTATCACCGGTTTGCTGCTCCTTGCCGGGCTGTCTGCCTGCGCGGTCAAGACCAATTCCCGCGGCAACTTCGTCTATGGCGTGGATACCGCCGCCCTGTTTGGCACCGAGATCAGCCAGTTTCCCTTGCAGGACGGGGGGACCGGCACGCTGCGCCGCGAGGGCAAGAACTTCTCGGTGAAGCTATCGGGCAACCAGCGGGTGGTGCCCTTGAACAACGTGGAGTCCGCACGGATCGCGCGCACAGAAAACGTGGGGCCGCGCACCGTGGTCGTCATCGAAACGCAGCGCCGCAACTGCGATTACCGCTATACGGTGCTGGCCATCGAAGGCTCCGACGTGCTGTCGTGGGACCTGGGCAATTGCCGGGACCGGCCGGCGGTGCTGGTCCAGGACGACCGCAGCGCCATGACCCTGGACTTTCCCAAGGGCGCCAGGATCGAACGGTTCATCTACACGCAAGACGGCCGGATGCGCCGGGGCGATGTGAAGACGGTCGCGGGCATGAATCCGCGCGCCAAGCCGTTCGCCGATGAATCGCTGTACCCGCCCGGGTATCAGGAGTCATTGCGCCTGTATGGGGTCTACCCGCCGCCCGCGGCGCCGGCGGCTCGCTCCGGCAGGTCGGGCCGACCCGGCCGCAGCGCCTCGCCCGATACGGTGCAGACCCGGGCGTCCGGCGGCAATGCATCCGGTGGTCGCGCTGTTGCTCCGCCACCGCAGCGCGCGCCCGCGACCGGCGCGCCCACTGCGGCGACCGGCAGCTCGCCACGCACAGGCGCGGCATCGCGCGCGCCGGCCAAGCTGGACCTGCCCGACGAGGAAATCACCTCGACGCGCCTGGACCTGAGGGATTGACCGTGCGGCAAGCCCAGATTCGCCAGATCCTTTTCCTGATCGTACTGACGGTCATCTACCTCGCTTTCGAACTCGGCTTCAATGCCCGCCTGCTCGATGTGGTGGGCAGCCGCGCCACGCCGCACGATATCGAAGAACTGGAATTCTTCGGCCGAACCCTGTCAGGCATCGCCGCCGCGCTGGTGGTGCTGCAACTGATGTCGACCCGTCGGCTCGCCACGGGCGGCCGCCCCTCCACGCTGAAGATCGCCGTCGCTTGTGTCGTGACGGCACTCCTTGTCTTCAGCGCCATCAAGCTGCTGGTGAACGTGCTCGTCGATACACGCGATGGCGAGTTCCGCCGCATCGCCACCAACGCCGGCTTGCTGCAACGGTCGCTGGTGCAGGGCGACCTGCAACTGGACGGCCTGGTGGACGACGACGACGTCTACGCCCGCCCCGAGGGCAAGGCGTTCCTGGCCGTGTTCCAGGTGCTGCTGTCCAACATCGACGACCTGGACGAAAAAGTCGAACCGAAGAAGCGGCAGGTCATCCGCACCGATCTGCAGCGCCAGATGAAGACGTTTACCTTCGATGGCCGCGAAGTCCGCATGACCGCCCCTGGCATACGCGGTTATCACCAGGTCTACACCAGCGTGATGGGTTCCGTGGCCGAGCGCTGGAAGAAGTATGCGGGTGTGCCGGTGGCGTCGGACATTGGCCTGGCGCGCGAACAGGATCGCGCCTGGGGTGACTACCGCCGCAGCCTGTCGCGCCGCGGCTGGACCCCCGACAACGTACCGGCGCGCTACAAGGGCCGCGTGGTGCAGGATGTGCGCAAGCGCATTCCCGTGCCCGGCGACTGGCAACCGCATGACCGCGCCACCTTCAATGAGGCGGTGGCGCAGCAGTACTGGAGGACCATGCGCAGCCGTACGGTGCATGTCGAGGGCGACGCCATCCCGCCCGGCCTGGCGTACGAAGACTTCGTCGCGCGCCCCGGCGTCCAGAAGCTGCTGCGCCAGGCCTTGATGGTGCCGGCCACGATGAACGTTGCGCCCAACTACACGGATGTGGCCGGCTTCAAGCGGCTTTACGAAGGCATGCTGGACCGGGCCGTGGACGAAGCCCTGCCCCGCTTTTCCGCCAGCAGCGCGGACTTCGGGCGCGGCGGACTGCACGACAAGCTGGGGGAGGACGCCGCGCGCGCGGCGATCGTGCCGCCGGTGGCGCTGCTGTGTTCGCTATTGGGCGCGGTGGGCCACTTCGCCAAGCTGCTCTATCTGATCGCCAAGCTCGTCGTCTGGCTGCGCACGCCGGCGGGCCAGCAGCCGGGGCGCACCGCCACGCGCGCGGCGGGCCTGGCGCTGGTGTTGACGCTGGCCTGCGTCTGGACGGCGTTCTCTTTCATGCAGAACGGCGTGACGCGAAGCGAACTCTTCCAGCAGATGTCGCGCGTGGAAGGCGGCAGCGAAGACGAGTCCATCGGCCAGGCACTGCGGCGGCGCGTGCTGGCCAACGTGGCCCATGTGGTCGTGGTGGGGCAGGCCTACACCTACCCCTTCAACGAGGCCGTGCGTACGCGCGTGCTGGGCGGCATCAAATACGGGTATCACGGCGATGCGGGCTAGTGCGCAATACCGCCGCGCTGACGCATCAGCCAGAAACTGCGCGCCCTAGGGTGAAACCACCTCCAACGCGTTGACGTAGACGTAGCGGCCGGCGCGACCCACGTCGATCTCGCCAGTAATACGAACGGTGGTGCTGGGTTCCACGCGCTGGCCCCGGAAGACCCGGTCCGGAATCTCGACGCGCATGCTGCCGCTTTTATCGCGAAAGGTGAAGTACTCCTCGCGCAAGTGCTCGATAACGTTTCCGGTCAACGTGACATATGTGCCCACACGCAGATTGCCGGCGGCTTGCGTCACCGTGGTATTGGACCCGGATTTGCTGGGCCCTGAAAACTGTGCAAGCGCGGACGCCGAAAATGCGACCGACAAGACCATCGCGGAAATAAGCCTGGCGTACATGACATTCTCCTTGTTTGCATTGGCATAGACCCAAGACTCTCAAGACATCGCAATCATTCACACCACGGCTATCCGGCAGACGATGCTCCGAAAAGCGGATTAGCCGATTGCACTCCAACGGTAATCCACAACGCCGGCGATTTCACCCATAACTTATAGAACCCCCGCGCTGCTGCAGGCGCAATTGCCGGAACCATGGCGCGGCGGTAATACGGCGAACAAGCCCGTCCTGCGCGTAACCCTGCTTGCCTGCGGACGGGAGCACAAAGGCGCCGGGCACGGCATGGCTCGCCCGGGCGGAGGAACTAGAATCTCCCCTCCACGTTCCCATCCAGGGCGGCCTTAATGGCGGCCGTTGTCATCTCCATGGATCACAAGCCCGCACCGTCCCATCCAAAGGCAGGCTCGCCGCTTTCCCTTTCCGAGGCCTTGCAACAGGCTCACGCGCACTGGAACGCCGGACAGGCAAACCAGGCCGAGATTCTGTGCCGCCGCATTCTCGCGGCGTCGCCCGGACAGGCCGATGCCTCGCACCTCCTGGGCCTGATCGCGCACAGCTACGGCAAGTCCGCGCTCGCGCTCGATCTGCTGCGCCAGGCATGCCGGCCCAGCGCCGCGCCCGCGGTCTATTTCGGCAATCTGGCCGAGATCTGCCGTCAGCAGGGCCTGCTCGCCGAGGGCGAGGCCGCCGCGCGGCAGGCCACGCAACGTGATCCCGGGCTGGTAATGGCGTGGAACAACCTTGGGATCATCCTGCAGGAGGCCGGGCATTTCGCAGACAGCATCGGTTGCCTGGAGCGGGTGGTGGCAACGCATCCGGACAATCCAGAGGCGCGCAACAACCTCGGCAACTCGTACGTGGGCATGAAGCGCCTGCATGAAGCCCGCGAGCAATACTTCCAGGCCCTGGCGATGCGGGGCGACTACGCGGAAGCCCACAGCAACCTCGCTTTCGTGCTCGGCGAACTGGGCGAATATGACGCGGCGGCAAGCGCCGCGCTACGCGCCATCGAATGCAGCCCGCGCCTGGCCAACGCCTATCTCAATCTCGCCGGTATCGAAGCGGCGCGATCCCGGCCGCACGAGGCGCTGCGCTGGATCGAGGCCTTGCTGGCCTTCGCGCCGGCCCACCCCAAAGCGCTGGAACTCCGGACCCGCTTGCGGCCGGAGGGCGAACCACCGAATGCCGCCGCCCGGTCGACGCTCCCGGCCGCTTCGCGCGCCGCGCGGGCCGAGCAAGACGCGCAACCCGCGGCGGATTCCCTCCCACAGGACCCGCAAGACCCGCAAGACCCGCAAAAATTGGCGCGCCACGCCAGCGGCCTGCTGACGCAACGGCAGTACGCCGAAGCCGAACGCCTGCTCCGCGCCGGCATCGACCCGCGCGGCGCACCCTCCGTGCTGTGGCGCCTTCTCGGCTTGGCGTTGAAGTACCAAGGACGGGTCAAGGAGGCGGCCGAAATCCAGGAGATGATCGCCACGGCCATGCCGGGCGACCTGTCCGCGCGCTTCGACCTGGCCGAGACGCGCTTGCTGCAAGGCGATTTTGAACGCGGCTGGCCGGAATACCGATGGCGCTACAGCCTTTCCCACACGGTCGCGATGGACCGCAAGGTCCAGCGGCCGCGCTGGAGCGGGGGCCGCATTGCGGGCCGGACGCTACTCATCCATGACGAACAAGGCTACGGCGACACGCTGCAATTCATACGCCTGGTCAGTGCGGCCCGGGACCGCAGCGGCGCTCGTGTCGTGCTGGAAGTGCATCCCGACCTGCTGCCGATCGCCCAGCGACTCGTCGGCTCGGACGCCTTCCCGCGCGGCCAGGTCCCGCCGCCGTTCGACGAGCACTGCGAGTTGATGTCCCTGCCCATGGCGATTGGCCTGCGCATGGCCGACCTGCCTTGCCAGGTCGCCTACCTGTCGGCCGATGAGGCCCGGGTGGAGAAATGGCGGCAGCGGCTTGCCGGCTTGCCGCGGCCCTGGGTGGCGCTGGCCTGGGCCGGCAGACCCACGCACTCCAACGACGCCAACCGCTCTCTTGCCCTGGCGGACCTGGCGCCGCTCGCCTTGCCCGGCATAACGTATCTCGCCATCCAGAAAGGCCCTGCCGCAGCCCAGGCTGCCGCGGCGCCGCCCGGCATGAACATCGTGCCGCTGGACACGGAGATCGCCGATTTCGAGGACACCGCAGCCATCCTGTCCTTGGCCGACCTGCTCATCTCGGTCGACTCGTCACCCGTGCATCTGGCGGGCGGGTTGAATCGCCCCGCCTGGGTGATGCTGCCCTTCCTGCCCGACTGGCGCTGGTTGTTGCACCGGTCCGACACGCCCTGGTATCCGTCGCTGCGGCTATTCCGCCAGCTCGCGCCAGGCGATTGGAAGACGGTCCTGCACGACGTCAGCCAGGCGCTGGCAAAGCGCTTTCCGGGGTCCGAGGCCTGAACAGCAGGGTTCAGCCGCTGGCCAAGCCGGCGCGTCGACCGCGCCAAGCGAAATTAAAGCCGGTGTTTCGCCCTTGTTGCACGCTTTGAAGATGCGCCTTCGCCGGTAATTTGCAGGATGAGGTCGTGCGCCCACCAAATGGCCACCAGTCTGACCTCGTACCCTGGCGCCTGCCGCGTGGATCGCCCATTGCTTCTCCGGTCGCCGCCTGATATCCCATGACATCGTCCCAGGCGGGAGCTTGCCTTGAAGCTGAAAAACCGAAAAAAACGTACCAACTTCTTTTCCATGGCATCCGCGCGGGCCGGCTCGACGGCGGTCCCTGCCCGATCGCTGCAACTGCTATCGGGTGTTTCTCTCGTGGCCGCCAGCCTGCTTCCCGGCATGGCCCATGCAGCGGCGTGCGTCGCTGTTGACTTCCCGGGCGACACGACCGTCGTAGGCGAAGTCAATTGCATCGATTGGACGCAAAGTAACCTTAAGGTCATCAGCATCGGCACCATTTCCGGCGAAAACATCGGTTTGCACGCCTCCATCACCAACCCCGGCACCACGCTGGAGAACTTCGGCACCATCGTCGGCACGCTGGCCGGCCTGCAGAACGACGCCATTTTGTATGAAGTGACCAACAGCAATTTGCTCTCATCCACCGGAACGGGCGTCACCGTAGCGGGCATCGTGAACTCCAGCGGCGCAAGCATCACCCGCGTGGTCAACACCACCGGCGCCACCCTCTCCGGGGCGCGAGCCGGCATTTTCAAC
Organism: Achromobacter sp. NFACC18-2; assembly: GCF_900108985.1. Taxonomy (NCBI): domain Bacteria; kingdom Pseudomonadati; phylum Pseudomonadota; class Betaproteobacteria; order Burkholderiales; family Alcaligenaceae; genus Achromobacter; species Achromobacter sp. NFACC18-2. Next base: position 83,273 of record NZ_FNYM01000009.1, on the reverse strand, counting down.
ACGGGCACCATCGCCGCGCTCAGCAATTCCGGGATGATCTCCAGCAACAGTACCTTCGGAGGGACTATTGCGGCGATCTGGAACGACGGCGGAACGATCACCAGCTTGACCAACTACGGCACCTTGCAAAGCGCCAAAATCGGCGGCTTGCTTCAGGGTTTCGGTGTGGTCACCGAAAACGGCGCCATCGAAACGCTGGAGAACACCGGGACCATCGTGGGCCAGCTCGGCTTGCTGGCGCAGGACAACGGGCGGGTGGGCACGCTCACCAATTCCGGGACCATCTCGGGCGACATTGCAGGCATCTTCATGGATACCAGCACGGTCGGCACCATCACCAACACGGGCCTGATCGTGGGCGCGCCCAGCAGTGCCATGGGCGGGTCGTTCGATGCCGGCATCTACCTTTCGCGCGCCAGCACCGTGGGCCTGATCGACAATAGCGGCACCATCACGGGCCGGAGTGCGGCAATCCAGATCGATGGCGACAGCGCGATCGGTACGATCGCCAACAGCGGTCTCATCGCGGGCGACCTGACCTCCGCCAGCACCATCCCCCTCGCCATCGCAGGCGGCAGCGGCACCGTCGTCGGCACCCTCACCGGCGCGAGCGGCGGCCTGGGCGTGGCCGACAAAGGTCTCATCAAGGTGACGGGTTCGGACCTGGTGTTTTCGGGCGGCAACCTGCTGCTGAACGACGACATCGCCGCGGTGGGCCGTTCCGTCATCAACAACGGCGCCACCCTTCAGTTCAACAACCCCGTCACGGTGACGGGCAGCTACACCCAGACCGGTGGCGGACTGACGTTCAACGTCGCCAATCCCTCCAGCTATGGCTACCTGGCGGTAAATGGCACCGCCGCGGTCAGCAATGCCGCGATCAGCCTGAACGGTACCGGATTGGCGGAGGGCCAGACCTATGCGGTCGTGCGACCGACGGGCTCCGGCACGTACAGCAACAACACGGCCTTCGTCTCCACCAACAATGGCCTGCTTGCGCGCCTGAGCGACGTGAACGGCGAGCTGATCGTGACATTGGCCCCCGACGCCAGCCGCCACTATTGGGATGGCGCCAATACCGTCGCCGACGGCACGATTGCCGGCGGCTCCGGCACCTGGACGGCGAACGGCACCAACTGGACCACGACCGACGGCACGCGCAACGGCACGCTCGACCAGACCGACGTGCGCCCCGTGTTCGGCGCGGCCGCGGGCACCGTGACGGTGGATACCAGCCATGGTCCGATAAATGTCAGCGGCATGCAGTTTTCCACCGATGGCTACCGTGTGACGGGTGGCGCCATCGGCCTGTCGGCAGCCACTTCCGCCATCGAAGTCGATGCCAACGCCACGGCCATCATTGATTCGGAACTCAAGGGTAGCGGCGCGCTGGCCAAGACCGGCAGCGGCATGTTGATCCTGAACGGCGTGAATACCTACTCGGGCGGCACGTCGGTGCACGCCGGCACGCTCGAAATCGGCGACGCCGACCATCCCACCGCCAGCATCCTGGGCGACGTGGCGGTCGGCAGCGCCGGCACACTGCGCGGGCATGGCTCCATCGCCGGCAATGTCACCAACGACGGCATCGTGCGCCCGGGCGGTTCCATCGGCACATTGACGATCAACGGCAACTACACGCAGTCTTCCTCCGGCACCCTGTTCGTCGACGTCAGCCCTTCCACCGCCTCGCAACTGAAGGTGGGCGGCACCGCGACGCTGGGCGGCACCTTGAACCTGCTTTATGGCCCCGGCACCTACAGCGCGGCGTCCTACCGCATCGTTGACGCGGCGAACGTCAACGGCCAGTTCGCTACCGTAACCAGCAACGCGCCGGCCAATCTGGCGCAGAGCGTGCAGAACCTGGCCGACGGCAGCACGCTCAACCTGGCCGCCGACAACACCGGCGGCGGCGACAGCGACGACAGCGGCGGCAGTGGCGGCAGTGGCGGCAGCGACGACAGCGGCGGCGGCAGCGTCGTCATCGCCCCCACCAACGCTACGATCTTCGGCGCCGTCGCCTCGGCCGCCATCCGTGAAGGCCAACGCGTGAACGATACGTTGCTCTCGCGCCTGGGCCAGGATTGCGCCGAGTCCTCGACTGCGGCCAATTGCGCGCGCCCCAGCCGCCAGGCCTGGGCCCAGGTCGTCTCCAACACCGCGCACGTGCGTGGCGACGACAACGCCCCCAGCTACAAGGACAGCCATTACGGCTTCCTGGCTGGCCTGGACCAGCAGGTCGGCGCCTGGACGCTGGGTATCGCCGGCGGCTACAGCCATGTCGACGTCACCGAAGATGAGGCCAGCGGCAAGATCGACACTCTGCGCATCGCCGGCTACGGCAGCCGCCGCGTTGGCGCCGTGAACATCGCCGCGACGGTGGGCGCAGCCTACGACTTCCTGAAGTCGCGTCGTTCTTTCGCCGGTCTTGGCAGCGCACGCGGGGACTCCGCCGGTCAGGAAATCACCGCTGGCCTGCAAGCCAGCCTGCCCCTGGCCGCCGGCCCGCTGACGGTCACGCCGCGTCTCGGCCTACGCTACCAGTACTTCCATGCAGAAGGCTTCGGCGAAACGGGACCGACCAGCCAGAACCTGGACGTCGACGCGAAGGACTTCAACAGCCTGCAGCCCTATGCGCAGCTGGTCGTGGGTATCCCCTTCAGCATGAAGGCGGACAAGCTCGCCGTCGTTGAAGCTCGCGTCGGATACGCCTACGAAACGCTGGACACCAACCGCGGCTTTCGCGCAACGGCGAGCGACGGCACGGGCTTCACGCTGCCCGGCGTGGCGCCCACGCGCGGCATGTTCTCGGCGGGTCTGGGCATGACGCTGCCCATCAGCAAGGCGATGGATCTGACCGCTAGCTACGACCGCCTGTTCGACACGGGCAACGTGTCGGCGCAAGCATTCCAGCTACAGGCGACGTACAGGTTCTGAAGCGGCCGCCGTCTTTCGACGTTGACCCCAAGCCCCCCGCAGCCCGGGCGTTCACTCCCGATCCTTACAGGGAAGACCGCCCGGCGCTGCCGGGCGCATCACCCCACTTTTCCGCTCAGGCGTCTCGCCGCCTGCAAGACCGCCTCAAGGTGCGCATGCCGATGCCGATGCACCGGCGCGGTCAGCGTCACCGCAGCGGCGACGCCCCCATCCGCCAGGAACACCGGCGCGGAAATGCCCGCCACTTCCGCCAGGCGATCCCCGACCGCGACGATGTAGCCATCGGCGCGGATACGGGCGTACAAGGCCTGGTCGGCCCCCGGGGCGACACCCAGCACCGGGTCAAACGCGGTCAGCACCCGCCCCCCCGTTCCCCGGTCCAGTGGCAGCAGGTCGCCGGCGCGGATGTGGTCGCGCACCGGGTGCGGAGAATCCACGCGGTACAGGCATAGCCGCGCATCGCCCTGGCGCACGTGATAGGCGGCGCTTTCGCCGGTTGCCGCAACCAGGTCGCGCAGCACCGGCATCACGATGCGCTCCAGAGAGAAAGACGCGGCGTAAAGCCCGTGCAGGCGCGCAATCTCGGGGCCCAGCGCAAAGCGGCCGTCCTCGAGCCGCTGCACCCAGCCGGCATGCATCAATGACGCCAGCAGCCGCAGCACCGTGCTTTTGTACAACTGTGTGCGCTCGGCAAGCTCGATCAGCGACAGCGAGGCATCCCCCTCGCCAAACACCGACATCAGGCTCAACGCCCGATCCACCGCGGCCACGCCGCCCTCTGCGGCATCGCGGTCAGCCAATGATTCCGTCGCGGCTTTACGCGGCATGGTGGCTCCTGCATTCCATCTATTAGAACGTTGCATTGTAGGCGGCGCTTGACAACCGCTTTGCGCCTGCTGCATCATTTCAACTTATAGAACCTCATTCTATAAGATAGAACAAACCATACGGAGACACACCCATGCCACCCCGCCCTTTCGTCCTCATCAGTGAAGTGGGTCCGCGCGACGGCCTGCAGTCGGTCAAGGCCACGATGCCGACCGAGGCGAAGTGCCGCTGGATCGACGCGCTGGTGGCCGCGGGTGTGCGCGAAATCGAAGTGGCCTCGTTCGTGCCGCCCAGACTGTTGCCGCAGATGGCGGACGCCGCCGACGTCGTGCGCCATGCCTTGACCCATCCCGGCCTGACTGTCATGGCCCTGGTGCCCAACCTGCGTGGCGCCCAGGCCGCGTTGAACGCCGGCGTGCACAAGCTGACCATGCCCGTGTCCGCCAGCCGCGCCCATTCGCTCGCGAACGTGCGCAAGACGCCGGAAGAGATGGTCGAGGAAGTCCGCGCCATCGCCCGGCTGCGCGACGAGATGGCGCCGAGCGTCAAACTGGAGGCGGGCATTTCGACCGCCTTCGGCTGCACGCTGCAGGGCGACGTTGCCGAGGACGACGTGATCCGCCTGGCGGTGCAATGCATCGCCGCCGGCGCCGATGAGTCCGGCCTGTCCGACACGGTGGGTTACGCCAACCCCGCCCAGGTGCGCCAGCGCTTTCGCCGCCTGCGCGAGGAATTGGGCGAGCACGCCGGCGCGGCCCATCTGCACAACACGCGTGGGCTGGGACTGGCCAATTGCCTGGCGGCTTACGACGAAGGCGTGCGCACTTTCGACAGTTCGCTGGGCGGGCTGGGCGGATGCCCTTACGCGCCCGGCGCTTCGGGCAACGTGGTCACCGAAGACCTCGTCTTCATGTTCGAGGCCATGGCCATCGACACCGGCATCGACCTGACGGCCCTGTTTGCCGCGCGAGCGCCGCTGGCGGCCGGCCTGCCGGGCGAACCGCTCTACGGCATGACGCCGGACGCGGGCCTGCCCCGGAATTTCGCGCCCGCGCACTGAACCAGGACATCCATGACCAGCAACACACCCACCCGCCTGCCCTACGAGGGCGTGCGCGTCATCGAATTCACCCACATGGTGATGGGGCCGACCTGCGGCATGATCCTGGGCGACCTGGGTGCCGAAGTGATCAAGGTGGAACCCCCGGGCGGCGACAGCACGCGGCGGCTGCTCGGTTCCGGCGCAGGCTTCTTCCCCATGTTCAACCGGAACAAGAAGAGCATCGTCCTGGACCTCAAGCGCGCCGAAGGCCGCGAGGCGGCCAGACGCCTGATCGCGTCGGCCGACATCGTCAGCGAAAACTTCAAGCCCGGCGTCATGGCCAAGCTCGGCCTGGACTACGCCTCGCTGCGGCACCAGCATCCCCGCCTCATCTACGTCAGCCACAAAGGCTTCCTGCCCGGCCCCTACGAACAGCGCACCGCCCTGGACGAAGTGGTGCAGATGATGGGCGGCCTGGCCTACATGACGGGACGCGCCGGCGATCCCCTGCGCGCTGGTTCCAGCGTCAACGACATCATGGGCGGCATGTTCGGCGCCATCGGCGCGATGGCCGCGCTGGCCCGGCGCGAAAGCACCGGCGCGGGCGGCGAGGTGCAGGCGTCGCTCTTCGAGAACAACGTCTTCCTGGTCGGCCAGCACATGATGCAGTACGCAATGACGGGCCGCGCCCCTGCCCCCATGCCCAGCCGCATTTCCGCGTGGGCGGTCTACGACGTCTTTACCGTGAAGAACGGAGAGCAGATCTTCCTGGCCGTGGTGAGCGACAAGCAGTGGACGATCTATTGCGACGCCCTGGGCCTGTCGGATCTGCACGGCGATCCGCGCCTGCAAACCAACAATGACCGCGTACAGGCGCGCGACTGGCTCATGCCGATCCTGCGCAGCCGCATGGCCGACTACAGCGCCGCATCGCTGGCCGAAGTGTTCGAACGCGAGGGGCTGCCCTACGCCCCCATCACGAAGCCTGAAGACCTGTTCGACGATCCCCATCTGGCGAGCACCGGCGGCCTGGCGCCGATCTCGCTGGGCGACGGGCGCACGTCCAAAGTACCGCTGGCGCCCTTCACGCTCGATGGAGAGCAGCCCGGCATCCGGCTCCAGCCCCCCGCGGCCGGACAACACACCGACGCGCTGCTGATGGGCGTCGGCTACAGCGAACAAGAGATAGAGGCCCTGAAAGCCCAACACATAGCCCAAGGAGACTGACCCATGTTCACCCTCACCCGCCGCGCATTCGTCGGCGCCGCGCTGTGCGCGGCGGCCTTGCCCCTGCGCGCCGCCAATGCCTATCCCAATGGTCGCCCGGTGCGGCTCATCGTTCCCTACACGCCCGGTGGCGGCACCGACACGGTCGCGCGCGCCATCGCCGCCAAGACCACTTCGGTGGCAGGCTGGTCGGTCGTGGTCGAAAACCGTCCCGGTGCCAGCGGCAATATCGGCCTGGACCTGGTCGCCAAATCCAAGCCGGACGGCCTGACGCTGGCCCTGGGCCAGACCGCGAACCTGGCCATCAACCCCGCGCTGATGCCGAACGTGCCCTTCGACCCCGCCAAGGATTTTTCGCCCGTGGTCCTGGTGGCCTCGCTGCCGGTCATGCTGGTCGTCAAGGCGGATGCGCGGTGGAAGACGCTGGCCGACCTGGTGCGCGATGCCAAGGCTGCGCCCGGCGAGCTCAAGCAGGCCCTGGCGGGCTCGGGAACCGTGGGCCATATGGCAGGCGAACTGCTTGCCAACCAGGCCGGTTTCAAGGTGCTCAATGTGCCGTATCGCGGGGCGGCGCCCGCTCTGAACGATCTGCTTGGCGGCAACACCGACTACATGTTCGCCACGCCCCAGGCCGCGCAGGAAATGCTCAAGGGCAAACTGCTGCGCCCGCTGGCCGTCACCGCGCCGTCGCGCCTGCCGATCCTGCCCGACGTGCCCACGGTGGCCGAGTCCGGCTATGACGGCTTCGCCGCCGTGGACTGGAAGGCGGTGGTCGCGCCCGCGGGCACGCCCCCCGCCGTCATCGCCAGCATCAATGCCGCGCTGGCCAAGGTGCTGGCGGACCCGGCCACCGTGGCGATGTTCACGGCCGAAGGCAGCACGACGCTCGGCGGCGCGCCCGATGCGGCCGTGCGCTATATCCAGGAAGAACAGCAGAAGTGGGCGCGGCTGATTCGCGAGGCCGGCATCCAGACGGCCACCTGAGCCGCCGGTTCGGCGGCGACGACCTCAACGACAACGACAACAACAACGACAACGACCACGGAGACACATCCATGCATGCAATGCGAAACCGGCGCGGCAGCCGCGCCTTCCAACTGTTCGCCCGCCTGGCCCTGGCGGCCAGCGCCGCGGCGCCCCTATGCGCCACCGCAGCCGACTGGCCAACAAAGCCGGTCCGACTGGTGGTGCCCTATTCCCCCGGCGGAACGACCGACTACGCGGGACGCCAGGTCGCGCAGCGGCTGTCCGAACTGACCGGCAAGACATTCATCGTCGACAACAAGACGGGCGCATCCGGCACGATCGGCACCCTGGACGTGGCGCGTTCGCCGGCCGACGGCAGCACCTTCCTGGTGACCGACACGACCTACACCATGCTGCCGTTGCTGTTCGCCAAGCTGCCCTGGGATCACCGCAGCGACCTGGTGCACGTGGCGGAGATCATCGAAACACCGCTGGTGCTGATCGTGCCGGCGACGTCGCCCTTCAAGACCCTGGATGCGCTGATCCGCCACGCCCGGGCCAACCCGGGCAAGCTCAACTTTGGCTCGGGCGGACAGGCCAGTTCCACCCACCTGGCCGCCGAGGTTTTCAAGAACGAAGCCAAGGTCACACTCACCCATATCCCCTACCGCGGCGCGGGCGCGGCATTGGCGGACGTCATGGCTGGGCAGATCGACGTGCTGATCACGGCCGCCCCCACCGCCATTCCGCCCGTGCAGGGCGGACGCGTGCGCGCGCTGGCGGTCAGCGGCGAAAGCCGCCTGGACGCCCTGCCAGAGGTGCCCACATTCGCGCAGGCCGGCCTGCCGTCCTACCAGGTGCTGAACTGGTTCGGCTTGGCTGCGCCGAAAGGCACGCCCGATGCCATCGTGCAGGAAATGAACCGGCTGGTGGGCCAGGTCATGAACGACCCCGCCATGCGCAATCAGATGAACGCACAGGGCGCGCGCCATCGCGACATGACCGCCGCGCAGTTCGGCGAGTACGTTAACCAGCAAGTCACCCTCTGGGCCGACGTGGGCAAGCGCGTGAACATCAAGCCCGAGTGACGCCATGTGGAACATGAGCTTTACTCCGCCCGCCATCATCGAGGCCACCGAGCTTTCGCGCCTGCCGGACCCGCTGCGCCTGCCCAGGGCGAGCGCCTGGGCCGCGGCGAACAAGCCCGGCCACGTCGTCGACAGCTTCCTGGAAGGCCCCGTGTTCGACGCGCAAGGTCGGATATACGTGACCGACATACCGCACGGCCGCATCCTCTGCCTGGACGGCGGCGGCGACTGGCACGTGGTCGCGCAGACCGGCGGCTGGCCCAACGGCCTGGCGCGGCACACCGACGGCAGCCTCTGGATCGCGGACTACCGTCTGGGCATCCTGCGGTGCGAACCGGATAGCGGCAGGATCGATACGATGCTTGGCCACCGCAACAGCGAGTCGTTCAAGGGCGTGAACGATCTCGTGTTCGACAAGGCCGGCCGCCTGTACTTCACCGACCAGGGGCAGACCGGACTGCACGATCCCAGCGGCCGCGTCTACCGCTACGATTGCGCCAACGGCCGCCTTGACCTGCTGGTCGCCAACGCCCCCAGCCCCAATGGCATCGCCCTGGACGAGCAGGCCGGCGTTCTTTACGTGGCGGTGACACGCGCCAACCAGGTATGGCGCGCGCCTTTGCTCGGCGACGGATCCCTCAGCAAGATGGGCGCCTTCCAGACCTTCTTTGGCAGCAGCGGCCCGGACGGACTGGCGCTTGCTCCGCGAGGCGGCCTGCTGGTTGCGCATGCCAGCCTGGGCGGCGCCTTCCTGCTGGACGCGCGCGGGAACATTACGCATTTCCTGCGCAGCCCCGGCGGTCAGACGGTCACCAACATCGCGGTCACGCCCGACGCAGGCGCCGTCTTGATGACCGAATCCGCCTCGGGCACGCTGCTGCAGGCGCAATTGCCACAACCATGACGCGGCGGGCATTCGCCCGCCGCATCCTGATCGTGAATCGCGGCCCCCCTCCAGGTTCAGCCAGCAGACAGCCGCAAGCGCAAGACGTTCGCTACACTCACGGGATCCCACGCCCTGGCCCCGTGCCGGCCCCGCGCCCCGTTGCTGGCGGCGACCGGCGGGCGGCCGAACCTGCTTGCTTCCCCCATGCCGCAACCCGATTCGTTCAATCTGAAGCAGATCGCCGTGCCGGCGTTCGGCCCGTCGCTGCTCTATGGCATCAGCAATGGCGCCATCCTGCCCGTGATCGCGCTCACCGCGCGTGACCAAGGGGCGTCGGTGGCGGCTGCCGGCCTGATCGCCGCCCTCATCGGAATCGGCTCGCTGCTCTCCAACATTCCCTCCGCGCTGATCACCGAGCGCTTTGGCGAAAAGCACGCCATGGCCGGCGCGGCGCTGTTGAGCGTGGCTGGCCTGTTGCTCGTGATCGGCGTGCCCAATCTCTGGGTGCTGGCCCTGGCCATGCTGATGCAGGGGTGCGCGCAGTCGGTGTTCCAGCTGGCCCGCCAGAGCTACATGATCGAGGTCGTGCCAATAGCGTACCGGGCGCGCGCCCTGTCCACGCTCGGCGGCACGACGCGGATCGGGACCTTCATCGGCCCCTTCGCGGGCGCGGCGCTGATCCATTTCATCGGGCTCGACGGCGCTTATTGGATTGCCGTCTGCGCCATGCTCGGCGCGGGTTTCATCGCCATCAAGGCGCCCGACATCGAGCCTGTGCACGGCAAGTCCGCGGGCGCGCCGCGCGCCCGCATCGGCGAGGTCGCGCGCGACCATCGCAGCGTGTATGCCACGCTGGGCGTGGGCGTGATGCTGATCAGCGCGCTGCGCGCGTCGCGCCAGGTGGTGATCCCGCTGTGGGCCGACCATCTGGGCCTAGACGCCACCACCACCTCGCTGGTCTACGGGCTGGTCGCCGCGGTCGACATGTCGGTGTTCTATCCGGCGGGCAAGGTGATGGACCAGCGCGGCCGCCTGTGGGTGGCGCTGCCGTGCACGCTGCTGATGGGATTGAGCCTGATGGCGATCCCGCTGACCGCAGGCGTCACGAGCTTCATCCTGGTGTCGGTGCTGCTGGGTTTCGGCAACGGGATCGGATCGGGCATCGTCATGACGCTGGGCGCCGACGCCGCCCCGCCGGGCGCGCGCACGCAGTTCCTCGGCATCTGGCGCTTCATGTCCGATCTCGGGGCAAGCGGCGGGCCGGTGGCGTTGTCGGTGCTGACCGCGCTGCTGTCGCTGGGCGGCGCGTCGTTCGGCGTCGGCACCCTGGGCCTGGTGGCGGCCGGCGTGTTCTGGCGCTGGCTGCCGCGGCGGGCGCAGGCTTGAGCCTTCGGCACGCAACGGGGCCGCGTCAGCCCACGCCCAGCAGCCTTTCCGTCTCGCGCGCAAGCGCGACCAGGCGCGGTCCGATGTCGGCGGCGCGCTCTCGATAAGGCCCGTCCTGCGTCGGCACGCCGCAATTGAACACGTACAACAGGGACTGATAGGGCCGCCCCAACGGCGCGGCAAACCCGTAGGCGTCCGGACGCCACTCCAGGTTGTTGCCGCAATAGCCCTTGCGTTCCAGGTCGCGGCGCGCAGCCGCCAGATTGGGAAAGTGAGCCTCGTAATGCCGGGGGTCGGCCACCCGCAACTGGTTCAGCACCGCGGCCCGCTCATCGTCCGGCGCCCGCGCCAGCCATGCCTTGCCGGCGGCGCTGGACAGCAGCGGCAGCGAAGCGCCGATGTCGGGCCGCGTCTGCAGGGCCTCATTGGAGCGGGCGGTTTCCACGTACACCATCTGCAGGCAGTCCCTCACCACCAGCGACACGGCGCCGCGCGCATGGTCGGCAAGCTGCTTCATCAACGGCCGCGCCAGTTGCCGGATCTGCATGCTGGCAAGCAAGGGATAACTCAACGCCAGCACCGACGCCCCCAACCGGTAACGCGCCGGCTCGCCTTCGCGCTGTAGAAAGCCCAATTCCACCAGCGTGTGGGTCAGGCGCGCCACGGCGCTGCGCGACAGGCCGGTCTGCTGCGCGAAATCCTTGTTGGCCAGCACCGGCCGGTCAGCGCGAAAGCACGCCAGGATATCGATACCGTGCGCCAGCGTGCTGGTGAACTCGCGGTCCTGGTCACCCTTCATTCTGGCGCTCCAGCATTTTTTCCACGCGCGCCACAAGCGTCAGCAGGCGGGGCGCGATGCGGCCGCGCAGGTCGCCCGGCCGCAGCCGCGTCACGGGCACGCCGCAATTGAACACCAGCGCCTGGCCATCGACCCGTGTCCGCATCGGCACCGCGACCGCATGCACGTCCGAATGCCAATCGCCCTGCCCCACGCAATATCCGTGCTCGGCGTAGTCACGCCGCGCCTGCTCCAGGTCCGGCGCATGGCGCCGCCAGACGGCGGGGTCCTGCCGCCGCAGCGCGGCAAGCACGGGCTCGGCCTCGTCTGCCGGCGCCTGCGCCAGCCACGCGCGCCCCATCGCCGACGGCAGCAGCGGCAGCAAGGCCCCGATATCCGGGCGAAACGACACGGCGTCGTGCCCACGGCAGGTTTCCACGTACACCATGTGCAGGCCGTGATGCATGCCCAGCGAAGCCGAGCCGCCGGCCGCGTCCGCCAGCCGCTTCATCAAGGGGCGCGCCAATTGGCGGATTTTGATGCTGGCCAACAGCGGATAGCTCAGCGACAGCACGGCGGTTCCCAGGCGATAGCGTCGCAAACCCGCGTCATAGCGCAAGAGGCCGCGCTGCATCAACGTGGTGGTCAGGCGCGAAATCGTCGCTTTGGACAGGCCCGTGCGGTCCGCCAGTTCGCGGTTGCTGAGCGCCGGTTCGCCATGCCGGAACGCCTGCAGCACCGACAGGCCATGCGCCAGCGTGGTGGCGAAGGCGGGGTCGGCATGGCGTTCGCCTGGGCGGGTGGTCATGGTCGCGGTCCTGATTCCGGCCTGTGCGGAATGCGCTGGCCGTTCCTGCGGATCATAGAGCAGCGGCGGCCGGACCAAATGCGGGGACGTTCAAGATATCGAAACAGTTGTCTCGCATTTGGCGGCGTTTTGCTAGCCTGGATTCAACGCGGCGCGACACGCATCGGCGCCCACGATAAAACGGAGACAACCATGATCAGGGACCCTGACGGCTTCCCCCAATTCCTCGAATCGCTGCGCCGCTACGTGCGCGAACAACTGGCGCCGCGCGAGGCCGAGGTCGCCCGCCTGGACGAGGTGCCGCAGGACCTGGTGGCCGGCATGGCCGCGCAGGGCCTGTTCGGATACTCCATCCCCGAGCAATACGGCGGCGCGGGCATGACCACCGAAGAACTGATCCTGGCCGCCATGGAACTGTCCCAATGCTCGGTGGCGTTCCGCGCTCGCGTCGGCACCAACACCGGCATCGGCTCCGAGGCGCTGGTGGCCGACGGCACCGAAGCGCAGAAAGCCCGCTACCTGCCGCGGCTGGCATCCGGCGAACTCACCGGCTGCTTCGCCCTGACCGAGCCGCAAGCGGGCTCCGATGCCACGGCGCTACGGACCACCGCCGTGCGCGACGGCGACCACTACGTGCTGAACGGCGAAAAGTGCTTCATCACCAATGCGCCGCTGGCCGGCCTGTTCACCGTCATGGCGCGCACCGATCCGCAGGCGCCCGGCGCCAAGGGCATCACCGCCTTCATCGTGGAACGCGGCACGCCGGGCCTGTCCACCGGCCAGCCCTACGACAAGATGGGCCAGGCCGGCTCGCCCGTGTCCGCCGTGCACTTCCAGGATTGCCGCGTGCCGGCCGCCAACATCATCGGCGGCCAGGAGGGCATGGGCTTCAAGACCGCGATGAAGGTGCTGAACAAGCAGCGCATCCATCTGGCCGCGCTGTGCATCGGCCCGGCCATCCGCATGCTGGACGACACGCTGCGCTTCGTGGCCGAGCGCCAGCAATTCGGCAAGCCGCTGATGGATTTCCAGCTCATCCAGGCCATGCTGGCCGATTGCCAGACCGAGATCCAGGCCGCCCGCGCGCTGGTGCTGCAGACCGCCCGGGAACGCGACGCGGGCGTGGACGTGACGCTGAACGCCTCGATCTGCAAGTACTTCGCGTCGGAGATGTGCGGCCGCGTGGCCGACCGCTGCGTGCAGATGCATGGCGGCTATGGCTACATCGCCGATTACGGCATCGAGCGCTTCTACCGCGACGTGCGCCTGTTCCGGCTGTACGAAGGCACCAGCCAGATCCATCAACTGACCATCGCCCGCCACACGCTGACCCAGGCGGGTTACACGCCCGGCCGCTAAGGCCTGCACAGGGACCGCGGCCGCAAGAAGCCGCCGGCCCGCCCTACCAAAGGAGACTTCCATCATGCTGAACAAGCACCTGCCGAAATGGATCGGCGCCATCGCCGCGGCCTTTACCTGCGCGGCGCTGCCGCCCCAGGCCGCCGCGGCCTACCCCGACAAGCCCGTGAGGCTGATCGTGCCGTTCGCTCCGGGCGGCTCGACCGACATCCTGGGCCGCCTGTTGGCCGAGGCCCTGCATCCCATCCTGGGCCAGCCCGTCATCGTCGAGAACAAGCCCGGCGCGGGCGGCAACATCGGCGGCGACTACGTGGCGCGCGCCGCGCCCGACGGCTATACGCTGCTGCTGGCGGCGGCCGGCCCCACCGTCATCAACCCCAGCCTGTACGCCAACATGCCGTTCGATCCGGCCAAGGACCTGGCGCCCATCACCTGCCTGGAACGCGAGCACAACCTGATGGTGGTGACCAAATCCATGCCTGTGAAGACGCTGGAGGAATTCCTGCAATACGCGCGCGCCAACCCCGGCAAGCTGTCCTTCGGCTCGCCGGGCAACGGCTCCCCCGCGCAACTGGCGGGCGAACTGCTCAAGCAGCGGACCGGGATCCAGGCCGAGCACGTGCCCTACAAGGGCAGCGGCCCCGCGATCACCGACCTGGTGGCCGGCCACATCGATTTCATGATCGACAACATGCCGGCCCTGCTGCCGCAGGTCAAAGCGGGCGGCCTGCGCGCGCTGGCCGTGCCCAGCGACCAGCGCGCCACCGCCGCGCCCGACATCCCCACCTTCGATGAAGCCGGCCAGAAGGGCTTTGTGGTGATGGCCTGGAAAGGCCTGATGGCGCCCGCGGGCACCGACCCGGCGGTGATCGAGCGCCTGCACGCGGCCGTGGTCAAGGCGCTGCAGGACCCGCAGCTGCGCGCCCGTTTCCAGGAACTGGGCGCCGAACCGCTGGCCAGCACGCCCGCCGAGTTCGCCAAGCAGATCGCGGACGAGACCGCCTGGTGGGGCAAGCTGGTGAAGTCCACCGGCACCCGCGTCCAATAGGCCGCGCAGGGAGAGCGCCATGCAACCCAACCTTCACACGCTGTGCGCGCGCGTGCGCCAGTTCGTCGACGACGTGGCGATACCGGCGGAATCCCCCGCCATCGCCCGCGACGTGGCCGCGCTGGACCGCTGCGTCGCCCGGCTGCGCGTCCAGGCGCGCGAGGCAGGCCTGTACCCGCCCCAGTTGCCCGAGGAATGGGGCGGACTGGGCCTGGGCTGGCGCGACCTGGCCCAGGTGCTGGAAGAGGCCGGCCGCGGCTTCCTGGGTCCGGCCGCGTTGAACTGCGCCGCGCCCGACCAGCCCAACATGCTGACGCTGCTGCGCCTGGGCAACGCCGCCCAGCAGGAACGTTTTCTTGCGCCGCTGGTGCGCGGCGAGCAGCGGGCCTGCTTCGCCATGACCGAACCCGCCCCCGGCGCCGGCTCCGACCCGTCCATGCTGCGCACCCGCGCGCAGCGGCGCGGCACGCGCTGGGTGCTGAACGGCCACAAGCAGTTCATCAGCGGCGGCGTGGGCGCGGATTTTGCGCTGGTGCTGGCCCGCACCGACGACGGCGCCACGCTGTTCCTGGTGCCGGCCGACACGCCGGGCTACCAGGTGGTGCGCGACATCGGCATGGTCACGGGCTACCAGATCGGCGGCCACGCCGAGATCCTGCTGCAGGACTGCGAAGTCGGCGACGAGGCCGTGCTGGGCGAGCCCGGCCGTGGCCTGGCCCATGCGCAGTTGCGGCTGGAGCCGGCGCGGCTGTCCCATTGCATGCGATACATCGGCCGCGCGCGGCGCGCGCTGGAAACCGCGCAGGCCTATGTGCTGCGGCGTGAATCGTTCGGCGCGCGCCTGGCGGACCTGCAGCAGATCCAGGCCATGGTCGCGGATTCCCACATCGACCTGCACGCCAGCCGCCTCATGACGCTGGACTGCGCCGGCCGCATGGACGAGGGCCTGCCGGTGAAGCAGCACAGCGCCATGACCAAGGTCTTCGTGTCCGAAGCCGTGAACCGCGTGGCCGACCGCGCCGTGCAGATGATGGGCGCGTCGGGCCTGTCCGAGGACACGCCCGTGTCCATGATCTGGCAGGAGATGCGCCCTTTCCGCATCTACGACGGCGCCAACGAACTGCACCGCGCCACCCTGGCGCGCCGGCTGCTGGCGCAAGCCTGAGCCTCAGGAGAGACAACGATGGAACACCCTGAATTCCAGGCCTACCGCCTGCACGCCGGCGCGCCGGGCGAACCGCCGCAAGGCCGCTACGACACCCTGACCGTGGACCAGCTTTCCGCGGGCGACACGCTCATCAAGGTGGCTTATGCGGGGCTGAACTACAAGGACGCGCTGGCCCAGGCCGGACGCGGCGGCATCATCCGCGAGTATCCCCGCATCGGCGGCATCGACCTGTCGGGCACCGTGGTGCATTCGGCCGACCCGGCGCTCGCGCCCGGCCAGGAGGTCGTGGTGCACGGCTTCGGCATCGGCGTGGAGTGCGACGGCGGCTACGCCGAATATGCGCGGGTGCGCCATGACTGGGTGCTGCCCCTGCCTGCCGGCATCGGGCTGCGCGACGCCGCCGTGCTGGGCGCGGCCGGCTACACCGCCGCGCTGTCGCTGCACTGGATGGAACACTGCGGACTGACGCCGGACCACGGCGAGGTGCTGGTCACCGGCGCCACCGGCGGCGTCGCCGGCGTCGCCATCGACATCCTGAGCCAGCGCGGCTACCGCGTCTGCGCCATGTCCGGCAAACCGGACGCGGCGGACTATCTGCGATCCTTGGGCGCGCAGGAGGTGATCGCCCCGCCCGATCCGTCGGCCCCGATCAAGCCGCTCATGAGCGCGCGCTGGGCCGGCGTGATCGACTCCGTGGGCGGCCCGCTGCTGGCCCACGCGCTGGCCAGCCTGAAGCCCGACGGCGTGGCCGCCGCCTTCGGCAATGCGGGCGGCGCGGACCTGCCCACTTCCGTCATTCCCTTCATCCTGCGCGGCGTCAAGCTGCTGGGCATCAACGCCAACAGCCCCATGCCATTGCGGCGCCAGGTGTGGAACAAGCTTGCCGCCGAATACCGCCCCGCGCATCTGGACCTGATCGCGCGCGTCATCGCCCCCCGTGAACTGCCGCAGGCGCTGACCGCCCTGCTCGAACGCGGCAGCACCGGCCGCAGCGTCGTGCGCTACTCCTGATTTCCGATACCCATGACCCACGCTCCCGACTCCTCGCTCTCCCGCCTCTTCGATCCGCAAGGCATCGCCATCGTCGGCGCCTCGGCCACGCCGGGCAAGATCGGCGCCATGCCCATCAGCCTGCTGCTGCAGCACGGCTACGGCGGCCGCATCATCCCCGTGAATCCGCGCGCGGACACCATTGCCGGCCTGCCGGCCCTGCCCGGCCTGGACGCGCTCGACGCGGACGTGGACCTGGCCATCCTGGCCGTGCCCGCCGCCCATGCCGCGCAGGCGCTCGAACGCGCCCGGCCCGGCCAGGTGGGCGCGGCCGTGGTGTTCACCTCCGGCTTTTCCGAGACGGGCGCGCAAGGGGCGGCCGAACAGGACCGGCTCTGCGCCATCGCGCGCGAACGCGGCATCCGGCTGCTGGGCCCGAATTGCCTGGGCTTCATGAATGTGCGGCGCAACGTCTACGCGACGTTCTCGCCCGCGCCCGCCAACGGCGCCGTCGCCCCCGGCGGCATCGGCATGGTCTCGCAGAGCGGCGCGTTCGGCGCCTACGCGTACAGCATGGCGCGCGAGCGCGGCCTGGGCCTGTCGCACTGGATCAGCACCGGCAACGAGGCCGACATCGACGTGGCCGACTGCATCGAATGGCTGACCCGGGACACCGACACCCGCGTCATCATGGCCTACATGGAAGGCTGCCGCGACGGCGCCAAGCTGCGCCGCGCCCTGGCCGCGGCCCGCGCTGCCGGCAAGCCCGTCGTCATCACCAAGATCGGCCGCACCCAGGCCGGCGCGCAGGCCGCCGCCTCGCACACGGCGGCCCTGGCCGGCGACGACGCCGTGTACGACGCGCTGTTCCGCCAGTACGGCGCCCTGCGCGCGCGCACCATCGAGGAGTTCTTCAACCTGGGCTATGCGCTGGACACCTGGAAGCGCCCGCCGCAAGGCCGCCGGCTGGGGATCTTCACCATCTCCGGCGGCGTGGGCGCGCTGATGGCCGACGAAGCCGCCGACACCGGGCTGGCGCTGCCCGAACCCGCCGCCGACGCGCAGGCCCGGCTGCTGCAGCGCGTGCCCTTCGCCAGCGGCCGCAATCCCGTCGACGTCACCGGCCAGGCCGTGTCCGAACCGGGATTGCTGCTGGCCACCGCCGACGACATGCTGGCGGACGGCCGCTACGACGCCCTGGCCGTGTTCCTGGCGGCCGCCGGCTCGTCGGAAGCCCTGTGGCCCACCTTCGAAGCCTTCGCCCGGCAGATGCAGGCGCGCCATCCGGACGTGCCGCTGGCGATCAGCGCGCTGTTTCCGCCCGCGCGGCGGCGCGAACTGGAACAGCTTGGCTGCCTGGTGTTCCCCGACCCCAGCGCCGCCGTTCGCACGATCGGCGCGGTGGCCGGCCTGGCCGCCCAGGCCGGCCGCGACGGGATCGACGACGCGCCCGCACCCACACCCGCCTCCGCGCCCGCCGACGCACCGCCCCTGCAGGACGCCTATAACGAAGTCCAGGCCATGGCGCTTCTGCAACAGGCCGGCTTGCCCGCCTCCCCCTGCACCCTGGCAAGCGACGCCGACGCGGCCGTGCGCGCCGTCGCCGGCCTGCAGGCCGCCGGCAACGACATGCCCGTGGTGCTCAAGGTGGTATCGCCCGACATCACGCACAAGAGCGACGTGGGCGGCGTCAAGCTCAACCTCCGCGGCGAGGACGCCGTGCGGCGCGCCTACGCCGACATCATGGCCAGCGTGCGCCAGCACCGGCCCGACGCCCGCATCGACGGCGTGCTGGTCGCCCCCATGGCGCCCAAAGGCGTGGAATGCATCGCGGGCGTGCATGGCGACCCGGTATTCGGACCGGTCGTGATGTTCGGGCTGGGCGGCGTCTTCGTCGAAGTCCTCAAGGACGTGAGCTTCCGCCTGGCCCCCTTCGGCCGCGACGACGCCCTGGCGATGATCCGCGAGATCAAGGGCTACGCCCTGCTGCAAGGCGCGCGCGGCGCGCCTGCGTGCGACATCGACGCGCTGGCCGACGCGCTGGCCGCCCTGTCACGGTTCGCCCATGCGCACAGGGCGGACTTCCGCTCGGTGGAGATCAACCCCTTGCTGGCGCTGCCCGAGGGCCAGGGCGTGGTCGCCCTGGATGCGGTGGTGATACGCGAAGACAGGCCGGCATGACGCGCTAGGCGGTGCCGGACGATGCAACGCGTCCGGCGCCAACGCCGCCGCGCCTGGACGCCGCCGTCGCGACGCCCTCGGCGCGCTGACGGCGTGCTCACGCTTTCGGTCTTGCTCCCGGCCTGTCGTTCTCGCGGCGTTCCGCCTCTTCCTGCGCCTCCACATCCTCCAGCTCGACGCGGCGGGTGCAGCCATGTTGAGCCGCGCACTGCTCCACCGCGCCGCCGCCTGTCACGCACGCTTGAAACGCGAGCGCCGCGTCCACCGTGGCGAAGTGATAGGCATGGCCCTGCGCAAACGCAACTTTCCCTTCGACTGAACAATCCATGATGCCTCCCGATGCTAGGAAGCGGACATCCTATCGCGGCCTCGCCCCGGTGTCATGCCGCTGCCTTGCCCGGCGATCGACGCCCCCGGGTCAACGCCCCCGGGTCAACGCCCCAGACGCAGCGAAACAGCGGTATACAGATTCAACCCGCCTGTAGTCTCATAGCGTCTTGGCGCTTCATGACGTCTTGCGGCCGCCCGCGCCGCACACATCGAAGGTGACGACATGGCAAGGAAACTTCTCACGGCGGCAGCCGGTTTCATGATCGGGATGATGACGATGACACCCAGTGTTGCTGGTTCCATTGGTTACCTGGGGCCGGCAGGCTCCTGGACCCATCAAGCGTGCCTCGACCTTTTCGGGCCCGCCGAGCTGGTCGCGCTGACCCGCGACGAACTGTTTTCCGGCTACGCATCGGGCACGCTGCCACAGGCGTGCGTTCCCGTGACGACCTCGGTCGTCGGCGTCACGCCGTACCTGGACGCGGTCCTGGATCTGCCCAACGCGACCGTCGTCGGCGAATACCCCAAGATGCTCGGCTACAGCCTGTTGGCGCGGCCCGGCACGACGCTGAAGGACATCCAGGAAGTGTTTGCGCATCCGGTCGCCTTCGAAGAGGTCAAACCCTGGCTCGACCGTGAAATGCCCGCCGTGCGGCGCACCGAGTCCGCAAGCGGCGGCGCGGCGGCCAAGACTGTCGCCGAAAGCGCCACCCTGGACAAGGCCTCCTTCGGGCCGAAAGTGGGCGCCGCCGTGTATGCGCTGGACGCGCTGGTCGATGGGATCGAGGAAGGACCGCACAATGTGACGCGCTGGTGGGTGCTGGGGAGAAACATCCCGGCGCCGAGCGGGCATGACAAGACCTCGCTGGTGCTCTCCACCGCGGACGACGGCCTGAACGACGCGTTGCGCGCGCTCGTCCAAGCCAACGTGCAGGTGCTCACGATCTATGAACGCCCCAGCAAAAAGACCCTGGATACGCATCGGTATCTCATCGAAGTGGCGGGCCACGCCCGGCAGGAACCGCTGGCGACGGTATTGAAGGCGCACCCCGAATTCCGGCTGCTTGGTTCGTATCCCCGCCAGTAGGGCGCGCCGCCTCGCACGCGCTTGCGGCAGCCCTCCCTCCCGGGCTTCGGCCGCCAGCCGCTTCCCCTGCCCCATGAAACAACCTGCGGCTCGTCAGGGGCATGATTGTTGCGCGCACGCCGCGTCACCCCTCCCGCCCCACTCTAATTAATAGTATTTCTTATTCGCATTAGGTAGACTGCAGGGCATCTTGCAATCTTCCGACTCCCTTTCCCTCCCCTCGGTCGAGCAGTTGTATCGCCACCACCATGGCTGGCTGCAAGGCTGGCTCCATCGCAAGCTGGGCGACAGCGGCGACGCAGCCGATCTGGCGCAGGACACGTTCGTGCGGCTGATGGCGGCGCGCCGGCCGCCCGTGCTGCGGGAGGAACCGCGCGCGCTGATCACGCATATCGCCAAGGGCCTGCTGGTCGACCATTGGCGCCGCCGGGCGGTGCAGCAGGCCTATCTGGACGCCATCGCGCACCTGCCCGAGCCGCAGGTGCCGTCTCCGGAAACCGGCCTCATGATCGTGCAGACGCTGGTGGCGGTCGACGCCATGCTGCAGCGCCTGCCCGCGGCCACGCGCGACCTGTTCCTGCTCGCCCAGCTCGATGGGCTGACGCTGCAGGAGCTTTCCGAGCGGACCGGCAAACCCGTGATTACGGTGCGCCGCCATCTGCGCAAGGCCCTGATGGCCTGCATGACGGCCGCAGAATGACCGCGCCGGGCGACGCATTGCTCGAGGAAGCGGCCGACTGGGTGATCCGGCTGCGCTACGAACCCGCCGATGCGGTCACCCGGCGGGCGTTCGAGCGTTGGCTCGCGCAGGGCGAGGCCTATGCCCGTGCCTGGGCACGCGCCGAACAGGTGCTGGGCGCGTTCGACGCTCTGCCCGCGCCGATCGGACATCGCGTGCTGCGCGCCACCCGCAAGCGCCAGGGCCGGCGCGCCGTCCTGCGCGCGGCGCTCGGGCTGGGCGTCGTCGCGCCGGCCGGCTGGATCGCCTGGCGCGAGGCGCCCGCCTGGCGGGCCGATCTGCGCACCGCCGCGGGCGAACAACTGACACGCACGCTCGACGACGGCACGCGGCTGGTCCTGAACAGCGGCAGCGCCGTCGATGTGCGTTACGGAACCGCCGAGCGCCGCCTGGTGCTGGTGGCGGGCGAGGTGCTGGTGACCACCGGGCAGGAACAGCAGCCCGCGTATCGGCCGTTTGTGGTGCAGACCCCGCAGGGCGAGGTGCAGGCGTTGGGCACGCGCTTTTCGGTGCGCCTGGTCGACGACCGCACCGAGATCATGGTGTTCGAGCACGCGGTGCTGGCGCGCCCGGCGCACGCCGCGCCCTTGCGCATCGACGCGGGCCAGCGGGGCAGCTTCACGCTCGCCCGGGCCGGCGCGCTGGCGCCGGTGGACGACAGCGCGGCGCTCTGGGAGCAAGGCATGCTGGTCGTGCGCGACCAGCGCCTTGCCGATGTGGTGGCGGAGCTGGCGCGCCATCGCCCGGGATTTCTGCGCTGCGATCCAGAGGTCGCCGACCTGCGGGTGTCGGGCGCGCTGTCGCTGCGCGATACCGATGCGGCCCTGCGCGCCCTGGCGGAACGCCTGCCGATCGCCGTGCAGCGACTTACCCGGTACTGGGTCTCGGTCGGACCGGCCGACGCATGAGCGCCCGCGTGAAAAATATTTTGCGTCCAGGTGATCACTTTTCCGCCGTCGTGCGGAGTAGGAAGTAAGACCGCATCAAGGGGATGCGGGCGCTTCTTGCTTGACGATGAAAGGATGAAAGAGTGATGGCACGTGTACGCGCAGCGCGGGGCAGCGGATCCCGCAAGGCATTGATGTGGTCGGCGGTCTGGTGCACGGCCATGGCAAGCGCGACGGCGGGCGCCCAGTCCGCGGCGCAGCCCGGCGCGGCAACGGCCGCGCAGGCGCGCACCGTCGCAATCGCAGCGGGTCCGCTCGATGCCGTGCTGGCGCGATACGCGGCCGCGGCGGGCGTGCAGATCGTCTACGACCCCGCCTGGCTGGCTGGCCGCCAGAGCCCGGGCCTCTCGGGCGAGATGAGCGTGCAGCAGGGCTTTGACCGCCTGCTGGCGGGCACCGGCTACCGCGCCGTCCCCACCGCGGCAGGCACCTATGCCCTGCAGGCCGCCCCGCAAAGCGGCATCGCGCAATTGGAACCCGTGACCGTGACGGGCACCGCCGAACGCGCCACCAGCGAAGGAACGGGCTCGTACGCTACCCGCGCGGTCACGATCGGCAAGGGCACGCAGACGCTCAAGGAGATTCCGCAGTCGGTGTCCGTCGTCACGCGCCAGCAGCTCGACGACCAGAACCTCAACAGCCTGTCGGACGCCATGCGCAATGTCACCGGCATCACCGTCGAGACGCTCTCAAGCGGCGGCAACATGTCCGGGTTCATTTCCCGCGGCTATACGCTCGACTCGATCCAGGTGGACGGCATGCGCGCGCCGGCCGGCGCGGGCAACCTGTCGGCGGGCTTTGACCTTG
The DNA here is from genome assembly GCF_900108985.1 of Achromobacter sp. NFACC18-2. Taxonomy (NCBI): domain Bacteria; kingdom Pseudomonadati; phylum Pseudomonadota; class Betaproteobacteria; order Burkholderiales; family Alcaligenaceae; genus Achromobacter; species Achromobacter sp. NFACC18-2. The sequence continues at coordinate 60,671 of NZ_FNYM01000009.1, read as the reverse complement.
CCATCTACGACCGCATCGAAGTGCTGCGCGGCCCCTCGGGTCTTTATCAAGGCACCGGCGAGCCGGGCGGCAGCGTGAACCTCGTGCGCAAGCGCCCGCTGCAGGAATTCGCCTTTGGCGCGCAGGCCAGCGTGGGATCGTGGGACTACTACCGCGCGGTGGCCGACCTGAGCACGCCGTTCGACAGCGAAGGCAAGCTCCGGGGCCGCTTCATCGCCGCCTACGAAGACCGCGGCTCGTTCGTGGACCGGGTAAGTTCGGAACGCCCCACGCTCTACGGCATCATCGAGGCCGACCTCACCCCCAACACCACACTGGCCGCCGGCATCACGCATCAACGCTCCAACATTACGCCGGCGTTCGGCCTGCCGGCCTATGCCGATGGGTCGCTGCTCGACGTGCGCCGCAGCACCAATCTCAGCGCGGAATGGAATTACATCAAGGAGGAGACCACCGAGGTCTTCGCCGACCTGGAGCACCGGTTCGAAGGCGGCGGCTCGGTGAAGGCAAGCGTGTTCCACCGCGACACCGATACGCCGACGCGCGTGACCACCTGGCCCAATAAAGCCGTCGACCCGGTCACCGGCGACACCAACCTCATCGCCTGGTCGTACCGCAATCACTGGCAGACCACCGGCGCGGACGCCCACGTGAACCAGCCCTTCCAGGCATTCGGCCGCGAGCACAGCCTGCTGGTCGGCGCCGACTACAGCTACACGCACAAGCAATTCAACTACGGCGGCGGCAGCATCTTCCCGACCAATGTGTACGAGCCGGTCATCAACATGCCCCAGCCCGAGATGGAGCAGGTCAACGGCAATGACGGCCGCACGAGCGAGTTCGGCCTCTACACGCGTGCCAACATCCAGGCGACCGACAATCTGAAGGTCATCGCGGGCGCCCGCCTGTCGTGGTGGAAGAACGACGCACGCAACGCCAACCAGTACTTCGGCGACTTCAGCCAGACGACGACGCGCATCTCCGCCCGCCCCTCGCCCTATGCCGGGCTGGTCTACGAGTTCACGCCGCAGGTGTCCGCTTATGCCAGCTACACCAGCATCTTCCAGCCGCAGACCGAAATCGACGCGCAAGGCAACACGCTGTCGCCGCGCGTGGGACGCCAGATCGAAACCGGCCTGAAGGGCGCATTCATGGACGGCGCGCTCAACGCGCACGCCGCGCTGTTCCAGATCGTGGACCGTAACCGCGCCATGAGTGACCTGGACAACCCGATGTATTCGGTGGCGGCGGGCAAGGTGCGCAGCCAGGGCTTCGAGACCGAGGTCAGCGGCGCGCTGCTGCCGAACTGGGACATCGTGGCGGGCTATGCCTACACCCAGACCAAATACCTCGAAGCGAACGAAGGCACGGAAGGCCTCTCGTACAGCACGATCACCCCGCGCCACGCCATCAACCTCTGGACCCGCTACCGCTTCACCCAGCCGGCGCTGCAAGGTTTCAGCGTGGGCACCGGCGTGCGCTGGAACAGCGGCAACTATCTGCGCAGCGGCAACGTGCGTTGGGACCAGGGCAGCTATGCGCTCGTCTCGGCCCAGATCGGCTATCGCTACAACCGCCATCTCGAGGGCACGCTGACGGTCGACAACCTGTTCGACCGCAAGTACTACGAAAAGCTCGGCGGCGCCTCGCGGCAGAACTACTACGGCCAACCGCGCAGCGTGATGCTGACGCTGCGCTATCAGTATTGAGGCAGTTCAGCCGGCAAGGCCGGGCGGGCGCTTCCGGGCGCCCGCCCGGCGGCGATACCACCACGTGAGTCCCGCCCACGCCAAGGCCCACACGCCCAGGATCGCGGCGTAGAAAGGCCAGAAGATGAAGGCCGACACGTCGTCCCAGCCAGGCGCGGTACGCTTCAGGCCGATGGGCGCGCTGATTTCCAGTTCGATCTTTTCGCCCAGCAACGCGGGCCCGGCCGCTAGCACCGTGAAGGTGAGATGCGAGGTTCCCTTCGCCAGTGCGGGGAACGGCGGCGCGCTCTCACGCGCCGCGCCATCGGCATGGGTTTCAGGCCAGAGCTTGCGGTAGAAATGGGTGGCGCTGGCGGCGCTGCGCGGGGCCGCGACAAGGACCACGTCCAACCCCTTGCCGTCGCGCACCCGGATCCGCACCGGCTCTCCCGGGTTGGCGAAGCGCGGCAGCGCGTCCCCCGCGCCCGCCCGGGTCGAATACTCCCCCAGTTCGGGCCGCTCCCGGCCCATCGGGCCGCCGAAGCGCGCCTCCATCCACAGCGGCGCTTCGCGGATGCGGTAAACCTCGGCTTGCGCGGTCTGCCCGAGCGCAAGGGTGATCGGCGTCAGCGTCGCGTCGGCGGACGGTATGTACCGCAGCATGCCCAGCGCGAACCACGCCATGGCGGCCAGCCAAAGCCCCCACCCCACCGCCAGCGACAGCTTGAAGAACGTGCGCCACATTTCGTGTCGTCCAGAAATTGCCAGCCCCAGAGCGTACGCGAAATCGAAAGCGGACATGCTGACGCGCCGCCGGGCGCTGCCGGCGGCCAAGCCGGCCGCCCCTGCTTCCTCAGAACGGCACCATGACCTTCAAGGTGCCGCTGTGGCTGCGCACGTGCTCGGAGAACTGGCCGTCGTACTGCAGGCGGAAATCCACGCCGCCCGCCCGCATGACGTGCATGCCCGCCCCCACCTTGCCCACCACATCGTCGATAGGCAGCGTCGTGTCGAACGCAGCCGTGCCGGCAGGCGCGCCGCGCAGGCGGGCGCTGGACGTCCAATCGTCCTGCGACAGGAAAGACACGCCGGCATACAGGAACGGCCGAAGCACGGCGCCGTTGGACAGCTCGGCGCGTCCGCCGAATTCGATCATGGGCGACAGGCCCAGGATGAACTGGTCGCTGCCATCCACCGACAAGGCCAGCGGATTCGAACCCGACTCCTTGTACCCCGACATGCGGGTATAGCTGGCATCGAAGTCCAGGTACGGCTTCACATACATGTTGTCGTACGCGAAGGTGCGTGCGGCGCGCAGGCGGGCGTTGAAACCATAGACATCGGGACGGCTGGTGAGGGTGTCCTGGTATCCCACGATGTCGATGTTGCGATCCATGCGATAGCCCCCGTAGCCGCCCCCCACCGCCGCCGAGAACACCCACTTTCCTTCCTCGCGCTTGACCACCGCGCCCGCGTAGCCGCTGTCGCCATCCCCGCGCACGCCGCCGTCGGTGGCGCGCACCTTGCTGCTTTCATAGGCCACCGAGCCGCCCACGAACCAGCCCGGGCTGACCTCGCGCTGGCCGCCGAACTGGTAGGTCATCGTGTCATAGTCGAAGCCCGCAGTGCCATTGCTGGCATCCTGGCTGGTCGAGCGGCCGGTGACCTGGCCCCAGAAGCAGTTCTGCTCGCCCGTCAAGGCGTCGACGCCGGTGAACGTGGGGCACGACATCATCGCGCCGGTGAATTGCCCCAAATTGGCGGCCGACTGCACGGCCGGCGCGGCCGTCACACCCGGCGACAGGCTGGCCACGTTGTCCCGGTAGACGCCCGCCCCCTGACGCGAAGCCTGGTCCAGTTGGCCAAACAGCGGCGCCAGCGCGGCGTTGCCCCCGGCTTGCCAGATGCGCTGAAGGTGGTCCGCGACCTGCCGCTGGTTCGACTGCAGCGCCATCGACAGCGCATTGAAGTCGGCGGCCGCCACCCGGATGCGCGTGGACTGGCCGACCTGGCGGGTCGCGTAATCGAAGACCGGACTGTCCACGGCGTCCACGCTGCCCTGGGAATCGCCCTGCACCGTCAGCACCGTCAACTCGCGGTCCGGCAGCAGCGCCGCGGCCAGCACATCGACCTTGCCATTCAGATCGCCATTGCCCTGCACCACCATCTGCGAGGCGCGCATCGCATCAAAATCCACGTCGGCGCGCAGCACGCCGCCCGCGGCCTGCCTGAAATCGCCGCTCACGGTCAGGGTCTGGAATTGGCCGGGCGAGCCGATCACGATGAGCCCCGCGTTGACGACGTTGGCCTGGTAGGCGACGGCCGCGTTGGCCACGCCGCCTGGCTGAACGATGTAGTCGCAGGCGCTGCTGGAATCGCTGTTGCCGCAATAGACGTTGCCGCTGACAGTGCCGTAGGTGTTGATCGTCAGAAACGACCCCGCCGCCGTCGTGGAGTCTCCGTTGAACGTCAGCGCCGTGTTCGACAGCGCGCTGAGCGACCCGCCCGCATTGACATTGACGACGTTGTTGCGGCCATCCAGTATCCACACGCCCTTGCCGCTGTTCGTGCCGCCCGCCACGCTGCCGTTGATGTTGACCGTGACGGACTGTTCGCTTTGTCCGCCCTGGCTCTGCGCCATGATGCCGGTCGAGTCCGAACCCGTGGCGCTGAGCGTGCCGCTCTGGTTCACCGTGACGCTGCTGGCGTTGCCGGCACTGCTGCTAACCGACCCCGCAAAGCCCCCCTGCGGGCCGCCGGCCAGGCCGCCGCCCCCGCCAATCGACTGCGCGATGATGCCGTAGGCGCTGGCGCCCACGGTCGTGAGATTGCCGTTATAGGAAACCGACACGCTGCCGGCGGAACTGGAATTGAACGTGGTCGGCAGGAATCCGGCCGGGTTGGTGGTGATGAGCTTGGTCGTGTCGCCCAGGATGCCGCCGCCGTCCGCGATGGACTGCGCCACGATACCGTGCGCGCCCGCGCCATGCGTGTTCAGGGTGTACTGCAGGTCCAGGCTGACCGAGCCGCCATTGGAATTGCCGCCACCCAGCACCGTCGTGCCCACGCCGGTCGCGGTGCCGGACGTGACGATCCCGCCGCCGCCGCCGATCGATTGCGCGATCACGCCGATCGCGCGATCGCCATAGGTGTTCAGGTTCAGGCCGGTAGACACATTGATCGCGCCGCCCGTGCCGCCGACGCCCGCGCTGCCCGCGTGCAGGTCGAATTGCTGACTGCCGGGATTCGCGGCCGATGCCGTGCTGCCCGCCATCGCAATGCCGCCGCCCCCGCCGATGGACTGCACCACCAGGCCGTGGGCGCTGTCGCCGGTGGTGCCGATGGACGCATAGCTGCCGCCGGTCACCGTGACGTTGCCGCCCGCTCCGCCGCTGCCGCCCGTGGCCCCGGCGCGCAGCGCGCCATGCGCCAGCGGCGATCCGGTGGCCCCCATGCCGCCGCCCCCGCCGATGGACTGCATGACGATGCCCATAGCCCCGTAGCCGGAGGTGTTGAAGCTGTTGGATCCATTGCCATTCACGAACGCAACGATGCTGTTGCCCGCGCCGCCGCTTCCGCCGGAACCGCCCACCGAAATCGACACATTCGATGACGAGATGCTGGACGACGCGGTCGATGCGCCGCCCGCGCCGCCGCCTCCGCCGATGGATTGCAGCACCGCGGCGTCCGCGTAGTCACCGAAGGTATTCGTGGAAGCGCCGATGCTCGCAGCATTGGACGTGCTTCCGATCGCGCCGCCCGCGCCGCCGGCGCCACCGCTGCCGCCCACCGAAACGTTGAACTGGTACGTCGTGCCGGCGTCGCCCAGCGACCCCGACGCGTTGTTCTCGCTGGTTCCGCCGACCGCGCCGCCCAGGCCTCCCGAGCCGCCGATGCTCTGCACCAGCAAGCCGTCCGCATCCGCGCCATGCGTGGTGACATTGCCGTCGCTGTTCAGATTGATGGTGCCGCCATAGCCGCCGCCGGTACCGCCGCGGCCCACCGACACGGTGCCCCGGACATCGGTCGTGCCGTCCTCGCTTTCGCTATTGACGGCAAGCCCGACCTGGCCGCCTTGCGACGCCCCGCCGCCGCCGCCGATAGACTGGACCAGCACCGCGCGCGCGCCGTCGCCGTGGGTGACGATCGTGCTGGATGGATCGACGGTGAGCGACGCCGTGCCGCCCTGCCCGCCGGCGCCGCCGACGCCGCCCACGTTCGCCGTGATGGAGACGTTGGCGTCCACATTCGGGCTGCGTCCGGTGGCGGACCCTACGCCACCCGCGCCGCCCCCGCCCCCAATGCTTTGCAGCACCAGCGCATTCGCGGAGTCTCCCCACGTGGTGATGGAGCTGCCCGCCAGGCTGAGCGTGGCATTGCCGCCATAACTCCCCGGCCCGCCGCTGCCGCCCACCGACGACTGCACGGTGCCTCCCACGGAGTCGCCGGTGCCGACCACCGTCGACAGCGCCGAGGCGCTGCCGCCCAGGCCGCCCCCGCCCCCGATGGACTGCACCAGCACGCCTTGCGAGTTGGGGCCATAGGTGGTGAGGATCGAGTTGTTGATGGCCGACGACGCCGTGCCACCGGCGCCGCCCGTTGCGCCGGAACCGCCCATGGCAAACGTCACCGCCACGCCGAAGGACAGGTCCTCGTCCGGAACGGCGATCGCCAGGGCCTTTGCCACGGAAGCGCCGCCCGCTCCGCCGCCTCCGCCGATGGATTGCACGACCACGCCGTGCGCATCGCCATTGGTGGTGCCCGACGAACCGGTCGTCAGGCTGGCGTTGGACACATTGCCCACCGCGGTGCCGCCCGCGCCCCCGTTGCCGCCGGTGCCGCCCACCGCGACGGACATGGCAAACCCGACGCTGGCGTCGTAGGACGACGCCGCGCCCCCGGTCCCGCCGCCGCCGCCGATGGACTGCGACACGATGCCGTAGGCATGGTCACCGCCCGTATTCAAGGTGTAGCCGTTCATGCCGACGGTGGATGAACCACCATTGCCGCCGCCGCCGCCCTGGCCGCCGATGACGGCGACACCGCTCGCCGCGCCGCCGTCCCCGCCCCCGCCGCCGATGGACTGGGCCAGGATCCCGATCGAGCCCGCCCCGCTGGTGGTCAGCCCGCCGGACTGGCTGATATTGACCGTGCCGCCGGCGACCGCGGAGCCGCCCGCGCCGCCCAATGCGATGATGCCGCTGCTGACGCCCGCCGTTCCCCCGCCGCCGCCGATGGCCTGCGCCGAAATGCCATGCGAGGACTGCCCGGCGGTCGAGATCGTCGACAGGCTGCTGATCGTGACCGAGCCGCTGGCCCCGCCGATACCCGCATCCGCGCCAGCATTGCCGAAGAGTTCGAAGTTGGCCGTGGTGGCGCCGCCGATGCCGCCCATGGACTGGCCCAGGATGCCGATGGAGTAGTCGTTCAGCGTCTGAATGGAGCCGCCGGTGGTGGTCACGGTGACTGCCCCGCCTGCGCCGCCGCTGCCGGCATTCTCGGGCGTGAAATCGATGATGCCGCTGCTGGTCTCGACGCCGCCGCCCGCGCCGCCCAGGCTGCTCGCCGAGATGCCGGTGGACTGCAGGCCATTGGTGCGGATGCTGGCAGTGCCGTCCATGACGATGTTCACCTTGCCGCCACCGCCGCCCACCGCACCGTCGCTGTCCTCGCGCCCGGCGCCTCCATTGCCGCCCTGCGTGATCACGTTGACGCCGGGCAGGTAGTCACCGGAGGTCGTGACCGACGACCCGCTGTTCAGCGTCACCGATGTCGTGGTGCCGCCGTCGCCGCCGCCGTATCCGCCTATCTCGCCACTGGTGTTGGTGATCGTCTGCGGGCCCATGCCCCCATTGCCCCCGAGCCCGATCACGACGATCCCGCCGGACACTTTCGACAGGCTTGCGGGTTGTACCGTCGACGTGCTCGCCACGGATACCTGGCCCCCGTTCACGACGCTCATCGCGCCGAATTGGCCGCCGGTGCCGCCATTGTCGCTGCCGTCCTCGGACGTCTTGCCTTCGCCACCCTGGCTCAGGACATACAAACCACGGATGCTGCTCAGTGCAGACCCGCTGACATTCACCGATACGTTGCCGGTATTGGTGATGATCGTCGGATTCGAGGCATTGGCCGCGCCGGCGCTGGCGCCGCTGCCGTTGTCCTGGCCGCCATCGCCGCTGATCGATTCGGCGCCGATGCCCCACGCATAGCGCTGCGTCGAACCGGTGACCGAGACCGCGGCGGAGTTGGTGATGTTGACGATATTGCTGCTGCCGCCGTTGCCGCCATTCTGGTCGCCGGTCGCCGCTTTGTCCTGGTTCCCGCCCAGCGCACCGATGCTGGCGCCGTAGATGCCTACGCCGCCATACGGCAGGTTCTGCACGCTGATATTGCCGCTGTTCGTGATCGTGACGGCGGAACCTTCGCCCCCCCGGCCGCCGTTGCCGCCGCCGATCACCGTTTCATTGGCGTTGGCGCCGATGCCGCCCACCGACGCGCCATACATGCCGAACTGCGAGCCCGAGTCGGCCCAGATGCCCGGGCCGCTGCCTTGCGCGCTGGAGGTCGGCGCGTTCTGCACCGTGATGGACCCGCCATTGTTTGTGAGGGTGATGGTGCCGCCATTGCCGCCGTTCGTGGCGTTATTGCTGGTATCGCTGGACCCCATCCCGCCCGTCAGGCGCACGAAGATGCCGCCCTGCGGCGCGCTGGGCTGCAGCACAGCCCCGTTATTGATCACCGTGTAGTTGCCGCCGTAGTCGCCAACGTTGTCGCCGGTGCCGGCGCTGGCGGTATTGATGATGCTGACCTGGGCCCCCGCCCCGCCCTGGCTGGACGAAATGGTGCAGGTGGTGGACGTCGAGGGGCTGGTATTGACCGCAGGGCAACTCAACGCCGCGGCGGCAGGCTGCGCCATGACCAGGCCGACCGCGGTGACGGAAAACAGCCCCATCCAGCCCGCCGGTCGCGGCAACGTCCGCCGCGGTTCCAGAATCCGAGCAAACGCGGCCCGGTTACGCGACGTCCGCTTGGCGGTCGGCTTCTTCATCTTCAACCCCTGTGGCAAGCCCGTAACAACAGGCCGCATTAGTTTTCTGATTAATTCTGCTCGGGGTTTTTACCACGCACATCCAAGGGCCTTTTGTCGATTCGACGAAACGTGGATTTCAGCCGGTGAAGCAGCGGCCAAAGCATGTCATCAGCAGTAAACAATCGTTTCCTACCATGCCGCCTCCTTCAACCGAAACGGTCGCCATCCATGCACCACGCAAGATTCCTGCGGCACGCACTTCCCTTCTACTCTTTGCGCGTTACCACCTTGGCGGTCGTGCTTGCATTGTCGGCTTGCGGCGGTGACGACGACGGAGACGACGACAGCAACGCAGGCAACGGCGGGGAAGTCGCCTACGTCATTCCCGCCCCGCCCGCGGGTCTGGGCAAGGTCGACACCGCGCCGCTGCCGGATGCGCCCGCCTTCGTCGATTTTGCGGCCACCAATCAACGCGGCGATCCGCGCTATGCGACGCTGGACTCGAACGCTGGCGTTCGCGTGCTGGGCGGCTTCCTGGAAATCTGGGAGCCCCGCACGCGTCTGGTCGATGCGGGCGTGAACGCCGCGGGCGCCGATGGCTTCCCCGGCATCATTGCCTCTGACTGGACCGGCATTCCCGGTGACGCAACTGACGGTCGGGTCAAGAACCAGGCCGTGCATGAAGAAAACATCGACTTTGTCGTGCGCACAACCGCCAGCCGGACCGCCGAGCAGGCCAAGGCCGCCTATCTGGACGACCGCCGCGGCAAGAACTACAGCGTCACCGATGGCCTGGGCCCCTTGACCGCAGCCTGGCGCACGGCGGCTCAGCAAACCACCAGCATCAACGACGTCGCGCCCGACGCCGCCACGGTGAAGTACGACGACACCGGCAACAACACGGGCGTGTCGGGCGCCGCAAACCCGGCCTTCGGCGACGCCATCGCGTTCGTGCAGAGCATGGGCAACAATGCCTCCACCGAGCCCAGCAAGCGCTTCTACAAATATGCGCGCCCGTGGCGGTGGAGCGCCAGCGTGCAGGTCGTCCCGGAACTGGAGCCCGCCAAGAGTTCTTCCCCCGCCACCGACGGCGGCTACCCCAGCGGCCACACCGCCGAATCCGTGCGCAATGCCATTGCCATGGCCTATCTGGTGCCCGAGCGCTTCCAGGAACTCGTGGCCCGCGGCGTTGAATTGGGTGAAAGCCGGATCATCGCCGGCATGCACTCGCCGCTGGATGTCATGAGCGGCCGCATCCTGGGCCAGGCCTCGGCGACAGGCAACATCTTCGCCGCCAGCGAAGGCACGCGTGCCGTTGCGTACGCGCAGGCCCGCCAGACCCTGATGGCCGCAGTGGGCGCCAGCACGCCCGAAGCGTTCCTGGCCTTCGCGCATTCGAAAGACCTCAGCGAAGACCGGTTTGCCGATCATGACGCCAACAAGGCCGAATACCGCCGCCGCCTGACGTTCAGCTTCACGCAGATCGGCGACACGGGCAAACCGGCCGTGGTGCCCAAGGGCGCCGAAGTGATATTGGAAACCCGCCTGCCGTACCTGAACAACGACCAACGCCGGGTTGTCCTGAAAACCACCGCACTGCCTTCCGGCTATCCCATTCTTGACGACGCGGAAGGCTTTGGCCGCATGAACCTGTTTGCGGCCGCCGACGGCTACGGCGCATTCAATGGCGATGTGGATGTCACCATGAACGCCAGCCTCGGCGGCTTCAACGCCTTGGACGTGTGGCGCAACGACATCAGCGGTGCGGGAAAGCTGACCAAGAGCGGCACCGGCACGTTGGCCATGGCGGGCGCAAACACCTATTCGGGCGGCACCGTGATCGCTTCCGGATCCCTGCGCGCCGATTCGGACAAGGCATTGGGTACCGGCGCGGTCTACATCAGCGCAGGTGTGCTGGTACTGAACGCAAAAGAGGCCGTCCAGGTTCAGGGAAGTTATACCCAGACGTCCGCAGGCACGCTTGAAGCCCATGTTGGCGACGATGAAGCGGGCCAAGTGGCGGTCAGTTCCGATGCCGCGCTGGCCGGCCAGCTGAACATCGCGTTCCGTCCGGGCTACACGGCCACGGCCGGCTCGACGATCACGGTGTTGCGAGCCACCAAGGTGCACGGCAAGTTCGATGGCATCACTGTCAAGGGCTTCAAGGCAACGCCGATCTACAACGCGGACAGCGTGCAGGTCCGCCTGGACGCCGCGGGCTGATTTGGGGTTGGGCTGATTTGGGGTTGGCCCGATTTGGGTTGACCTGATTCTTACGCGATAAGACCGACGGCAACCAGGCGGGGTGCACCCGCCTGGTTGCCGTTTGTCCGTTCAGCCACGATTATGTCCACGGCCAATCCCATCCCTTTCTAAGCGGCCACGCCCATCGTCACCAGTTGCGCGTGGAAAGCCGCAACGCTGCGGTTGCGGGGCTCATGCCGGCTGACCAGCCCCAAGGGCGGGAGGGTACTGGCCACTGCGCAGTCCAACCTGCGCAGCGCCCCTGCATCCAGCGCCTCACGCACGAAACTGAGCGGTCCCATCATTAGCGCGTTGCTGGCCCTCAGGTAATGCACCATGGCCGCCAACGAGCGCGTGCTCAGGGGCTGAAGCGCGGGCAGCGCGCCGCAATCGGCGAACAAGGCTTCAAAGGCTTTATGCGTCTGGCTGTCCGGCGGCGGACTGGCCCACGGGAAATCCAGCAGATCGACCGGTCGCAGGTGTCGACGCTTCGCCAGAGGATGACTGGGGCCAGAGGCCACGACGCAAACATCGGCCAGCAAGGCCTGAAACCGCGAATCGGGCGCCAGTTGAGCCGGTTCGCGCGCCACCAGCATATCCAGCTCGCCGTCCGCATAGCGTCCAAGCAACACGGGCAGCGCGTCTTCAAACAGCTCCAGCCGCACTTGGGGCTGGGCAGAGAAAAGCGCCGGCAACGCGGGGTTGATGACGCCGGTAATGCCCGCCGTAATGGCGCCCACTCTCACTGTCCCTTCAAAACCGGCCCCCGCCGCCGCCAGCGACTCCGCACATCCCGTCAGATTGTTCATCACACTACGCAGCAGGGGCAGCAGGTCGCGACAGGCAAAGGTAGGCCGCATGCCGCGCGCGTGCCGCTCGAACAGGCGCGTCTCCAGCGCGCGCTCGACCTCCAGCACCATTTTCGTCGCGGCGGATTGGCTCAGGCCGATCTGCACTGCCGCATGCTGCACGCTGCCCAGCTCGGCCACCAGCACGATCAATTGCAAATGACGCAATCGCGTGCGCGCAACCAGACGATTGAAGAGGGTTGCCGCGGACGAGCGGTCGCTGGTTGATGGGCTGAGCATGAATCTACCTATTCCGAACTGGCATATCTACTTGTGATATTTCACTTTTCAAGTATAGCTATTCAAGGCGCAATACCAACCTCATACCAATACTTCAAGGGGTTTTCCGATGTCGCATTTCCTACGGGGCGCGCGCGTAGGCGCCGCCCTCTGCGCTGCGCTGGTCCTGAATGCAACGGCAGCGGCCGCCGAGACAACAACGTGGCCCGACAAGCCCGTCACGTTCATCATTCCGTTCCCGGCCGGAGGATCCATCGACGCGGTGATGCGGGCGATTTCTCCGCAATTGAGTGAACGACTGGGCCAGACGGTCGTGATCGAAAACGTGGGCGGAGCCAGCGGCTCGATTGGCGCGGGGCGCGTCGCGCAAGCCAAGCCTGACGGCACGACGCTGCTGGCCGGCAGCATCAACGACGTGGTCTTGCAGCCGCTGGTCAACAGCCACCTGCGCTATGGCACCGACGATTTCGAACCCGTCTCGCTCGTCTTCACGTCGCCGGTGATCCTGGTCGCCCGCAAGGACTTGCCGCAATCGAACATCGACGAGGTCGTGCAGGCGCTGCGCGCCGACCCGGAAAGCCTGAGCTACGGCAGTCCGGGGCAAGGCACGTTCCAGCATGTCGTCATTGAAGATCTGCAGCGGCGCACCACCACAAAGATGCTGCACGTGCCCTACAAGGGCGCTGCGCCCCTGGTCAACGACCTGTTGGGCGGCCAGATCGACATGGCGGTCATGGCGCCGCCCACCGCCTTGCCGCATTTGCAGCAGGGTCGCATCAAATCCCTCGGCGTGATCAGCGGCCAACGGCTGTCGGCCTACCCTGACCTGCCCACCATCAATGAAAGTGGCGCCGTGCAAGGCATGGAAATGACCGGCTGGGTGGGCGTGCTGGCGCCCAAGGGCGTACCGCCCGAGCGCCTGCAACGCGTGCGCGATGCGCTGGCCGCCGTCATGGAAACGCCTGCCGTGCGCGAGCGTGTGCAGGCGATGGGCATGGAGTCGGCAACGTCCTACAGCAAGGCCAGCTTCGATACCCGCATTCGCGACGATCTTTCCGTCCTGCGCGCCCTGAATCTCACCATCCAACCTTGAGGATCCCCATGCCCCCGGTCCACGACATTCTCGACACCATCGCCGCAAACCCGGCCTTTCGGGCCATCCGGCGCGATCTGCACGCCAACCCCGAAATCGGCTTTGAGGAACATCGCACCGCTTCGATGGTTGCCCGCGAACTGGCTGCCTGGGGCTGGGAGGTATCGACCGGCATAGGCGGCACCGGCGTTGTCGGAACCCTGACGCGCGGCGCAGGATCCCGCCGCATCGGCCTGCGCGCCGACATGGATGCATTGGCGATGCCCGAGGCCAATCACTTCGCGCATCGGTCGCAGCGCGACAACCGCATGCATGCCTGTGGCCACGACGGACATACTGCGATCCTGCTCGCCACCGCCTGGTATCTGGCGCATCACGCCCAGTTCGACGGCACCATCCATTGCATCTTCCAGCCCGCCGAGGAAGGCGGCCAGGCGGGCGCGCGCGCCATGATTGAAGACGGGCTGTTCCAGCGGTTTCCCTGCGATGCCGTCTTCGCGCTGCATAACTGGCCCGACCTGCCGGTCGGCAGCATGGGCGTGCGCGCCGGTCCCTTCATGGGATCGAGCAACCGCTTTCGCATCGACATCGCCGGCAAGGGCGCCCATGCCTCGCAGCCCGAGCTGAGCGCGGATCCGCTGGTCTGCGCGGGCCACATCCTGACCGCCCTGCAAACCGTCATATCGCGCAACCGCGCGCCTGATGAGCCCGCGGTGCTGTCCGTCACGCAGATTCACGGTGGCGACGCGGTCAACGTCATCCCGCAAGAGGCGTGGCTGGGCGGATCCGTTCGCACGCATCGCGACGACACGCTGGACATGATCGAGCGGCGCATCGGTGAAATCGCCGAGGGCGCGGCAGCCACCTTCGGCTGCACGGCAACGCTGAAATTCGAGCGCTGCTACCCGTCTCTGGTGAACGACATAGAACAGACCCGCTTCGCGGTCGAGGTAATGCGCGAGGTCGCTGGCCCGGACCGAGTATCGGACGATCTTGCACGGCTGATGGGGTCGGAGGACTTCTCGTTCATGCTGGCCGAAAGGCCCGGCTGTTACGTGCTGCTGGGCAACGGCGCCGGCGTGCATCGCGATGCCGGACATGGCCCGGGCCCTTGTCGCCTGCACAATCCGTCGTACGACTTCAATGACGACGCGATTCCCTTGGGTGCGGCGTATTTTGTGCGGCTGGCGCAGCGGTTCCTGGCGCAATGAGGGGTTGAAAAATCTTGTCGCCGCGCGGTAGACGACCTCTTCCCTATCCAGCGTCGAACGTCATAGCCGCCCATCCGCCGGTCCGGGGCACACTGCAAGACGTAATCGCCGCAGCATAGCCCCGGGGTGCCCCTGACAGTGGGCACGCCTTAGTTGACTGTGATGTTCGCCTCTTTGATCAGGCCAGCGAAGCGCGGGACATCTCTGGCAATGAGCGCCTGAAAGGCAGCCCCGCCCTGGTCTTTTTCGTCGGGCGCCTGCGCCGCCAGCTTGTCCAATGACTCTCGCACGCCCGGACTCTTCAGCGCAGCGGCCAGCGCTTGTTCCAGCCGCGCGATGACGGCTGGCGGCGTGCCGGCGGGCGCTGCGATGCCGTTCCACACACTCATATTGAATTGGGGCACGCCCGCCTCTGCAAACGTCGGCACGTCGGGAATCTGGGGCAGACGGGAGGCCGAAGCCACTGCCAGCGCGGTGACGCGCTGGCCTTCATGAAGGGGAATCATCGTGACCGTCTGGTCAATCACCGCGTCCACGGTGCCGGCCATCAGGTCGGCAATAGCCGGCCCCGCACCACGGTAGGGGATCTGCATGCCTTGGGTTTTGGTGACATGCATGAAATAGGCGGCCGAAATATGACTGGTCGATCCGTTGCCCGCATTCCCGAAATTCACATCGGCGCCGTGCTTCTGCAGGCGCGCGACAAAGTCGGATAGCGTGGTGATTCCACTTTTTTTACTCACCGACAGCACCATCGGCACGGTCGCCACCAAGCCGATCGCCGTCAGATCGCGGCGCGGGTCGAACTTGCTCTTGGGGTACAGCGACGGCGCGATGGCCAAGGAGCCCATGTTGCCGAACGTGATCGTATAGCCATCAGGCTCGGCCCGCGTCACGCGCTGGTTGCCGATCATGGTGCCGCCGCCGCCCAGGTTCTCGACCACGACGGTCTGCCCAAGGTTGTCCCCCATGGCCTGTGCAACGATCCGGGCCAGGCCGTCAGTCGACCCGCCCGCGGCGTACGGCACCACCATCGAAATGGCGCGTGTCGGATAGCTTTGTGCGGCGGCATAGGCGCCATGCCCGATCATGCCGGCACTCAAGGCCGCCAGAATAATCTTCTTCATGTTTGCTCCTCGCTGTTTTTGCCGGCGACAGCCGGTCCTCCGCCTTGTCTTGGCGGTCTTGGTGTTGCAGGTTGAAGGGACGGCGCGGTCACTGCCGCGCCGCTATCCTTGTGAGTCGGCCTAGTCCTGCTTGTTGGCCAGCTCAACGCCGGCCAACTGTTCCGACAGGCGTGCCACGGCGGTATGGTCCTGGCCCGGCCCCAGGGACTTTCCCGCCGCCGCCCAGAGCTCGCGGCACAACGATGCGAACGGCGTCGGCGTTCCCGCATCGGTAGCAATTCCCAGGGCAATCCCCAGATCTTTGACCATCAGGTCAAGGCCGAAGCCTGAATTGAACTGGCGCGACAACACGAACTGCTTGAACTTCTTTTGGGTGGAGTTGTTCATGCCGGTGGACGCATTCAGCACGTCCACGATCACGTTCGGATCCAGGCCAAACTGCTGGCCAATCAACATGGCTTCAACGCCAATGAGAAAGCCGCCCGCCGACACCAGATTGTTGAGCGCCTTCATGGCGTGGGCGCTGCCGACGTCTCCGACCGCCGTGATGGAAGAGCCCATCGCGGACAGCGCCGGACGCACGCGCTCCAGGGTCGCGGCGGGGCCGCCGAACATGATGGCCAGTTCACCGGTGCGCGCCCGCGGCACTCCGCCGGATACGGGCGCGTCCACCATCTGGCCGCCTGCGGCAGCCACGGCGGTCGCCAGCCGCTGCGTGTGGGCAGGCACGCCCGAACTCATTTCCACCACGACACTGCCGGCGCGCAAACCCGCGAGCACGCCGTCCGGCCCGCTTAACACCTGTTCGACAATGGCGCTGGTGGGCAGCATGGTGAAAATGATGTCGCTCTGCGCGGCCAGCGCTGCGCAGGTCGCGGCCGCCTGCCCGCCCACCTCCTGGGCGAATTTCTGAGCCTGACCCGGCACGGCATCAAACACGGTCACGGCATAGCCGGCTTGCACCAGACGGGCCGCCATCGGCCATCCCATGCTGCCGATGCCGACCAGGCCCACGCGTTCTCGCTGCGTGGTCATGCTTGCTGCTCCTTGAACGCGCCCTCTTCTTCCAGCACCTGGTTGGCCACCTTGAACGCGTCCAGGCCGGCGGGAATGCCGCAGTAGACGGTCGCTTGCAGCAGGATCTCCTTGATCTCCTCCACCGTCACGCCGTTGTTCAGCGCACCCTTGACGTGCAACTTGATTTCGGCCGGGCGGTTGAGCGCCGTCAGCATGGCCAGGTTCAGCATGCTGCGCGTCTTCTTCTCCAGCCCGGCGCGCCCCCAGGTGTAGCCCCAGCACCATTCCGTCGTGATGTGCTGAAACGCCATCATGAAGTCATTGGCGCGCGCCAGGGAGCCGTCCACGTACTCGGTTCCCAATACTTCGCGGCGAAGATTCAGGCCTTGATCGAACAGGGCTTGGGTTTCGGATTTGATGTCTGCCATACGTTCCTCGTGGTGATGGCGGCGCCTGATCTGCAAACGCCCGCCGCTTGTCGATGATCGGATTGTCTGACAATCAATCGCGATCCGTCAACAGTCCGATTGTCTGACAATCTTCTTGACTGATCAAAAGATGAAACGAATAATGCGGCAAAGCGCCGGGCTGGCTGCCGCGCGCCAATACCCACAAAAAACAGGAGACAAACATGAAAGAACTCCCCAAGCAGGCCGTGCGCCACGGGCGCCGGGAATTTGTGGCCGGACTGGGTGCGGCTGCCCTGGCGACATCCCTGCCCGGCCGGGTCCTGGCCGCGCCCACAGAGATCAACGTCGGCGTGATCCTGCCCCTGTCCGGCGCCAATGCGCAGTTCGGCATCAATTCACGCCAAGGCCTGGAACTGGCAGCGGATGAGATCAATGCCGCGGGCGGCATCAAGTCGCTGGGCGGCGCCAAGCTCAAGCTGATCGTTGCGGACGCGACGTCGCAGCCCACCACCGCCGCCACGGTCGCGCAGCGGCTGATCACGCAGAACCGCTGCGTGGCCATCATTGGCGCCTATGCATCATCGCTGACGCTGGCCGTCTCCGAAGTCACCGAACGCCGCGGCATACCCTTGCTGACCATGTCGTTCTCCGACGTGCTGACCGAACGTGGTTTCAATCACATCTTCCAAGTGGTATCGAAGGGATCGGTGCTGGGCAAGGCGCAGTACGACTACGCCGCATCCGTCGTGGCCGGAGCGTCCGACATCAAGAAAATTGCGCTGCTGTACGAGGACACGGCCTACGGGACGTCGCAGGCCGTCGGCGTGCGCAATGCCGCCAAGGCGGCAGGCGCCCAGATCGTGCTCGATGAGGCCTATCCGCTGGGCATCACCGATGTGACGCCGCTGATCAGCAAATTGCGCGGCTCCGACGCGCAGATCGTATTTCCTATCTCTTACTTGAATGACAGCCTGCTGATCATTCGCGTGATGCGCCAGCAACGGCTGACGGTCCCTATCGTCGGCGGGGCGGCGGGCTACGTGATTCCTGACTTCGCCAAGGCGCTGGGCCAATATGCCCAGGCCGTGCTGTCCATCGCACCCGCCAACTACGACCAGGCGCCGGCATATACCGAGCGCTACCGCAAGCGCTTTGGGACATTCATGCCGCACGAAGCCCTGGAGCATGCCGTGTGCGCGGGCGTGCTCGCCCAGGCGCTGGAGGTAGCGGCGTCGGACAAACCCGACGCGGTATCCAAGGCACTGCGCGCGCAGAAGTATGACCAGGGCTGGTCTGGCGTGATGTCAGGTGGCGGCGTGCATTTCGACGCCAATGGCCTTAACACCTTGGCCCAACCCATCATGGTCCAGTGGCAGAACAACGAACTGGTCTCGGTGTGGCCGCAGGCGCTGGCCAAGGGCCGCGTCATCACCGCCAGCTGACGCGCCGCGCACAGGACGAAGGACGCAAGGAGGACAGTCATGCAATTTTTGCAGGCGCTGGTGGACGGCATTCTGCTGGGCGGCGTTTACGCAGTCATTTCAATCGGCCTGACGCTCGTATTCGGGGTGGTCTCCATTGTCAATTTCGCCCAGGCCGAGTTCCTGATGGTGGGCATGTTCGTGGCGTACTTCGCCTGGAAGCTGTTGGGCCTGGACCCGCTGCTGGGCTCCCTGCTGTCCTTCGCCGTGGCCTTCCTGCTCGGGGTGCTGACACAGAAATTCCTGATCGACCGCGTGTTGAAGGCGCCCGCGGTCGCGCAGATATTTCTGACGGTCGGGCTGCTCATCGTGATGGAAAACCTGGCGCTGATCCTGTTCGGATCGGAATTCCGTTCCGTGCAGACGTCCTATCAGATGACGGCGCTGGCGATCGGCCCCCTCCTGCTCAGCGCGCCTTATCTGCTGGCCTTTGTCGTGGCGGCGGTGGCCGGCCTGACGCTGTGGTGGGTGCTGAAGAAGACCTGGTGGGGCATGGCGGTGCGCGCAACGGCGCAAGACCCGATGGCGGCCCGCCTTTCGGGAATCTCCACCCATCGCGTGCACCAGTTGGCTTTCGGGCTGGGCGTGGGTCTGACGGCATTGGGCGGCGGCATCATCCTGCCCTATCTCACCGCATCAACGACCGTCGGCGCGCAGTTCAGCGTGTTGATGTTTACGGCGGTGGTCCTGGGAGGACTGGGCAGCGTAATGGGCGCGGTGGTGGGAGGCGTGGCGGTCGGCGTCATCCAATCCTTGTCCTCGCTGGTTCTGCCGATGCAGCTTCAGAACCTCGTCCTGTTCGCCATCTTCATTCTGGTCCTGGCGGTGCGCCCGGAAGGTCTCTTGAAAAGGGCTACATCATGACGTCGATTCGACAATTCCTGCCTTGGGCGGTGCTGGTGATGATCGCCGTGGCTGCGCCCTGGATGATGGAGGACCAAGGCTACGGCATCCGGGTTCTGACGCTGGTTCTGCTGTTTGCGGCGATGGGGCAGTCGTGGAACATCGTAGGCGGCTTGGCCAACCAGATCTCGCTGGGGCACGCCGCCTTCTTTGGGCTGGGCGCGTACACGTCCACGCTCTTGTTGATGCGTTATGGCATATCGCCTTGGCTGGGCATCGTGGCCGCCATGGCCGTAGCCGCCGTGGCGGGCGGCCTGCTCAGCCTGCCCACCATGCGGCTGCGCGGGCATTACTTCGCGCTGGCGACGCTGGCATTCGGCGAAGTGCTGCGCGCCATCGCCAATACCTGGGCATCGGTCACGGGCGGACCGGTGGGGCTGTCCATCCCGTTCGCGGAAGGTTTCGCGCAGATGCAATTCAAGTCCAGCATCCCCTATTACTACCTGATGCTTGGCGCCGCGTTGATTACGTCGATTGTGTTCGCGTTGATCAGCCGATCACGGCTGGGTTACCGGCTGCGCGCCGTAAAAGCCAATCCGCAGGCGGCGGAAGTCATCGGCGTGAACACGGCCCGGACGCGCATCCTTGCCGCGGTCATATCCGCCGCATTGATGGGTGCTTGCGGCACGCTCTATGCGCAGTTCATCTACTTCTTTGACCCGGATACCGTGTTCTCGCTGGTGGGCATTTCGGTGCGTGTGGCGCTGATCTGCATCATCGGCGGCGTGGGTACGGTTGCCGGGCCGCTCATCGGCGCGCTGGTCATCATTCCGCTGGAGGAGGTGTTCAACGACTGGCTGTCGGGCCAGACGGCGGGCGTGTCCCAGCTGGCGTTTGGTCTGATCCTGATCGCCATCATCCTGATCGAGCCGCGCGGTCTATCCGCACTGTGGGCGCGACTGCGCAATCTGACGCGGGGCCAGCATGCCTGACATCCTGAAAGTATCGAACATTCAGCGGCGCTTCGGCGGTCTGAAGGCCGTCGACGACGTGTCGTTCCGTGTCGCCAAGGGCGACATCCTGGGCCTGATCGGACCCAATGGCGCCGGCAAGACAACCCTGTTCAACCTACTGGTCGGCCTGTACCGCAGCCAGGGCGGACGCATCGAACTCGAAGGCCGGGATGTCAGCGGCCTGCGGCCCCACCAGATTGCCGCGTTGGGCATGACGAAGACCTTCCAGAACGTGGCGCTCTTTCCCGAGATGACTGTGCTGGACAACGTACTGGTCGGGGGCCTGCTGCGTCATGACGTGCCGCGCGCGCGGAAACTGGCCCGCGACAGCCTGGACCGCGTGGGACTGTCCGCCATCGCCGCCAAACCGGCGGGCGAACTGTCCTTCCCCGAGCAGGCGCGGGTCGAACTGGCGCGCGCGCTGTGCACCGATCCCAAGGTCTTCCTGCTGGACGAGGTCATGGCGGCGCTGAACGAATCCGAAATGGACGCCTTGCTGGATTTGATCCGCACCCTGCGCGATGAGTCGGGCATTACCTTCATCGTGGTCGAACACCACATGCGCGCCATCATGCGGCTCTGCAACCGGATCCTGGTGCTGTCGTTCGGCCAGAAGATCGCGGAAGGAAGCCCGGTCGAGATCGCGGCCAACCCCAAGGTGATCGAGGTTTACCTGGGCAAATCGATGGAACAGGCGGAGGTGGCGGCATGAGCTTGTTGCAGATCCAGGGCCTGACGGCCTCTTACGACCGCAGTCCCGTCTTGCATGACGTGTCATTGGAGGTGCCCGAAGGCGGCTTCATCGCGGTGGTCGGCGCCAACACCGCCGGAAAAAGCACGCTGCTGCGCTGCATATCCGGTTTGCTCGGCAAGGTCAGCGGCCGGATTGTGTTCGACGGCCAGGACATCCTACGCCTGCCCCCACACAGGATCCCGGAGCTGGGCATTGCGCACGTGCCAGAGGGCCGACACGTCTTTCCCGAAATGACCGTCGAGGAAAACCTGTACCTGGGCGGATATTCCCGTCGCAAGGATGCCGCTGGGCTCAAACGCGGCTGCGACCAGGTCTACGCCCTCTTTCCCCGGCTGCAGGAACGCCGCCGGCAACTGGCGGGCACCCTGTCGGGGGGCGAACAGCAGATGGTGGCATTCGGCCGCGCGCTGATGCTCAACCCCCGTCTGCTGTTGCTGGACGAACCGAGCCACGGGCTGGCGCCCAAGGTGGTCGAGGAAATGCATCGGGCCATGATCGATATCCATCGAAGCGGCCTGACGATCCTGCTGGTGGAGCAGAACACCCGCCTCGCGCTGTCGGTGGCCGATCACGCCTATGTGCTGCAGTCAGGCGTGATGGTGCTGTCCGGCCCCAGCAGCGGGCTGCTGGAAGACAGCCGCGTGCGTGCAGCCTACCTGGGACTGTGACCATGGCCCGCTGGCGGGATATATTGCGTCTTTACGTTGAACCGACGGCTCGCACTGTCCGGGCCACAAGCCTGGACTGCTGCTGGAGCCTGCCGCCAAGTTAAGCGAGAGACAGCCATGCCCAGCCCCTCCGGCGCCGTTTTCGAGAAACCTTCCACCTTGCGCACCCGCGTCGAGGAATTCCTGCGCACATCCATCATGGACGGGCGCATCAAGGGCGGCGAGCGCCTGCGTGAAGTGGAACTCTGTGAGCAATTGAATATCAGCCGGAGCACGCTGCGCGAGGCGCTGCGAACGCTGGAAGCCGAACGCCTGATTTCCATCGAGCCGCACCGCGGCCCGACGGTCGTCCGTATCACCGAAAAGGCGGCTCGCGACCTCTACGCCTTGCGGGCGCTGCTGGAAGGTTTCGCCGCGCATGAGTTCGCCCGTCTTGCCAGCGATGCCGACGTGGAACGCCTTCGCAAGGCCGTCCAAGCCCTGAACCGCCAGGCCAAAGGCAGCAATAAGTCCGCCCTGCTCGCGGCCAAACGCGATTTCTACGACGTCCTGCTTTCCGGTTGCGAAAACGACCTGGTGAAAGACATGCTTCCGGGCCTGCTGTCGCGCATCAACTTGCTGCGTGCGACGTCTTTCGCGCGCCCCGACCGGCTACCCGAAAGCATGGCGGAAATCGATCACATCTTCGAGCGCATCCTGGCTCGCGACCCCCTGGGCGCCCAGGCGGCGGCTCAGAGCCATATCGTCAATGCGCAACGCACCGCACTCGAAGTGCTGAGGCGCCAACAAGAGGAGACCGCCCCAAGTGAAGACGATCGTTCAGGAACTGAAAGCCGGCGTGACGCTGGCGCATCAGGATAGCGAGTTCAAACTCGCAGCCAAAGGCCTGCCTTGCGCCATTTGGCTCCACGCCGGGACCGATCCCGGCGACAAGGTCAGCGCCTGGGCCGGCCAGCCTGCCACGCCTTCGCAGTGCATCGTCATCTCAGCCCCTCCCGAAACCTGGCGCAAACTACTGGACCCCACTCCTCCCGCCGGCTATCACTCCTTCACCGCTGCGAACCGTCATGCTCAGGGCCTGCACGTGAAGGGGGACGCCTTGGCTGTCGCGCAGGCCCTGCATGCCTTGGAAAGGCTGTTTGAAATCCTGCGGGGGCAGGTGGATGTTTCACCTGTTTTGCTTGACCGCAGCCCTATTGCCGGCCATTACGTCACGCTCGATATCGGGCATGCCCAAACGTCTCTGTACTACGAAACGAGCGGTTTGGCCGAAGGCCCTGCGCTTTTGATGCTGCACACCGCCGGTGCCGATTCCCGCCAATTCCACGCATTGATGGCCGACGCCGAGTTACGGAGCCAGTGGCGCATGATTGCCTTCGACATGCCCGCCCACGGCCGCAGCATGCCGCTTCCTGGCCAAGCCTGGACCCAGACCGGGCTGACACGCGACGCCTACCTGAACACTTGCCTTGCCGTCATCCACCAGATCGTAGGCGCGCCTGCGGTTCTGCTCGGCTGCTCGATGGGCGCAGCGATGGCGCTGGTCATCGCCGCATCCAGCCCCGCGGAAGTGGCAGGCGTGGTGGCGCTTGAAGCTCCCTGCAAGGCGGCCGGCCGGCGCACCCCACTGCTGTGCCACCCGCAGGTCAATCAGGCTGCGCACAATCCCGCTTATGTACGTGGGCTGATGGGTCCCGCTTCGCCGTTGGATGCCCGCCGCGAGGCCGCCTGGATATACGCGCAAGGGGGGTTCGGCACCTATGCGGATGATCTCTGGTTCTACAGCGAGGATTTCGACGCGACCGAGCATCTTGACGGTCTCGATGCCAGCGCATTCGGCGTATCCCTGCTGACGGGAGCCTACGATTACTCGGCAAGCCCCGAGGACTCGCGTCGCGTCGCCGCGCTGATACCCGGTGCGCGCTTCACGGCCATGCCTGACCTCGGCCATTTCCCAATGGTTGAAAATCCGCAGCGCCTGATGCACTACCTGAAACCAGAACTGGACCTGATCCGCGCCGCCCGGGGAATCGCATGACGCTGCCTACCTACGAAGTCTATGCATTGCGCTACGCCACCGTCGCAAGGCAGCGTACGCAGAATTTCATCACCCCTCCTGACCCGCATGACGGTCCGATGCCGATGGATTACTTCGTCTGGATAATCAGGGACGGCCAGCGCGTCTGGCTCGTCGACACGGGGTTCAACAAAGCGGCCGCCGACGCGCGCGGGCGCGAGTTCCTGAGGTGTCCGATCGACGCACTGGAGACGGTGGGCATCAAGCCTGAGGACATCCGCGATGTCATCGTGACTCACCTGCATTACGACCACGCCGGCAACATCCGGAAATTGCCCCACGCGCGACTGCACCTGCAGGAGAGCGAATTGCAATACGCCTGCGGCTGCAATATGCGCTTCGACATGCTGCGCCACGCCTACGCCGTGGAAGACGTCATCGACGTGGTGCGGGGGGTGTACGACAAGCGGGTCTCGTTCTACCAAGGGCACGATGAACTCGCTCCGGGTCTGCAGCTGCTGCACATCGGTGGACATACGCAAGGGCTGCAAGCCGTGCGCGTGCACACCGCACGCGGCTGGATCGTGCTGGCGTCCGACGCCAGCCACTACTACGACAACATGGGGTTGGATGCGCCCTTTCCAATTGTGCTGAACGTGGCTGACATGCTGGCGGGCTATGAGACCCTGTTGAAGTTTGCCGAATCCCCGGATCACATCGTGCCGGGGCACGACCCGCTCGTGCGCTCAAGATATCCCGCCGTCATGACGGGCAGCACAGAAATCGTTGCCTTGCACCAGGACTTTCGGCCGGCAACCTAGAAATCTGGGGCAGGCCAGGCGGCGCAAAGTGGCCCGATTGCGTGGAAGTGCCCACATCTGGCGGCCGACCTGGACGCCCTGAAAAATCTTGTGACAGCGGCGAAGTATTTTGTAGCGTGTTAACGAAATGAAGGGAATATCATCCGTCCCCTTTCATAACACCCGCAACAGGAAACAAAGATGTATATGCCGCGCCCCTTGCGCATGTCCGCCATTCTGGCCGTTACGCTGGCGCTCGCCGCGTGCGGCGACGATAGCGCCAAGAAGGAAGCGAAGGCGCCCGAGCCGACCACCGCTCAAGCCGAGATCATCAAGTACAACCTGTACGTGGACACCGCCAACAGCATCTCCACCACCTTCGAACAGGCGCTGGACCGCTACGAGACCTATGCCATCCCGGCGCTCAAGAGCAACAAGCCGCTCAAGGATTTCGTCATCAGCAATGACACGACCATCCTGCGCACCAAAGAGAAACTCGACCGCGCGCTGGCGATGACGACGCCCATCCCCGAGATCGACGCACCGGCCAAGGAATTCTCGGATGCGCTGGGCAAGCTGGCGCCACTGAGCAACGAACTGCAGAACTATTCGGCCGCGAAGACCTTCCTGTCGGACAACGGCACGCTGGCGCGCGAGAAAAGCCCGGCCTACGTGGCGGCGCTGACGGAAGTCGTAAAGGCGGAAAACGGCTTCTACCGCGGCATCTCCATCAAGGACACGGCCAACACCAAGGAGGCCTTCGAAAAGGCCAAGAAGGACACGGTCGCCTACTACCGCGCCGGCATGGTCTATTACGGCAAGGCCACGATGGACAAGGCGTCGGGCGTCTTTGACGGCAAGGGCCTGGGTGCCGACCAGGAAGCGTTCAAGCAGCAGTTGGACAAGATGAATGAAATGGCGCTGGGCTTTGACAAGAAGACGCGCGAAGCCGACCCCAAGGGCTGCAGCAGCATGATGATGGACGTCAACGGCTTTCTGGCCGCCGGCCGCAAGATCCTGGAGCACACCAACAATGGCCGCTACAAGGAAGAGGCGGCGCGCACGGGCGCGTTCAAGATGATTCGTCTCACGATCGTGGAAGACGCCAACGACCTGCGCCAGAATTTCAACAACCTGATCTCTGACCTGAACATCGGTCGCTGCTGATCGCCGCCAGTATCCGCGGCCGGTTTGCATGGCCGCAACCTGAAGCAGCGCCCCAACGTGTGGGCGCTGTTTTCATGCGCGGCCCATAACCGCCGCGGCACTCCCCGTCACAAGAAGCCACATCCCGGACTGCCCGCGCCTCATTGGCTGTCTTCTCCCGCCTCGTCAGCCAGGCAGGCCATGCAAGCGTCGAGCAACCGGTGCAGCTCGGCAACGCGCTCCTCGCCAAGACGTTCATTGAGCGCTGTTTGCGCCAGCCTCCACGCGCGCTGCCCCTCCGCGCGTTTGGCGATGCCCGCCTCGGTCGCTTCAACCAGACGGCTGCGCGAATCAGGGCCCGCGCCAATCACAAGCCAGCCCTGGGCGGCCAGCGGCTGCAAATTGCGCGTGAGCGTCGAAGCATCCATCTGCATGTGACGCGCCAAATCCCCCGGCCGGATAGGGCCTAGCCTGATCACGTGCGACAGCAAGGCGTACTGCGTGTTTTTCAGCCCTGCCCTGGCGACATACTGGTCGTAGTGCCGCGTCACCACGCGATCAAGCTGGCGCAGCTTCAAGTTGGTACAGCCTTGCGGCTTGATGGCGTTATTCATGCTATATATTGTACCTGCAACTATTGCAGATACAAACATATGGTGAATGAAGCGCCGCAATACCGGGTGCTCTGCATGGCGGTCGGTTCGCCACCTTGCCCGACGCGAGGCAACCCGACCTGCCTGCTTCTCGATGTCCCTGCTCGTACCGAAAGGAGTTCCCATGAGCAATCCTGAAATCGTCTTGTGCGCACCGGTGCGCACGCCCATCGGCGCCTACGGCGGCTCGCTGAAGGAAACCCCTGCGCCCGAACTGGGTGCGGCGGTGGTGCGCGAAACACTGCGCCGCTCGGGCTTGGCCGCCGACAAGATCGATGCCGTCGTGCTGGGCAACGTGATCCAGGCTGGGGTGAAGATGAACCCTGCCAGGCAGGCTGCCATTGGCGGCGGCCTGCCCGTCACGGTGCCTGCATTGACAGTGAATCGAGTCTGCGGTTCCGGCGCGCAAGCCATCGCCAGTGCCGCACTCGAGATCGCGGCGGGCTATGCCAACGCGGTGATCGCGGGCGGCATGGAAAACATGGATCAGGCTCCCCATCTGGTTCCAGGCGGGCGCTGGGGGGTCCGCATGGGCGATGCGCTCATGCTTGACAGCATGTTGCGCGACGGACTGAACGACGCCTTCAGCGGCCAGCATTCCGGTTGGCATACCGAAGACCTGGTCAGCCAACATGAGATTACTCGGGAAGATCAAGATCGCTGGGCCGCGCGTTCCCAGCAGCGCTTCAGCGCGGCGCAAGCCGCGGGCAAGTTCGACGACGAGATCGTCGC
The DNA here is from genome assembly GCF_900108985.1 of Achromobacter sp. NFACC18-2. Lineage (NCBI taxonomy): Bacteria > Pseudomonadati > Pseudomonadota > Betaproteobacteria > Burkholderiales > Alcaligenaceae > Achromobacter > Achromobacter sp. NFACC18-2. The sequence continues at coordinate 33,653 of NZ_FNYM01000009.1, read as the reverse complement.
CATCGAGCTTGCCAACCGCAAAGGCACGATTCGGTTCGAGCGTGACGAAACCAATCGTCCCGATACCACGGTGGACACGCTGGCCAGGCTGAAGCCGGCGTTTCGGAAAGATGGCACGATCACGGCAGGCAACGCCCCGGGGCTCAACAGCGGTGCCGCGGCGCTGATCGTGGCCGAGCGCGGTTACGCCGAAGCTCAAGGGCTACAACCCTGGGCCAGGTTGGCTTCTTTCGGCGTGGCCGCCGTGGAACCCGGGTTGTTTGGGCTGGGGCCGATCCCGGCGGTCAAGCTTGCATTGGCCCGCGCAGGCTGGACACACACAGACATCGAGCGCATCGAGATCAACGAGGCCTTTGCAGCGATCACCTTGGCGTGCCTGCGCGAACTGAGCTTGCCGGAGGAAATCGTCAACGTCGAAGGCGGCGCAATCGCCCACGGACACGCCATCGGCGCCACGGGCGCGGTACTCACCACGCGGCTCCTGCATTCGATGCGCCGCGATGGGGTCAGGCGCGGCGTGGTGACCTTGTGCATTGGTGGCGGTCAGGGCATTGCTCTGGCGCTCGAAGCGCTCTAGCGGGAGCGATCAACCATGACATTCCTCTACCTGGAAGACCTGGAGCCCGGCCAGCGATACCCTGGAACCACGCGTATCCGCATCGACGAAAGCGGTATCAAGCGCTTCGCGTCCGAGTTCGATCCCCAACCCTTTCATCTCGATGAGACCGACGCGGCGGCGTCGATCTTTCGGGGCCTGGCCGCCAGCGGCTGGCACACCGCCGCAGTGACCATGCGCCTGCTGGTGAACAGCGAGTTCAAGCCCGCGGGCGGCATCGTCGGGGCTTGCATCGACGAATTGCGCTGGCCGCGGCCCGTGCGTCCCGGCGACGAACTCCGCGTGGAAAGTGAAGTGCTTGAGGTCAGACCATCGAAATCCCGGCCGGGGCAAGGACTGGTCAAAGTACGGACGAGCACATTCAACCAAGACGGCGAAGTCGTACAGACATCGGTGAGCAACCTTGTCGTACTGCGCAGGACGACGCCGTCGAGCAATCCCTGAATCAACATTTCGATCGAAACAGACATGAAATACACCACATTTGGCAAGACAGGCCTTCAGGTTTCGCAAGTCGCGTTGGGCACAGGAAACTTCGGAACCGGCTGGGGGCATGGCGCCGATCCGGATACGGCCGAAGCCGTCTTCAACAGCTACAGCGATGCCGGCGGCAACTTCATCGACACGGCGGATGTCTACCAGTTCGGCCAGTCCGAGGAACTGCTCGGAAACCTGCTTCAAGGGCGACGCGAGGATTTCGTATTGACGACGAAGTTCACACGCGGCGCGGTACCCAACGCGAATCGCCTTGTTACGGGAAACAGCCGCAAAGCGATGGTTGCGTCGCTTGAGGCAAGTCTCAAGCGGCTGAAGACGGACCGCATCGACATCTATTGGGTGCACTGGCCGGATCACGTGACGCCCACCGAAGAGATCGTGCGCGGCTTCGAAGATCTGGCCCGGGCGGGCAAGATCCTGTATGCCGGAATGTCGAATTTTCCAGCGTGGCGCCTCGCCCGTGCAGTGACGCTGGCCGAACTGACCCGCACCGTTCCCATTGCCGCCGCGCAGTTCGAGCACAGTCTGGTGCGCCGGGAAGCCGAGGCCGATCTGTTCCCTGCCTCCAACGCATTAGGCCTGGGCGTCGTGACGTGGTCGCCGCTGGGCGGCGGCGTGTTGACGGGCAAATACCGCGAGGGTGTAAAGGGTCGCGCGGAAGCCTTCGGAGGCAACGTGTTCCAACCAGAAAACTCGCCTCAGCGCACGGCGGTGCTTGACACCGTCATTGCCATCGCCAACGACCTGGGCGTCACACCAAGCCAGGTCGCCATTGCGTGGGCGGGCACGCACGGCTCCATTCCTATCGTCGGCCCACGCTCGAACGAGCAGTTGCAGGACAATCTGGGTGCGCTGACGGTGGACCTCTCCGCCGAGCAGATTGCGCGCCTGGATGCGGTGAGCAGCCTGTCGGACGCCACGCGGGTGCGGACACCCATTGCATGGGGGGCTGCCGGGTCGACCGACGTGGCTTGAATCGCCGGGAGCCATGAGCCCCCCCTGGGCAAGATGGCTCCCTCTTGCGCCAACAAGGCCAAGCCCTTCCCTCGCGCCAAAAAAAAATTCTGTCGCCCTGCATCCAAAAGCGGCCCTCGCGTGTAGTACCTGCAACGGCGCGCATTCCGTGCGCCGTACTTGAAGATTCCTATTCCGCAGGAGACCGCTCATGACGACTCGCCCCGCCCCCGCCACCGGCCTTTTCACCGCCGCCCTGCTCGCCGCTTGCGGCATGCTGCAAGCCCCGGCCATGGCCGCCTCGCAAGACGCCCTGCCCGCCGCTGTCCAGGTGCCCGCGGGCCACAAAGTGGCCTGGGAAACCGTAGGCACGGGAGACATCACCTATGAATGCCGCGCGAAGGCCGACGCCAAGGATCAGATGGAATGGGTTTTCGCCGGTCCGAAGGCGGTCCTGAAAGACCGCCAGGGCAAGCAGGTTGGCACCTACTATGGCCCGCCCGCCACCTGGGAGGCCTCGGACGGCTCCAAGCTGACCGGCACACAGGTCGCCGTGGCGCCGGCCGGCGCGGGCAACCTGCCCTATCAACTGGTCAAAGCCAATCCCGCCATGGGCGCCGGCGCGCTGACGGGCGTCGCCTACATCCAGCGCACGGCGCTCAAGGGCGGCGTCGCGCCCCAGACGCCTTGCACCCAGGCCGGCCAGCGCAGCCAGGTGTCGTACCAAGCCGACTACATTTTCTGGAAGGCGAACTGACACCCGGCCGGGCCACGGCGGCGGGAGTCCGCTAACATGTGCCTGGATTTCCCGCCGCCCGGGGCTTGCCCGCCCGGCCCGTATCCCTCACCCCTTGCCCCGCGCGCATGCCGAACCGACCTGTACCGGATTTCGACTACAAAGCCGCCCTCGAGCAGTGCGCCGCGGGGCACCGCTCGGCGCTCGAAGCCCTGTACCGACAGGAAGGCCCACGGCTGCTGGGCGTTGCCCAGCGCATCGTTCGTGACCGCACCCAAGCGGAAGATATCGTGCACGACACCTTCGTCAATGTCTGGAATCGGGCTGACAGCTTCGATGCCGCGCGCGGCTCGGCGCGCGGCTGGCTCTACAGCGTCACACGCAATCTGGCGCTGAACGCGGTGCGGGACGGCCGCCACGAAACCGCCGTCGACGACGAGACCGCCGCCGCGCTGGATGCGCGCGATGCGATCGACGCCTGGCACGACACGCGCGACGCCTTCGAATGGCGTGACAGCGCCGGCCGCCTGGGCCCGTGCCTCGAACAACTGGAACCCGTGCGCCGCAACTGCGTGCTGCATGCCTACGTGGACGGCCTGTCGCACAGCGAAATCGCACAGCGCCTGGGCGCCCCCCTCGGCTCCGTGAAAGCCTGGATCAAACGCAGCCTGAAAGCGCTGAAGGAATGCCTGGCATGAGCGCCCCGACAGTCCCCCCCGAAAACCTGGACGAACTGGCCGGTGAATACGTGCTTGGCACCTTGTCCGGCGCGCGCCGTCACGAGGTCAACGCCCGTCTGCCGCACGATGCCGCGCTGCGCGCCGCCGTGGACCGCTGGGAAGCGCGTCTGCTGCCGCTGACCGACCTGGCCGTGCCGATCGAGCCGTCGCCCCTCCTGTGGCCGCGCATCGCCAGGACGCTGGATCGCCAGAACGCTGCCCGGCAAACCCGCCGGCCGACGCGTCCGGGCTGGTGGGACAGCCTGTTCTTCTGGCGCGGCGCGGCCGCCAGCGGCCTGGCCGCCGCACTGGCGCTGGCTGGCACCCTGGCGCTGCGGCCCGCGCCAGCCCCGGGGCCCGTGCAGTACATGGTGGTGCTGGTCGCGCCACAGTCGCAGACCCCAGGCTGGGTGGTGCAGGCCAGCGCGGGTCAACGCGAGGTGCAACTGGTGCCGATCGCCGCCATGCAGGTGCCGGCCGATCGCGCGCTGGAATTCTGGACCAAGGCCGACGGCTGGGACGGCCCGGTGTCGCTAGGCCTGATCAAACCCGGCGAGCCGGTCCGCATCGCCCTGGACAAGCTGCCCCCACTGGAGGCGAACCAGTTATTTGAATTGACGCTGGAACCGCCAACGGGCTCGCCCACCGGCAAACCGACCGGCCCGATCCAGTTCATCGGCCGGGCGGTAAAGGTGATGTAGCCGCTTGGGCGTAAGCCTGCGCGCGCCGGATAACGGCAAGGAGACGGCGGCTTTTGTAGCGTTGGCTATCTACTGTTCCTTTAACCCCAACGATTTCATCAACGGGGCGAACAACTTCTTTTCGTCCTGCACGCGCGCGGCATAGTCGGTCACGCGCAGCGGGATCGCCTCGGCGCCCGCATCCAGAAAGCGCGCCTGGATCTCCGGCCGGGCAAGCACCTTGTTGATTTCGGCGTTCATGTGATCGACCACATCATCGCGGGTGCCAGCGGCGGCATACACGCCGAACAGGCTGTCCGCGAAAACGCCGTCGATGCCCGCCTCGGAAAAGGTCCGTATGTCGGGCGCGACGGCGGCGCGTTTCCGGCTCGCCACCGCCAGTACCTTGAGTTTGCCCGCTTGCACCATGGGAAAGACCGTGGCGGGCCCAAACGCGAAGTCGATCTGGCCCGCTGCCAGGTCTTGTATCGCCGGCGCCACGCCGCGATACGGCGCATGGGTGGCCTGCATGCCAGTCGCCTGCTTGAGCAGCTCGCCGGCCAGATGCGGCGTCGTGCCGTTGCCGGCCGAACCGTAATTCAGCGGATCGGGCCGCTTGCGCGCGTACTCCACGAACTCTTCGAGCGTATTGACGCCCAGCGAGGACCGGACAAACAGGAACAACTGGCTGTTGGCCAGCAAGGCGACCGGCCGCAGGTCACGCTGCGGATCGAACGGCATGCTGGAGAACATCAGGGGGTTGACCGATTCGGTCGTCGATGGATTGAGCAGGAAGGTATGGTTGTCTCTACCGTTGCGCACCACCTCGGCTCCCGCCACGTTGCCGCCCGCACCGCCCCGGTTCTCCACGATAACGGTCTGCTTCAAGGCCTCGGCCAAGTGCGGCTGCACGGTGCGCGCGAGCACGTCGACCAGCCCGCCGGGTGCCAGCCCCACGACCAGGCGCACGGGCTTGACGGGCCAGGCCTGAGACGGCGTTTGCGCATGGCTGGCCGTCGCCCAGCCAGTCAGCGCCAGCATCATCAAGGCCAGACAACGTCTACGCAGCAGCATGCGACTCTCCTTAGTGGGGGGGGGAACCCCGCGATCCCTCAAGTGGTGCGTCACGTGCCGCACCACGGTGAACCGCCTTGATGCCTCATTGTGGCGGCGGTCCTGCATCTGCCGCTCATTCTTCACAAAAGTTTAAGCATAAAGAATCCCGGATAACCCTAGTGTTACGGGGACGAGCGCGGGCGGAGCAGACCGTCACTGAATAGAAAGTGGTTGCTCATGTCGTAGCTTGAACCGGGCTCAACGTGAATGGGCCGCGAGATTCAGCCTTACCGGCCCCCACTGCGGTCGGCCACTTGCGCAGCATGCTGGATAGCAACGCACCTTCGGCGAAGCGTCTGCCGGGTCTCACATGCCGAGGGGCTGCATCGCCTGCTCAACCTCTTCCGCCGACAGATCTCGCACGATCAGGACCATGGCGCCCGTCGCCCGCGCAGCGCCTTCCCGCTCGGCAATAGGCTCGGGCGTGGCGAAGACAAGCCGCACGCCATGCGCCGCGCGCAGACTTCCGTCGTCCCAACGCAGCAAGCCCTTGGCCCGCAACAGGCGTTCTCCGACCTGGCGTTGCATATGCCGGGTCCAGTTCGCATAGGCCTCCCAGCTTACCGGCGCATGCTGCCGAAATGCATAGGACACGATACCGTAGCGCAACACGTGCGCCACCGGCCTCACGGCGGCTGGCGGGGCCTCCCTCAACACGGCGGCGTCCAGATGTTCTGGGCGCAGGCCGTCAAACAGCGCGGGCGCGTCTTCATCCACCGTGTCGGGCGATACCGCCCGAATCGGAGCGCTGGCGTTGTATCCCCGCAGCGCTGTCTTCACCGCCTGGATCGCGGCGTCCTCGGCCAGATCAACCTTGGTCAGCGCGATGCGGTCGGCGATCGCGACCTGGGTGCTGGCTTCGCGATAGGCGTCCAGCGTGGCCATTCCGTGCAGCGCGTCCGCCGTCGCCACCACGCCGCCGAAGCGGTAGTGGCGGGCGATCAGCGGATCGGCAGATAGCGTGTTGATGACCGGACACGGATCAGCCAGCCCCGAGGTCTCCACCACTACCCGCTTGAATTCCGGAATCTCACCGCGCAGGCGACGGTAGTACAACGACTCCAGCGTGTCTTGCAGGGAGCTCGTCGCCGCGCAGCAGAGGCAGCCGGAATCCAGCAACACGACGTCGGTGTCATCCGCCTTGCCGACCAGCATGTGATCCAGGCCGATCTCGCCGAACTCGTTGATGACCACCGCCGTATCGGCAAAACGCGAGCTGCGCACCAGACGCGACAAGAGCGTGGTCTTGCCGCTTCCCAGGAAGCCGGTCAACAGGTAGACGGGAAGCGGTCCGGCATTGATGGCCATGGCGTCTGCATCCTGCTCCAGTTCAGTCACGGGCCGCATCGGCGGGCGCGGGCAGGCCGCGCAGGTAGTCCTGCACTTCGCGGGATGGAATCACGTCCGCATACTTGCAGTTCAGATCGAACAAGCTCATGGCGTGGCTGGCCTGGAAGCGGTCGAACGCCGCCTCTTCGGGGATGATTACCTTGAAATTGTAGGAGTAGGCGTCAACCGTGGTGGCGCGCAGGCATCCAGACGACGTGCAGCCCACCAGGATCAGCGTGTCCACGTCGAGGAAGTTCAGGTGGCTCATGAAGATCGTGCCGAAGAAGCAGGATGGCTTCTGCTTGGTGATGCGGATGTCTTGCGGGCGCGGGGCCAGCGGCTCCACGGTCTGCGTCGCATGGGTGTTTGCCAGCACGGTCTTTTCACCGCCCCGGTGGTTCTTGCCCACCTGCACGCCACTATCCAGCAGGTCGGCGCGCCGGCCGCTCTCGGTATAGAAGACGGGAATGTTCTTGTCGCGCGCCAGTTCCAGCAGCGGCACAATATGCGCGACCGCGTCCCAGGCCTCGCGGCCGCAGTGGGTGCGATATTGCTTCAGGCCTTCCAGGATGTCCTGGGGCGTGTCGCCACAAAAGTTGTATTGCACGTCGATGATGAAAAGCGCGGGACGCTTGCCGAAACCGCCGCGCTTGCCGTAGCCGGCCTGAGCCAGCACTTGCTTGTCGCGTTCGGTGAGGAAGTCGTCCCAGATTCGCTTGTTGTCGCTCATAGTGGTTTCCGTCGGAAAGGAGATGGGTTCAGTTCAAAGACGCTTGAGATAGCGGCCGCCAGGATTGGCACGGGCCGCATCTGTGATGCGGCCGTCCTGCGCCACGGTGCGCCCGCGCACCAGGGTGCGTATGGGCCAGCCTTTCAGGGTCATGCCTTCGTAAGGCGAATAGTCGGAGTTCGATTCCAGGGTGGCCGGATCGACGGTGCGTTGCAGGTGGGGGTCCACGATCACCAGGTCTGCGTCCTTGCCGATCTCGATGCTGCCCTTGCCCGGCATGCGATAGATGCGGGCTGAGCTCTCGGCACTGACCTTCATCAGCGTTTCCAGAGGGACGCCGCGGCGGTGATAGCCTTCGTGCAGCAAGATCGGCAACATCAGGCCGGTGCCCGGAAACCCGTTGCTGGCCGCCCAGATATCTGTGTCCTTGGTGGCCCGCTTGCGGGGCACGTGGTCGGTGCCGATCGTGGTGATGGAGCCGTCCAGCACGCCCTCCCACATGGCTTCCACATCGCTTTGGCCTCGCACCGGCGGGTTGACCTTGGCATAGGTCCCCGCGGGCGACTCGTCGTTCAGGAAGAGGTAGTGCGGGCAGGTCTCGACGTAAATGGGCGGCGCGCCGGGCGTGCGCCGATGGCGCCGCGCCTCGTCCAGCGCTTCGCGGCTGCTCAGGTGCACGATATTGACCGCGGCGCCCGTCTTCGCCGCGAAATAGCACACACGATGTACGTTCTCGGCTTCCAGGAAGTCCGGGCTCTGCTCGTTCCAGGCCTTCAAATCGTCGCGGCCGGCCGCGCGCAGGGGATCTCTCAGTACGGGGATGACCTCGACGTTTTCGCAGTGCACGCCCATGATCGCGCCGGGAATGGCGGCCGTGGCGCGCAAGGCCGAATACAGCAGGCCGTCGTCGATGTCGGTAAATCCCTTGGACAGGCCCGCCGCGCCTTTGTACATCATGTAGAGCTTGTAGGACGACACGCCGAAACGGCGTGAGATTTCCTCGAGCGTTTCCACATGCAGATTGCTGGTGATGCCGAAATGGAAGCCGAAGTCGATGCAGCTTTGCGACAGCGCGCGGTCGCGCACCTTTTCAAATGATTCGCGGATGTCTGCGGACCGATGGAACGACAGCACGGTGGTGGTGCCACCCAGCGCGGCGAAGCGCGACTCAGTCTCGAAGTCGGTTTCCGGCGAGCCGAAGCCGAAGTGCACGTGAGGGTCGATCAGGCCGGGCAGCACCCACAGCCCCTGGCAGTCGATCGTTTCGCGGGCCTCAAGCGGTGTGCCTGGTTCGGCGATGATGGCAATGCGGCCGTCAATGACGCCCAGCACGCCCTCGGTCAGGCCCTGCTGCGGCAGCAGCAGCCTTGCATTCTTCAGTAAGAGATCCAGCATGATGTCGAGTTTCCAGAGTGATGCGCGTTGTCAGCAATGGGCCGCGTCGGCGGCCGCCGTGTCGGTCAAAAATGCGTTGAGGACGCTGGCGGGGATCCCGCCTTCCGCGATGAGCTTGCGTTCAGCGTGCGTGAGTACCTGGGCATAGGCCTGGAAGCGCACCTGGCGGTCCCCTTCCTCGGCAATCACGTCGATGGGTTCCCCCTTCAACACGCCATTCGTCACATTCTCCAAGCGCAGCGTCTCCGCGCCGGTCAGCCCCAACTGACGCCAGCCATGGCCGGGCGCGAACGCCAGCGGCAGCACGCCCATGCCCACCAGATTGGCGCGATGGATGCGTTCAAACGACTCCGCGATCACGGCGCGCACGCCCAGCAGTGCCGAGCCCTTCGCAGCCCAATCGCGGCTGCTGCCCATGCCGTAGTCCTTGCCGCCCAGGATGACGCAGGCCTCGCCGGCCTCGCGGTAAGCAGTCGCAGCATCGACAATCGGCATGAGCCTGCCGCTTGGATAGTGGCGGGTGACGCCGCCTTCCACGCCCGGTGTCAGCGCGTTCTTGATGCGGATGTTGGCGAAGGTGCCACGCGTCATGACGTGGTGGTTGCAACGGCGGGCCACATACGTATTGAAGTCGCGCGGCGCCACTCCCTTGCCGATCAGGTACATGCCCGCGGGCGTGTCGGAGGGGATCTCGCCGCTGGGCGAAATATGGTCGGTGGTCAGCGAATCGCCGAACGCGGCCAGCACCCGCCCATGCGCCAGGGCAGCCGCCAGGTCGCCCAGCGCGTCGCGGCCGGGTTCGGTTTTGAAGAACGGAGGTTCGACCAGGTATTGCGAATCCGGGTCCCAAGGAAAGCGCAAGCCGGCCGGCGCGGACAAGTCTCGCCAGATCGCGCTGTCCAGGCTGGCAGGGTCATAGACTTCGGCGAACAGCGATGGGTCCGACGCCAACGGCATCAAGGCCGTGATCTCGTCTTGGCTGGGCCAGACATCGCGCAGATAGACCGGCGCACCGTCCGCGCCCGGCCCCAGCGGCTCGTGCTCGAAATCCACGTCGATGCGGCCCGCCAGCGCGTACAGCACCACCATCGCGGGCGACCCGATGTAGTTGGCGCGCAGCAGTTTGTGGATGCGTCCTTCGAAATTCCGATTTCCCGACAGCACGGCGGCGGCAACCAGGCCGCCTTCGACAATGGCGTCAGCCACCCCGGAATCCAGGGGACCTGATTTGCCGCCGCAAGTCGTGCAGCCGTAGCCGATCACGTGAAAGCCCTGGGCTTGCAGAGCCGTTAGCAGCCCCGCGGCTTCCAGATAGCGGGTGACAGCACGCGAGCCGGGCGCCAGCGATCGCTTGACCCAGGCGGGCGGCGTCAGGCCAAGCGCCAGCGCCTTCTGTGCGATCAGGCCCGCCGCCAGCATCACACTGGGGTTGGACGTATTGGTGCAAGAGGTAATCGCCGCCAGTGCCACCGAGCCATGGCCGACGACGTCCCGACTCGCCGGACGTGCGGTGTCCATATTCACATCGAACCCGCCTTCCGACTGCGGCTCGCTCAGACGGCGCAGGAAGTCTGCGGCAACATCCGCCACATCCATGCGGTCCTGCGGGCGGCGCGGACCGGCCAAGCTGGGACGCGCCGCCGACAGATCGATATCGACCACCCGACTATAGGCGGGCGCCGCTTGCGAATCGTCACGCCACAACAGGTTGACGCGCGCGTAGGCTTCAATCAACGCCAGCTGCTCTTCGTCGCGCCCGGTCATGCGTGCGTAATCCAGCGTGCGCGCGTCGATCGGAAAAAAGCCGCAGGTGGCGCCGTATTCCGGCGCCATGTTGGCGATCGTGGCTCGCTCGGGCACACTGAGCGCCGCCACCGCCGGGCCGAAGAATTCGACCATGCTGCCCACCACGCCCGCGGCGCGAAGTTGCTGCGTAACCAGCAGCGCGGCATCCGTGGTGAGGGCTGGCGCTTCAATGGCGCCGTGCAGCCGCACTCCCACAACCTCCGGAATGGGGAAGGTGTAGGCGTGGCCCAGCAGGGCCGCCTCGGCGTCGATGCCGCCCACTCCCCAACCCAGCACGCCCAGCGCGTTGACCATGGGCGTGTGGGAATCGCCGCCGATCACGAAATCTGGGTAGACCCACTCGCCGCCCTGTCGTGTCTGGCGCGCTACCACCGGCGCCAAATACTCCAGGTTGACCTGATGAATAATTCCGATGCCCGGCGTGATGACGCGCAGTCCCTTGAAGGCCTGCTGCGCCCACTTCAGGAATCGGTAGCGTTCGTCGTTACGTTCGAATTCGCGGCGCAGATTGCGCTGCAACGCCCCTGCCTGGCCCCAATAGTCGACCTGAAGCGAGTGATCCACGATCAGATCCACGGGAATTCGGGTGTCGACCTGCGCGGCGTCGCCGCCTGCCTGGGCGACAGCGTCGCGCAAGGCTGCCAGGTCTTGCAGCACCGGCAGCCCGCTGGAGTCCGGCAGGATCACGCGGGCAACATGCAGCGGCAGATCAGCCCCGGGGTGCTTTCCCCAATCCCACAGCCTGGTGATTTCCGCTTCGGATACGGCCGCGCCCCATGCTCGGTGCCGCAGAAGGTTCTCCAGCAGCACGCGGATGACATAGGGATATGTCTGGATGTCGCGGCCTTCTGCTCGGGCGGCGACGGACAGATCCGCGTAGCGCAGCGCCCTGCCGCTACAGGAGAAAGACTGGATCATGGCAATCGTAATCGGGAGAATATCAATTGAGGCCATCTTACGACCTTAAAAACAATAGTGTCAACACTATGGCGGAATCTAAGAATGGGACTACGGACTTTGCCGGGTCCATCCATCCCTCACACCAAAAGTGCCTACAACGAAGTTCTTGCCCACCACTTAGGGAAGACCCTGATAAATAGGCATAAAATCCATTTTTCTCCGTAGAAATCCCCGGAAACGACGGGCTGCATCGCGCCAAGCCGGATCCCAAAAGAGTTGACACTTTAATAACTCCCTTGATAGGCTGTTAACACTATGAACATCTCCACGCCCCCCATCACCACCAAGGAAGACGCCTCCGGCCCGTTGGCCGACGTGGTGTTCGACCGAGTGCTGGAAGCGATCTACCAAGGCCGGCTTGCGCCGGGCAGCGTCATCAATGAGGTCGCGCTGGCGCAGGAGTTCGGCGTCAGCCGCGGCCCGGTTCGCGAAGCGGTGCGCCGCTTGCAAGGCATTCAACTGGTCACGCGCGAGCCCTACATCAAGGCGCGCGTCGTGACGCTGTCGGCGGAGTCGGCGCTGGAACTGTTCCAAATGCGGATGGCGCTGGAAGGCGTGGCCTGCAACTTGGCCACTCGCCGCATGAGCGACGAGGAAATCGCGCAGTTGCTGGTCGAGCTGGAGCAGGACCGCCAGCGCCGCCTGGCCGCCGCTAGCGACGGCGCGCCGGCTCCCCGTGTCTTCGACTTCCACGAGCGCATCGTGCTGGCCAGCGGCAACACCCGCATCATCAACGCCCTGTGCGGCGACCTCTATCACCTGTTGCGCGTCTATCGCCGGCACTCCGGCACCGTGCTTGAGCGCAAGGACGACGCCTACGCCGAACACTGGCAGATCTTGCGCGCCATCCGCGCGCGCGATGCTGAGCTGGCGGAGTCGCTCATGCGGTCTCACATCGAACGCGCAGCGCAACATCTCTTTGAACACCTGGCAGAAGGGGCATCCGGCATTGCCGGGCATCCCGTCTCGGCCGCATAACGCCCTTTGGAGCAGCACGACATGAACAACCCGCGCCACCAGTTCCGGCAATTGCTGAAGAACGAACCCTTCCTCGTGTCCCCCGGTGTCTACGATGGATACAGCGTCCGCCTGGTTGAAGCTGCTGGTTTCAAGACCGCCTGCACCAGCGGCGCGGCCGTGTCGAATGCGCTGCTGGGCATCGCCGATATCGGCGTAATGGGTCTGGCCGAAAACGTCACCCACTGCCGCCATCTGGCAAGGTCCGTCTCCATCCCGATTACCGCCGACGCGGATACCGGCTACGGCAATCCGGTCAATGTCTACCACACGGTGCAGATGTTCGAGGAAGCCGGCGTGGCAGGCATCAACCTTGAGGACCAAGTCAGCCCCAAGCGCTGCGGCCACATGCCCGGCAAAGACGTTGTCAGCCAGGCCGAGATGGTCAAGAAAATCGAAGCCGCCTGCCTGGCACGACGTGACGACGATTTCGTCATCATCGCCCGCACGGACTCGCTCGCCATCGAGGGCATTGACGGCGCGGTCAAGCGTGCCCGCGCCTATGCGCAGGCGGGCGCGGACATGCTGTTCCCCGATGCGGTGCGCACCGAGGACGATATCAAGCGGCTTGTGGACGCCGCGGGCATCCCCGTCAGCATCAACATGGGCTTCGGCATCCGCAACCGCCCAACCACTCCGCTGATTCCACTGCCGCGCCTGAAGGAAATCGGCGTCAAGCGCATCAGCCTCCCACGCATGCTGCCTGCCGCCGCCATCCACGGCATGCGCCAGGCCCTGCAGGTCATGCAAGGCGTGATCACCACGGGCGAACCGGCGGATCGTCCCGATTTGCTGGTAGGCATCGAAGACATCATGCAGCTCATGGGCTACGAGCAGATGCGCGCCCTGGAAAAGCGCCTGACGACGCTGGACAACTGACCAGGCACTGACATGATCGAGCGTAGCGCGTCGGCGCATTGCGTCCTGACAGGCGCGGCATCCGGCATCGGCCTTGCGTTGACCCAGCGGCTGCTGGCGGCGGGCTGGCAGGTGACCGGCGTGGACATCGCGCCAGCCGCCGTCCAGGACAACCCGCAGTACCGCCACCTTGTTTGCGACCTGTCCGACCCTGCCGCATTGCACGCTTTGTGCGCGGACCTGGACGGCTGCGGTCCGACCGCGCTGGTGCACTGCGCGGGCCTGGTGCGCACGGGCGGCGCGCTGGATACGCGACCGGAAGACGCAGAGCTGCTCTGGCGCCTGCATGGTGCCGCGCCGATGGCGCTGGTCCAGGCCTTGGCGCCGCAACTCCCCGACCGTCGCGGCCGCATCGTGCTGGTGTCCAGCCGCGCCGTGCTGGGTCGCGCGCACCGCTTGGCGTATGCCGCCACCAAGTCCGCACAGATTGGCATGGCGCGAAGTTTGGCCGCAGAACTCGTCGGCCGTGGCATCACGGTCAACGTGATCGCGCCCGGCGCGGTCGACACCCCCATGTTGCACGATCCGAAACGCGGCGCCGCGCCGAGCGTGAACCTGCCGCTGGGCCGCCTGATCGACGCGCGCGAAGTCGCCGCGACCATCGCCTTCTTTCTGAGCGACGAGGCGGGAGCCATCACAGGGCAGACGCTCTACGTCTGCGGCGGCGCCTCGTTGGGAGCAATGACGTCATGACAACGACGAACGCACCCGTGCTGGACGGAAAGGTTGTGATTGTGACCGGCGCTGCCGGCGGGCTGGGCCAGGCCATCGCCAGGCATTGCCTGGATGCGGGCGCCCGCGTGGCTTTACTGGATCGGGACGCGGACATGCTGGCGCAATGCTGCCGGACTCTGGCCGTCGCGCCATCCCGAATCCTGGCCCTGAGCTGCGACATCGCGGACGTCTCCGCCTCGCGGGCGGCCGTGGAGCAGGTGGCTGCGCACTGGGGCGCCATCGACACGTTGGTGAACAACGCCGCCACGGTCACGCCAGGCGTGAAGGTCGCTGACCTGACACCGGAACAATGGCGGCTTGCGCTGGACGTGAACCTGACCGGTGCATGGCTGATGAGCAAGTGGGCAATTGCGCATATGGCGCGCGCGGGCGGCGGCGTCGTGCTGAACATTGCTTCGCAATTAGGAAGCGTGGCCGCGCCTGGCCGCGGCGCCTATGGCGCGAGCAAGGCAGGCCTGATCGCACTGGCGCGCGCCATCGCGGTCGACCATGCCGCCGACGGCGTCCGCGCCTTGAGCCTGTCGCCCGGCGCGGTCTTGACCAGCCGCCTGGTGGATCGCTACGGCGGCGCGCACGCAGCCAACGCGGCGTTAGCCAGCAAATATCCGGTCGGGCGGCTCGGCACCGCTGAAGAGATCGCGCGGACCGCAGTTTTTCTGATCAGCGAGGATGCCTCGTTCATCACGGGCACGGATATTCGTGCCGACGGCGGCTACACCGCGCAATAGCGTGGTCACCGTTTTATTCACGCAGTGCTTACACCACATAACAAGGGGCTTGAATCATGACGCACTCGATTACTTCCGCAACGCACACGCGCATGTCGCGCCGCAGAGCCCTCGGCATGCTGGCCACGCTTGCCGGGGCCGTCGGGCTTGTCACCGCCCCTGCCTTTGCGCAGGGTATCGACAACTTTCCCACGCGACCGGTAACCATCGTGGTGCCGTTCCCGGCCGGCGGCGCCACCGACCTCACCGCGCGCCTGGTAGCCGAAGGCCTGTCCAAAAAGTGGGGTCAGCCAGTCGTCGTCGAGAACAAGCCGGGCGCGGGCGGCAACGTCGGCTCGGAATACGTGGCGCGCGCCGCGCCCGATGGCTACACCCTTGTGCTGGGTGTCACGGGGTCGCACGGCATCAACACCTCGCTCTACAAGAACATGCGCTACGACCCGATCAAGGACTTCGAAGCCGTCTCGCAAGCCACGCTCTATCCCAATGCCATCATCGTCAACAATGATGTGCCGGCCAACAACCTGCAAGAACTCATCGCACTGCTGAAGAAGCCCGATGCGCACTATTCGTATGGCTCCGACGGCAACGGCACCGCTTCGCACCTGGGCATGGAACTGATCAAGAGCCAGGGCAAGTTCGAGCTCTCGCACATTCCGTATCGCGGCAGTGCGCCGATGGTGACCGACCTGCTGGGCGGTCAGATCCAGGTGGGCATCACCGGCCTGCCCGCCGTGCAGGCCTACGCCAAGAGCGGCAAGCTGAAGATCGTGGCGGTAACCACGGCGGAGCGTTTTGCAAGCGCGCCGGACTACCCGACGGTGGCTGAGCAGGGCTTCGCAGGCTATGCCGCACCGCCCTGGTCTGGCTTCTTTGCTCCCAAGGGCACGCCCAAGCCGTTGGTGGATAAGATCTCGGCGGACATACGCGAAGCCATGTCCGACCCGAAGGCGAAGGAAAAGATGATCGCCGCCGGTAGCGAGTTCACGCCCAGCACGCCCGAGCAGTTCCAGGCCTTCGTGCAGAAGGAAATTGCGAAGTGGGCCGAGGCGGTCAAGATCTCCGGCGCCCGCATCGACTAGGCAGCATCCCCGCGCGCTCGCGCCTTTCAGGGGAAAGCTTGTTCGCGGTGTTCTTGATCATGGCTCGCACTCTCCCAAGAGTGCGAGCCTTCGCGATTCCCAAGGCCGTTCACTGCAACCAAACCTTCACGATTAGCGTGGTTTCGTTCCCGGCCTATCGCTAAACAGCGCCTCTAGCGCCGAGGTCATCAACGGTTTCCATGAATCGATATGACGGGTGATCAACGCGGAAATCGCCTCGCATTGATGCGTCGCGGCCAGCTCGATCATTTCGTAGTGTTCGGAAACCGACGCGCGCTGGCGCTCCAGGCCGGCTGGCGAACTGATGCCATACAGCCGCATGTCGCGCCCTACGCACTGATGCCATGATCTTCTCTACTCTCAAGTGTTCAGCGCGCCGCTATAAATCCTGGGCAGCCTTCTCCACTGCGCTGATCGCACGCAGGACGGCGTCGATTCTCGCTTTGACGTTCGCTTCATTCGGTTGGTCGTCGGCCAGCGCGTCTCTGGCCTTTTTGAACGCGTCGATCGTTTCGGTAACGGCGTCAATCGCGTTACGTACCGGGATCAAGCGGATCCGCTTGGCGTTATGCTCGTTTTCAGCGGTTTGCTGCTTGACCGTCTTCTCCAGCTGATTCAGCAACACAATCCGGCCATGCATGACGTTGATAATTTCCGCAGCGGTTTTGCCCATAATCTCTTTTCGTGCTGCTTCCGCTTGCTCGTCGATGCTCCTTATGTTGTCCACTTCCACTGCATCGAAGATGTCCTCGGCCTCGGTCTGATTCGTAAAGTCCACGAGCCTTTTCGACTGCGTAATTACCGCCTCGTCAAACGCTGCCGAGTCCTTGTCTTTAGCGGCATTAATTATCTTGGCAACATCGTCGAGCAACCGCTTTAGCTCTTTGCTACATGCCGCGAATCCGATGATATTGCTCATAGTTCACGCCACCTTTGCGTAAGGGTCTTGATTTCGGCGACCGCCGCGATGAGCGAATCCACATTGACAGGTTTGCGTTCCTTCACGGCTAGTGCCAACTGGGACTGCGTTGCACCCCACGTGGCGAGCGCATTCTCGGCGGCCAAAATTATCGACAGCCCGGCCTTCTCGCGTTGCCGAATTGCCTTGAGCTTGTCGTTGTACTCGTCCATGTGAGGGGCGATCTGCTGGCGGACGATGTCCAGTTGGGCGAGTTTGGCCTTCAGCTCATTGGTCTTGGCAGGCTGTCTCGCAGGCCCCGAGGTCAAGGCAAGCAATTGCAGCGTGGCGCTCTTCTGCTGCATGCCGAGCTCATCGTTTCGCTTGATCCAATCCCCATATACATTGCCGCTTTTCAGGTGTTGAACCTGGGTCTCGATTTGCAGGACAAACAGACGCCGTGCATCTGCGACTTGCGCTTTGACCAGGGCGGTGATCTTGACCATCGAGGGGCCAAACTTGATTAGTGCTTCCTCGAGTGACTGTGCGGCGACGTGCTTGGCGTATTCCCCATAGACGAATGCAACGGTGTCTGCCGCGAGACCCACTACCTCCGCGCTGGCTCCCGTTGTCGCATCAATCTTGACTGTGTCAACCAGTCGCTTGACAGAATCCGCCACCTGCCTTGCGCTCTCGGCCCCTCTATTGCCCGAGTCGACAATCTGTTCGATGGACTGCGCGTAGGCGACCATCGCTTCCAGCGAATTCATGGTTGCCAACCACGCCGCGTCCAGTTTCTTGATCGAGGCGTCGTCGAGCGCGATGGCGCCGGCGCTGCTCGCGGACGCGACCTCCGTTCTGACTGCCTCGCCGGTTGTTCCCACCGCGTCCTTGAGTTGGATGGTGGCCGCCGTGAAGCCGCGCGTATCGGGCAGCGCAGTACAGCCTCCCAGCAGGCTGCCCGCCAGGACGAGAGCCCAAAGCCCGCGCCACCGGGGATACGCCACACGCACCTGGCATTCTTGCGTCATCATTGCGCTCCGATGCAGGCCCACGATTCTTCGCCAGCAGTTGACCGTTATCTCGCCCGGTCAGTCTGATGGATAGGAAAGCCAACCCCACGTCCGCAAGTCTTGCGCTTCGCCACTGCGCTTCGAGCTTGTACATAAGAGCGAAAGATAATTAAGAGGGAAGGGTCGATCCATACTCTATTTAGAGTATTCGGTGGGCGGGCAAACTCGAGTGGCTTTAGTAGCGATGTCTGCATCCGCCGGCACAATGAAAAGATCCGACCCGCCCAGCTTCAGCACCTGCCTCTTCAGCAGGCTGCCCGCCTGCAAGGCCACCCGTTTTCCCACGGCAGTCGATCCGGTCAGCGTAACCGCCGTCGGCCACGCGCCCGCATGAACCACGCCAGATCTATTCAGGCGTCTTTCTCAAGCGCCTCCGAGCGGGATCCGGCCGAGGCACCGCCGCGATGAGCTTGCGCGTGTATTCGTGCTTTCACAAAAATCCAAGCATAAAGACGCCCCTCACCGCCCCAGATTCGTCCTGGCCAACTCAATCACCTCGTCGCCCCTGCCGTTCATGATGGCCTTCAGCATGTACAAGCCAAACCCCTTGGCCTGTTCGAGCTTGATCTTGGGGGGGACGATCAGCTCTTGCGCCGAGGTCAGCACGTCGACCAGAACCGGGCCGGGGTGAGCAAGCGCCTCCTGCAGCGCGGCATCAAGGAATTCGGACGATTCGACTCGGATGCCTCGTACGCCGACCGCTTCGGCCATGGCGGCGAAATCGGGATTTGACAGGTCGGTTCCCGTATCCAGAAACCCCGCGGCTTTCATTTCCATGGAAACAAAGCCGAGAGCGCCGTTGTTGAAGACGACGATCTTTACGGGAAGCTGCAACTGGCACAGGGACAGGAAGTCTCCCATCATCATCGTGAACCCGCCGTCGCCGGACATTGAAATTACCTGCCGGCCAGGCGCCGCTGCCTGCGCGCCAAGCGCCTGGAGCATCGCATTGGCCATCGAGCCGTGGTTGAAGGAACCCAGCAATCGGCGCTTGCCATTCATGGTGAGGTATCGGGCCGCCCACACGGTTGGCGAGCCGACGTCCACTGCGAAGATGGCGTCGTCATCGGCCAGTTCGTTGATGCGGCGGGCCAGATACTGGGGATGCAAAGGGCGGCCTGCCGGCGCCGGTGCGGCAAGGTTGTCGAGTTCTTTGCGGGAATCCCGGTAATGCCGGAGCGCGGCGTCGAGGAAGGCGCTGTCTTGGCGCTCGTCAAGCTGCTCCAGCAGCGCGGCGATGGTCTCGTCCACGTCGGCGGCAATGCCCAACGTCAGCGGTGCACGCCGGCCGAGCGCGCTTGGATCGCGATCGACCTGCACGATCTTTGCGTGTTTGGGATAGAACGGGCGATAGGGAAAGTCCGTGCCCAGCATCAGCAGGAGGTCGGCGTTTTCCATCGCGTGGTAGCCGGACGAAAAGCCGATGAAGCCCGTCATGCCGACATCGTAGGGGTTGTTCCACTCGACGTGCTCTTTGCCGCGCAGCGCATGGACGACGGGCGCCTTGAGGCGCTGGGCCAGCGCGACGACCGCGTCGTGGCTGCCGGCGCAGCCGCTGCCGGCCAGTATCGACACCTTCCCTGCCCCGTTCAACAGTTGGACCATTTCCTGCACCGCCATTGCGTCCGGGCGGATGTGCGGGCGCGCGGGTGGCAAAGGCCAAGACGCCGGCACGTCCGAAGGCGCGGCGGCGAGCGCCACGTCGCCGGGTATCACCAGGACCGCCACCCCCTGTTTGCCGATCGCCGTGTTGATGGCGCGGGCCAGCACCCCAGGAAGTTGCGCAGGATTGGTGACGAGTTCGACAAATTCCGAGCATTCCTTGAACAAGTCCTGGGGATGGGTTTCCTGGAAGTACCCCAGCCCGATTTCAGACGACGGAATGTGGGCGGCGATGGCCAGCACCGGGACGCGGCTGCGTTGGCAGTCGAACAGGCCGTTGATCAGGTGCAGATTGCCGGGACCGCAACTGCCTGCGCATACCGCCAGCGTGCCCGTAATCGCGGCCTCGGCGCCGGCGGCGAAAGCCGCGGTCTCTTCGTGGCGGGTGTGCATCCACTCGATCTGGTCCATCCTTCGAAGGCTGTCGTTCAGTCCATTGAGACTGTCGCCCGTCACGCCCCAGATGCGGCGAACCCCAACTTCGGCAAGCACTTTAACAAGATAATCTGCGACGGTTGCGGCCATGGAATGCTCCTTGAAGGAACGCCGCCGGGACACTTATCGCTACGGTTTGCCCCCAGCGCCGGAAGTTGACACACGTGCGGAAATCGTAGCACCGCACCCGGTGCCAAGCCCACATGTCGCGCCGTGGCGCCCGCCCGAAAGGAGGCGGTGCGTGGCACGGTGCAATACACCCGACGGATAGGCGATGGCTATCTCTATATACGATGGCACATTCCAAGACCAACCAGACTGGCGCCGTTCGGGCTCAGGTCCAGAAGCCGATTCTTGGCGAGGCTGCAAAGGCGCTGGCGGACTGGCGGGCGGCAAGCGGCATTCCAGCGGCGACTTGCGCTACGCCGGCAACGTCGGGAGGGGATTCGACGACCGCGCTATCGAAGTTCACTGAAGGCAAAGCCTTGATGTCGAAGTTCATCGAAGGTAATACCTTGACGTCTTTTAGATCAAAGACTTAGCAAATTTCGGCTCATCCACCTTGGTGTTCATGGTTCATTGAACCCAATATCTTTTTCGCAGAAAGTTCATTGAACTTAGGCGCCGCTTTGTGTCGACACATCCAAAGCAGACCTCCTCCCAGATCACTTACCTTTCAGACAGTAGTGAGCCTTAAGCGATTGGCGACCGACTGCGTTCGGCCAAAAGCGGTCATTCGGCCTTTAGAACTTTGTTTTAATGCTACCGTGACTGGCAGTCCCAATAGCCAAAATCCATCATGCAGAGCCGTTCACTGCGCGCTTTCCTGGCGCTCCATCAATTCGGTACAGTGAGCGCCGCCGCGCAAGCCGTGCACCTTTCCCCCGCCGCCGTCAGCGTCCAGCTCAGAAACCTCGAGGACGAACTCGGTGTGGAACTATTCGTACGCACCGGCCGATCCATCATGCTGAACGACCGGGCGCACCAGCTTGTGCCTCTGGCGCGCCAGATATTGGATCTGCAGGCGGAAATGGCTTCACTCGGCAGCAGCAGTACGCTCAAAGGAAGGCTGGCCCTGGGCGTCATAACGAGCACGTTGTCGGGCGGACTTCCGGGAGTCTTGAAGCGGCTGAGCGCTGACCATCCATCATTGGAGCTGCGCATCACCGCGAAAAGATCGCCCGACCTGGCGCTGCAAGTGGAAGCCGGCGTGCTCGACGCGGCGGTGATTTCCATGCCCCCTCCGCATGTGGCCACATCGCTGAGCTTTCACGAGCTCTATACGGAACCGCTGGCTCTGGTAATGAATGCGCAACGAAGCTTCACCAGCGTCAAGGCGGCGCTCGAAGAGCATCCGTACATTGCTTTCGATAAGACCACCTGGATAGGCAAGCAAATCGAGTCGTTCATCTCAGACTCCGGCATAACGGTTCATCCCGTCATGGAACTGGACTCTCACGACGCCGTCCTCTCCTTGGTCCGGCACGACATCGGCGTGACTGTCTTACCCGTGTTGAAAGGGCCGGCGCGACACGATGACGCACTGAGATTCGTCGATCTGCCTGGGACATTCCGGACCGTGTGTCTTGCCGTCAGACCCGCGAATATCGAAAGCCGCGCCACGCAGGTTCTCATCGCCTGCTTCAGAGCATTTGGCCAAAATTCCCCGCTTTCGAAATAAGCCCGTTTGAGAGCATCAGGATTGCCCTCTCCCGCCCGTGAGCATCGCAATATCCGATGCTCACATGCACAAAAATTTGCTTTTGGTAAACCTTGCGCCTTTTTACTATGGGATTGCCTCGTGACGCCGACCCGATTGGCCAAATCATCCGCAACGGTCGAGTGCAAATCATTTCATAGCGCCAGAAGGAGAGCTCGTTGAAAATAGTCGTAACCGAATTCATGGATGCCCCGGCAGTCGATCGGCTGATGTCAAGGGCGCAAGTAACATACGACCCCCAACTGGTAAACGACCTGCCGCGAATGATCGAGCATGCGGCGGATTGCGACGCGCTTATCGTGAGGAACCGTACGCAGGTGCGGGGCGAGCTGCTGGCATCTCTTAAGCGATGCAAAGTGGTGGGCCGCCTTGGCGTCGGCTTGGACAACATCGATCTCGACGGCTGCAAGCGGCAAGACATTCAAGTCTTCCCAGCAACCGGTGCAAACGCAAACAGTGTCGCTGAGTACGTCATCGCAACTGCCTTGGTACTGTTGCGTGGCTCGTACGGATCAACAGCGGCCGTCGCCGCCGGCGAATGGCCTCGGGACGCGTTGTCAAAGGGTCGCGAGATCGCAGGAAAGACATTAGGACTACTCGGTTTCGGTTCGATCGGCCAGCTGACCGCACGGCTCGCGAAGGCGCTTGGAATGTCCGTCGTGGCTTTCGATCCCGGTATGGCGCACGACAATCCGATTTTCGCGAAGCTCGGCGTTGCCATTTCGGGTCTGGATAGCCTGATCGAGGAATCGGACGTCATCAGCCTGCACATGCCCCTGCTCGAGTCGACTCGCAATTTCTTCGACGAACGCCGCATCAATGCAATGAAGCCGGGAGCCGTGCTGATCAACACGGCTCGGGGCGGAATCGTCGATGAAATCGCCGTGGCGACGGCGCTACGAAGCGGTCAATTGGGAGGCGCCGCCCTTGATGTTTTCGATAAAGAGCCGCTTCCCGATTCAACGCATTTCCGCGATTGCCCGAATCTGATCCTCACTCCCCACACTGCCGGCTTGACGCTTGAGTCAAACCAACGAGTAAGCAGTCTAGTTGCAGAGAAGGTCCTCGAAGCACTGGGTTGACTCTGCGACGCCACCATAAGAAGCGTACAGACAGGAGACATAATGATTACCAGAAGAATGCTGCTTGCATCGGCGCTGGCCCTTGCCGCCATCGCGCCCGTTGTCAACGCGCAGGCCACCGACTACCTGAAGAAGGGTAGCGTCTTGCGATATGTCGTTCCTTTCCCCCCGGGCGGGCTTACCGACGTCATGGCACGTCTGGTCGGCCAGCAGCTCGGCGAACGGATGAATGTGTCGGTCGTCGTCGAAAATCGCCCAGGCGCTGGAGCAATGATCGGCGCCGAGCAGGTTTCGCGGGCGACGCCAGATGGCAACACGCTGCTGGCTATCACCATGACCCACTCCGTCAATGCCACGTTGCTGCGCGACAGGAGCCGCTTTGACATCACGAAAGACCTGAAGCCCGTAGCGTTACTGGCGTCGACGCCGATCCTGGTTGTAGTGCCCGCGAACAGCAGCATCCACACGCTCGACGACCTGGTCAAGGCAGCGAAAGCCAAGGATTTGAATTCGGGGTCCAGCGGCGTGGGCACACCGTCTCACCTGTCGCTGGCCCTATTCAATCAGCTAAACGGCACAAAGATCCTGCACATCCCCTATAGCGGAGGTTCCCCGTCATTGACAGACCTGATGGGCGGACAGCTGGATGTGATCTTCAGCAATTACGCTGAATCGCTGCCGTATGTTCAATCAGGCAAACTTCGTGCCATTGCGATCGCTAGTTCGGAAAGGAATCCGCAGCTTCCCAATGTGCCCACGTCAGCTGAAGCCGGTATGCCAAAGCTGAACGTCGAGCAGTGGACCGCGGTCATGCTACCCAGCGGCACGCCTGACGCCATCGTTCAACGTTTGGGGAAGGAGCTGGTGAACATCATGGAAGTTCCCGCAGTCGCTGAAAAAACGCGCTCGCTCGGCTTCCGCGTGGACGCGCGAGGGCCGGCGGAGTTCGCAACCTTCTGGAGCGATGAAGTTGCACGCTGGCGCGCGGTCATCGAAGCCGCGGGCATCAAGGCAGAGTGAGCCGCATACCGCCAGGGATGGCGGTATGCTCCGCCGATTAACCTTTCGGTGGGGTCAGGCAGATCCGGTCTCCGCGGCTAGTCCTCGTCGGGCGAAGCGGCACGATTTGGTGCCCGTTCCCGCTTATATGCCATCGGGCTGCACTTCATTTCGGAACGGAATGCGAAGATGAAGGACGATGCGGAGCTATAGCCCAGTTCCAGCGCGATCCCCGTTACGTCGAGTCCGCTTTCCAGAAGCTCGATGGCTCTGAACAACTTCAGCCGGCGGCGCCAATCGCGCAGGGTCAGACCGGTTTCTGCGAAGAACTTCCTGGCCAGTGTGCGGCCGGACATCCCCAGCTCGCGGCCCCAATCGTTGGGGCCTCTTGGATCTGCCGGCTGGTTGTACAAGGTCTCGCAAAGGGTCAGCAACGCAGCGCTTGACGGCCAGGCCAAGACCAATGAAATCGGGGTTGCACGGCAGAGCTGGTCGAGCACCAGCCTGTAAATTCGACCGAAATATCCTTCCTCGTCCGGATTGCCTTGAAGCGTCGCCGCCTCGACAAGCAGCGCCTTCAACAGGGCTGAAACGCTAAACACCGCCACGCCACCCTCGGAAAGCGTTCCCCCAGGGTGATCGGCAAGCCACAGACTGCGATATTCGGCACCAAGGAAAGACCCAACGCTATGCTCGGTTCCTGACGGAACCCACGCCGCCTGATTCGGCGATATGGCGAACGAACTCCCGTCCGCCGTCACCATGAGTACGCCGGAAACCGCGTACACGACCTGATGCCATTCATGCGTATGCGCAGCGAAATAATGCCGCGCGCCGATCGACTGCACCCTCATGGTCATAGGCGAAGGCGACGGGACATCCGGCGGAGCGGTGATGGCTTTCCACTGCATGAGCGCGTTCATATGTCGCCGATTCTATATAACTTGGCAATCTCTCGATAGATCATCAACGTAACCTTGAGTTGTAATGCCCTCTCCCCAATCCCCATCTCACGCCGTTCTCAGCAATGACACAAAGTAGCGCCTCCCCAGGGCATGATCGCCCCGCTGTTCTGCCCGAGGGCGTCCAACACGGCAATATCTGGCGACTGACCACCGCCCAGGCCCTGGCGGGCGCGAATTCGGTGGTCGTTTATGCAACCGGCTCCATCGTCGGCAATATGCTTGCCCCGACGCCCATGCTCGCGACCCTGCCGATTTCCATTTTTGTGGTGGGCATGGCGACATGCACGCTGCCCATGGGCGCCGTCGCCAGGCGCCACGGCAGGCGTGCGGCATTTCTGCTGGGCACCGGCGCTGGCGTGCTCACCGGTCTGCTGGCGATGCTGGCAGTCATGATCGGAAGCTTCTGGCTATTCAGCCTGGCCACGTTCTTCGGCGGCGTTTATGCGGCAGTGGTCCTGTCCTTCCGCTTCGCCGCCGCGGACGGCGTGGAACCAAAGCGACGGGCGCGCGCGCTATCACTGGTCATGGCGGGTGGCGTCGCCGCCGGGGTAGTCGGGCCACAACTCGTCACCATGACCATGAACCTGTGGCCTCCGCACATGTTTGCCGCCACCTTTCTAGCGCAAGCGGCGGTTGCAGCGATTTCCGCGTTCATTCTTATCGGCGTCAGACTGCCGGCACCCACTGCTGAAGAGGTCGCGGGCGGGCGCCCGCTTTCCGAGATTGCGCTGCAACCGCGGTTCATCGCCGCAGTGATCGCCGGCGCCGTCTCATACATGCTCATGAACTTCCTCATGACGGCCGCACCGCTGGCCATGCACATCTGCGGCCACTCGCAGGAGTCGGCCAATCTGGGATTGCAGTGGCATGTCATTGCCATGTACGCGCCAAGTTTCTTCACCGGCAGACTGATCTCCCGCTTCGGTGCGGGACGGGTAGCAACCATGGGCCTCGTGTTGATTGGCGTGGCGGCTGCGGTGGGCCTGGGAGGTATCGACGTCATGCACTTCTGGTGGTCGCTGATCCTGCTCGGCGTGGGATGGAACTTCGGGTTTCTGGGCGCGTCCGCGCTGGTGCTGGAATGCCATCGGCCCGAGGAGAAAACACGCGTCCAGTCCCTGAATGACTTCATCGTCTTCGGCTTGATGGCAATCGGCTCCTTTTCATCCGGGGGCCTGCTGTCGGCGTTCGGTTGGAACACCGTGCTGTGGGTGTCGTTCATTCCGCTGGCGCTGTCCGTCGCCGCCCTTGGCGTTGCCATGCGCAGAAAGGCCGTGGCACTGAGCCCATGAAGCCGCGCATCCACAAGAGGTTCACGCTCGACCGGCATGCGCCAAAATGACGTCGAACCGTCGCGGCGAGGAGATTGAACCATGCTGAACAGCATGCTGTTCCTCTTCTTCGTCGCGGTGGCGGTGTATGCGCAGAACCTGACAGGCTTCGCGCTCGCGCTGGTCCTGCTCGGCCTCACCGGCGCCGGCGGAATCTTGCCGCTGCCGGATGTCGCCAATGCCGTTTCGATCATTGCAGTGGTCAACGCGGCCGTGTTTCTTTACAAGCGGCGAGCATTACGGCTGGACCGGAAGTTGTGGCCGCTCCTGATTGCCAGCATGATAGGCACGATGTTGGGGATAGCGGCCTTGGCGTGGATCATGGGGAACGCTTATGAGCTACTGCGTCTTCTACTCGGCCTGAGCATCATCTATTGCGCCCGGATGCTAGGGCGGAGCAACCAACAGCGGGCCTGTGCGTCTTCACCAGGCGCCTTTCTTGCAGTCGGCTTCCTTTCCGGTCTGATGAACGGTCTATTCGCGGCAGGCGGCCCGCCGCTTGTATTCCTGTTGTACCGGCAGCCTTGGGATCTGGCTAAAACACGGGAATCCCTGATGTTCCTCAACGGCGCCGCCGGACTGATTCGATTCGCCGTCATGATGCCGACGATCGGCTTCACCGAGCTGTCATTCGAACTGACGATCATGTCCGTGCCGATCGTGCTATTGGTCACGATGCCGACCGCACGTAGGCCGCCTCCATTCTCGGCAGTAGTCCTGCGGTTGCTTGTGCGCACACTGCTTGCCGCAACTGGACTCATCATGAGCGTCTCGTCGATCTCCGTTCTTCAAACGACGTAGCGGTCAGGCGATTCGATTCAACTGTTCGCAGCCACGGTCAGTACCATGCGGAACTTCGCTTTTCCGGACTTCATTCGTTGGTAGGCCTCGTTGGCTTGTTCCAGGGCCATCAGTTCTATCCACGGGTGCACGTCAGCCAACACGCCAAATTTCAGCGCCCGCTCGTTCTCGTAGGGCGTACCCGTTATCGATCCCAGTAGCCGGCGTTCGCCTCCCACCAGAAATCCCGGGGGCACGGCAAGCTCGTCCTTACCCGCACCCAGCACGACTAGTCGCCCCTTAGGGGCAAGCCCCGCCAGTGCGCTCGCCACGGCGGCCGGATTGCTGATCGTTGTCACGACGGCGGCAGCACCGCCCAGGTGCTTGAGGGCCTCGCCAGCATCCTGTTGATTGGTGTCCACGTACACATGCGCACCAAGGTTCATTACTTCCTGAACGATATCTTGACCGCGCCCGATCGCAACAACCTTGAAACCCATTTTCCGCGCATATTGCACGGCCAGGTGCCCTAGTCCACCGATCCCCAGGATGGCAACGACATCGCCCGCCTGAGCGCCACATTTCTTGAGTGCATTGAAGGTAGCAATGCCGGCGCACAAGATCGGCGCGGCCTCTTCTGAGTTCAATTCGTCGGGAATCGCCACCAGGCCTGTGCTTCGGGCGAGCATCATCTCCGCATAGCCGCCATCGCAGGACCGGCCTACGACGGGCTGGCTCAGACACAGCTGAAAATTGCCCTGCCGGCATTGGACGCATTCATTGCAATGCCCACCGAGGCGTCCAACCCCAACCCGTTGCCCGACCTTCCACATAGAGGACGTGGCTGGGCCAATGGCTGCAATTCGTCCCACCACCTCATGGCCAGGCACCCGCGGCAACGGCACGGCTGCATCGGGCCTTTCAATGTCGCCAATGTCGGCGCCGCAGATGCCGCAGGCTTCGACCGCGATGAGCACCTCGCCTGCACCGGGCGAGGGAGCCGGACGCTCGACAAGTTGCAAGATTCCGGGCTGCGCAACCTGCATTGCGCGATAAGTTGCTTTCATCTTCGTTGCTCCTATTCGCGTCCGGCAGTGTCGGCCATCGCAGACAACACGACCTTCAAGCCAAGTTCAGCCGCCTCGATGGCCCCTGCGACATAGCCAGGAAACTGAGGCGACCATTCGCTGGCCATACCAATCAAACGTCCATGCCACGGGCCGGAGGACGCCATGCTCGAAGGCGCCGGCCCGTGGCTTGCCTCACCAGCCAAGTCAGCGGGAACGGCCGTAAACGGTTCCCGTGCCCAGTCTTTCACCACGTCAGCGCGCGGCGTGCCCGCCTGCGGGCCGAAGAGCCGTGCCATTTGCGCGCGACAAAGCGCGCGCATCACGTCATCGTCCACGGTCTTGCGTGCTTGGGCCGGTATGCCAATGAAGCCGAACAAGGCCGCGCTGCCACCGGGCATGGAAGCGTCGTGAATCTCAACCATCGGCCCCCTTCTGCTGCGGCCCTCGCCCGAGAGTCCCTGCTCCCGCCAGAACGGCGTGTCATACACGGCGACGTACTTCGCCTGAGCCGCCATCCAGGTAGCAGTCGAATTCCACTCATCTGCCAAGGGTTCGGGTAAAGGCGGCTCGAACCTGATCGTCTGAGCCGCTAGCCGGGGTGGCAGCGCGAGCAGCACATGCTCGGCCCGCCAAGTGGAGGTCCGACCGGCAGAATCGACCGAGGTTAGATCGACAAAATCCTTCTCGCTCCGAAGGGAGCGGACCACCAGACCGGTAATGATCCGTTCCGGGTCGATACCTGCGCGTACAGCATCGATCAGAGCGCTCATACCGCCGATCAGTCGCATGGACGTTGGAGAATTCACGTACCCACGAACGCGCACAGGTGGGGCAGTCGGCGAATTTTCAACAACGGTATCCCCGGATTCGAACTGCGCGAAATGCGCGAGGCCCAGTTCCTCCACCAGACGGTGCAGTTGGCGCTGGTAGTCGGGCCAGAACCAGGTCGGACCAAGATCGAACGGGCCTGCAACACTGGCGAGATCTAGTGTGCTCGTGCCCGAAGCATCTAATGACGCAATCCGGCCGCCGAGCGCATCGCGCGCCTCCAGCAGAACATAGTCATGAATGCCTTGACGCTCCAGTCGCCGGGCCGCATGCAAGCCACTCAGGCCACCGCCAACAATTGCGATTCGAACTTTGTTCACGTTCAGGCCTCCAGCTGGGTATTGATGAATCGGCCAGTTTTCAGATAGAGGGTCGCGCCGCGGGAGCCAGATGCCAAGTCCAACGCGTCGCCGGCGGGCAGCCGCATCCAGGATCCTCGTTGGTACGAACTTCCGTCCAACATCACTTCACCCGCGAGAACCAGCAACTCTGAACCGCCCGCTTCCGCGGAGATAATGCTCTGCTGCGGCGAGAAGCGCTGCAGCCGCACTTGCTCGTGTTCTGACGCAAACAGCATGCACGATTCTTGACCTTGTGGGCCTGTCCAATTGTCAGACGAACCCGTGTCAATGCGGATCCGCCGATCCTCGCCGGCAGGCATCTGCCACAGCTTGACGAAGATGATCGCGCCGGCGTCCGTGAAGGGACGATGCGAAGAGCCGGGCGGATTGCGCAGGTACCATCCAGAGGGATAGTTCGCGTCGTCGTCCGAGAAAGTGCCAGACAACACGAAGATCTCTTCCCCGCCTGGATGTTGATGGTGGGGGAAATGGGAGTCTGGCACGTACCGCACAATGCTGGTGGCCCGAGCTTTTTCCCCGCCCAGCCTATCGAGCATCACACGTTCGACCCCGCTCTGGGGCGACGTAATCCAGACATACTGGTCAGGAGCGACGATGGCGCGACGCGAGAAGTCGGCGTTGACGAGCATAAATTTCCCTCAAAGCTACTGGAGTGGTTCGCCGATCATGCGGTTGGCGAACCACTCGCGGCGGCTTAGGTGTTCAGAAGTTGTCCGTGAGCTTCCAGAACGCGCGCTGAATACACCAGCGCTGCCCCGGCATTCAATGCGATTGCGACACCAAGCGCCTCAGAAATTTCTTCGAGCGTTGCGCCATGTTCGACCGCCTTTTTTGTATGAACGGAAATGCAGCCGTCGCACCGCGTGGTCACCGCCACGGCCAACGCGATCAACTCGTGCATTTTCGGTTCGAGATGGCCGGATTTAGCTGCCGCGCCATCAATCGTCGCCAATCCCTTCATCACGTTGGGGTTCAGATTGGCGAATTCGCCCACGCGACCCAGGAGGGAATCGCGATAGGTGTTCCAGTCTTGCATCATAGGTTTTCTCTTGTTTCGTTCATTTTCGGGTGCCCGGTCGGCACCCGAAATCAGGACTCATGCAACTTGATAGATCCGCACGGCAGGCGCGCTGTCTAGCAGCGGACTGAGGCTGCCGACTACGTCAACGTTGAACAGTTCGCTTTCCAAATACGCGCTCGCATTTTCCTTGCTGTCGAACCCATGCAGCACTTGGACGTCCTCGTCTCGCACCAAGAGTTCCTTGCGTTCGGCGCCCGCGATCGTGCCAAGGAAAGGCGCCTTGTACTTTTGGTAGATGGCCGCGGCGGCTGCGCGGTTGGAATCAGCAATTTTCAGCGTGATTTGCAGATAGACCATTTGCATTGCTCCTTGCGAATCAGGGTAGATAAAACAGACACTGTCGTGGGCAAGCGCGGCGCGCTTGCCCACAGTGCATTAGTTGCGGCCAGCCATCACGCCGCCGTCCACGTCCCAGATAGCGCCGGTGACCCAGCCCGCCTTGTCCGAAAGCAGGAACGCGACGACTTGCGCCACGTCTTGCGGGGTGCCCACGCGGCCGATGGGATGGAAGCTGTTGAAGCCTTGCAGCGCCGCGTGCACCTCAGCCTTCGGAATGAAGCCCTCATAGATGGGCGTTTGCACCACTGCCGGCGACACCGCGTTGACTCGGATATGCTTGCCCGCCAGTTCCATCGCCATATGCTGGGTCAGCGAATGCAGGCCTGCCTTGGCCATCGAGTAAGCCGAGGACGGCGTAGCAGCAATTGCCTGCTTCGCCCACATTGAGCCGATGTTGACGATGGCACCCGGACGACCATTAGCCACGAGGTTGGCGGCGACCCGCTGCGAGACGAAGTAGATCGCCTTGTTCAGGGCCATGTACTGGTCATAGTCGGCGTCCGTGTGCTCCAGAAACGGCTTGGGCAAGAACAACCCCGCCGCATTGACCAATAGGTCCACGTCCGCGTGCTGCACATCGATGGTTTGGAGGAGCGCATCCAGGCCTTCGCGGCTGGACAGATCCGCGGTGATCGAGTCGACTGTGCCCAGCGCCGACAATTCCTTACGGGCTTCCTCGGTCTTCTCCGGCCGATGACCCACGATCACGGCGCTGCCGCCCTGCGACAACACCATCTTGGCCGTTTCCAGGCCCATGCCGCTGGTACCGCCAACGACCAGCAGCTTCTTTCCGTTAAATTGATTGCTCATAGTGAAACCTCTTCGATATGCCCAATGGCAGGCTTGGTTTAGGAAATACGACACTTCAAACAAGAAAAGCTATCCATACCCGTCCACGCTTGATGGAAGTGCCGGATGCCGACCAGGGGTCACGCTTGGCCACTCCTTGATCTGGATGTCATTTTTCTCTTATCGCCTTCGCTCAACAAACGAGATAAAGTGTCCGTTCGGCATAGAAAATCTTTACCGCTATGAAGTCTCCTGTTCACTTGAACGCGTTGCGGGCATTCGAGGCCAGTGCGCGCCATCAAAGTTTTTCCGCCGCAGCGGCGGAATTAAACGTGACGCCGGCTGCCGTCGGCCAACTCGTACGGACGCTTGAAGAATGGCTGGGCGTACCGCTGTTTCGGCGCAGCACCAGCGGCCGGGCGAGACTCGTTGTCACCGAGGCGGCGCAACGCGCCCTGCCCGACATCCGAGCCGGATTCGACAGATTGCGACTGGGGTTGGAAACACTGAAAGAAGGCTCGGCAAGCGGCGTGTTGACTGTCGCTGTCAGTCCGGCTTTCGCAGCCAAATGGCTACTGCCAAGAATCGACGGCTTTCAAAGCGCGTGGCCCGATACCGATGTCCGTCTTGACACCAATCTCAAACCCGTCGATTTCGTGGCGCAAGGGGTGGACATTGGTGTGCGTTACGGCTTGGGTCAGTGGCCCGGACTGGTGGCGGAAAAGCTGATGGACGAAGAGATCTACCCAGTCTGCTCGCCAGAGTTGTTGCGCGGACGCGGAGGCTTTGAAGGGCCTGAAAGCTTGTCGAGCGAAACGCTCATCCACGATCTTTCAATGGACGGGCACACCGGTTTTCCTACGTGGAAGACTTGGTTTCAAGCAGCTGGCGTGTCTGATATCAGCACCTCTCGGGGCATGAAGATCAACAACTCTGCGGCGGTATTGCAGGCCGCTGCGGAAGGCCATGGAATTGCGCTGGCTCGCAGCGTGATGGCGCGAGACGACTTGACGGCGGGACGGCTGGTGCGGCTCTTTCCAGAGATTCAGGTTGCGTCGTCGCTCGCGTACTACGTCATTTATCGCACGGAGTGCGCCAGCTTGCCGAAGTTGGTGGCGTTCCGGGAATGGCTGCTGCGCGAAGGGCCCATTTAACTACCAATTTTCGCCCACCGCCCGGAGGCTAGGTGTGATTCCTCGTGGCGCAACGCCAATCTCATTCGCGCACGAATCGCTCGAATGTCAGCGCGTGCAAACGAGAACACGCGTGGTTACTCCTGGGAGACCCACTCCACCTACTGCGCTGAGAAATTAGAAGGACCGCGATGGTTCGGGAGCGGGTTTGGGCAGTTGGAGGCGGCTCTCGGCCAATAGCGGCCAAGACGAGCCATTCCTAGCTTAGGAGTCTATACTCGGCGCCCCGCCAATTTGCGTGATAAGCCAGGGCCCATAAAAGCAAGAGAATTACTCATCGCTACGCTAGGAACGTTGGTTTTGACTCAACCGTCACGATCCTTCGCACAAAACATCAACGGGAAGACTCTCTACACGCAGAGATGCGCGATGTGCCACGGTGCAGATATCAAGGGCACAGGGCCATTGGCTAAGAAAAGCAATCCTCCCACTCCTGACCTCACAACTGCTGCGTTCAAAAAGCGGCTCAATGATTATCCTGGCGTCATTGTCTCGTCGGTAATACATCGTCCGAACGGAGACCTGATTCCGAGAACGTTGAGGGAGAACGGCGTAAAGCTGGCACCGCACTCCTGGACCGTTCAGGATTTTCGCGATTTGAACAAGTACATGAGCGATGTGATTTCTAAGAGCCGATAACGGCGCGTTGACCGCCTGACCGCTTCGGGTCGAGGCTGTGTGGAAACGCTTTTCGTCCTGCCAGCTACAGCGCAATAGCCTGATCCGCATCACCTTGGGCGGTCTTCACTTCGATTTTTCGAAGCGGGGCTCACTCAAGGCCGTTTGGGCGGCCCGGATAGGGCCTGAGGTGCGTTATGGGTCACATGAAGGGCTCAGCCGCCCATCGCCAGCACCGCTTTCATGGTCTGCTGGTAGCCCAGGATTTGCATGACCCGCTTGAGGTTATAGGCCAGTACATTCAAGCTCATTTCCGTGCTCACATTCCCCAGGCGACGAGTCAGGAAGTGCGTATAGCCCATCCAGTGCTTGAACGTGCCGAACACAT
>NZ_FNYM01000033.1:0-5666 GCF_900108985.1 Achromobacter sp. NFACC18-2 | reverse complement strand
GCTTCGAAAAATCGAAGTGAAGACCGCCCAAGGTGATGCGGATCAGGCTATTGCGCTGTAGCTGGCAGGACGAAAAGCGTTTCCACACAGCCTCGGCCAGAAGCGGCCACTTGCCTTGTCGACATATCAAGATAGCTCACGATCACTGCATAGTGATATTCCGATCTTTGATGAGCTTGGCCCAGCGGGCACCCTCATCTTGGATCATTTTCGCGAGTTCCGCGGGACGGTTTGTTATTACGCCATACCCACGTTCCTGAAGCTTCTGAACGAGTTGTTCGCTCTTGAGGGCCATTTCAACTTCGGTGCGCAGCCGTTCGACAATGGCCGGAGGAGTTCCAGCCGGAGCAACGAATGCAGACCAGCTTGCTAGCGCGAGTTGCGGCATTCCTTGTTCCGCGACGGTGGGAATTTGCGGCAGCAAGGGGGCTCGAGACTCCCCCGTGACAGCAAGTGCGCGAAGCTTACCGGTTTGAAGATACGGAAGGACAGTCGCAGGAGCTTCGAAGAAAATATCGACCCGACCAGCGATCAAGTCATTTAGCGCCGGAGCCCCGCCTTTGTATGGCACGTGTGTCAGGGCGATGTCTGCCTCCCGGTTGAGCAATTCACCC
This sequence comes from Achromobacter sp. NFACC18-2, assembly GCF_900108985.1. Classification (NCBI taxonomy): domain Bacteria; kingdom Pseudomonadati; phylum Pseudomonadota; class Betaproteobacteria; order Burkholderiales; family Alcaligenaceae; genus Achromobacter; species Achromobacter sp. NFACC18-2. Next base: position 5,052 of record NZ_FNYM01000033.1, on the reverse strand, counting down.
ATCAGGTGCGGCGTGGTTCCATACCCTGGCGACGCGAAGGTGAGAGCTTGCGGAGTAGATTTCGCAGCGTTAATCACGTCTTTGAGAGTCTTGTAGGGGGACTGGCTATTGACCACCAGCACTAATGGAAATTGGCTTACTGTGCTGATGGGAGCAAAAGAATCTGGCTTCACGGGAGCGTCCTTCTGCAAGTAAGGCACGATGGTCAACGTGCTGGCGTTCGGCATCAGCAACGTATAGCCGTCTGGATCGGCTCGTAACACTCTAGCCGCCGCAATCATGCCTCCCGCTCCTGCGACGTTCTCGATGATCACAGGCTGTCCCAGCCCACTCTGCAGGCGCTCGGCGATGAGTCTTGCCACGATGTCAGACTGGCCACCAGCCGAAAAAGGCACGATCAGTTTGATGGGCATGGAGGGATAAGCCTCGGCGGCAGTGGTGCTAGCCCAGGGAGCGTTGAGTCCAACTATGAAGGCGCACGCGCTCAGAATTTTCCGGAACATGGCTTGTCTCTTTATGTGTTTTGATAGTGGGGAAAGTTGAGCCTTGCGGCTTAATAGCCCGCAATCCTGTCAACCTCGTTGAGGAGCGGATCTCCATTTGCAAGACGGTGGAGATTCTCAATGAACTGTTCGACTACCGGGCCGACGGACGGCTGCGCTGCGATGTGCGGTGTGACTAGAATTTTTTCGTGCCGCCATAACGGGCTGTCGGTGGGCAGCGGCTCCGTCGACATCACGTCCAGCGCGGCTCCGCTTAAATGGCCCTCGTTCACAAGAGCCAAAAGGTCGTCCTCGACGACGATTCCGCCTCGCGCCACGTTAATCACAAAGCTGCCCTTGGGAAGCTTGGCAAGTTGATTTCTGCTCAGCAGGCGGGCAGTCTGTGGAGTGCCCGGCAACAGGCAAACCAGAAAATCGGCTTGTGCGAGGAACGGATCCATACCCTGTTCGCCGACGAAAACCGGCACCCGGGACGCCCGGGAATCCGAGCGGGTCCAACCGATGACGTTGAAGCCCAACGCGGCGACCACGTCAGCTACCACCGCGCCGATTGAACCCAGGCCCATGACCCCGACGGTAATCTCTCGCGCATCGGGGACGGGCAAGCGCCTCCACTCACCTGCCGCGTGCTGCTGTTCCATCTTCGGCAGCATGCGGAACTGTCGCAAAATCTGTAGTGATACGTACTGCGCCATGCTGAGGCCGAGACCAGGCTCCACGGCTCGAGTGATCCGAACGTGCGCTGGTAGGTCCGGGGCTGAGATGATTCCGTCTGCGCCGGCGCCCACGGAAGCAGCAAGCTTTAGGTTGGGTAACCGCGGTGCAATGCCTGCCGGGAGCTTGAACGCGAAGACCGCAGTGACATCTGGATCGGTTTCCATGGTTAGCTCGGTCACGATCTCGAGGTCCGGTGCGCGCGCCCGAAGTGCCTCGTATCGGGCGGTGACGAAATCGGACGTGAGAAGCATCAGGACTTTCGGAGGGAGCGAGACTATCTTGCTCATTTTGATGTCCTCTCGGCACTGAACTGAGGATTGTGCCGACGCGCCTGGCGTACCAGGAGCTTCCAACGCAAATCGATGACGTCGGGCCTTTGCAAGAATGCCTTTGTCTGGCGAATTTCGGCGGCGGGAAGGAGCTTCGGGGTACCGACGGCCATGGCGCTGAGTTGAACGCGCGCGGCGAACTCGAGAACGGTGGCAGCAATCGTCGTCTCCGCAACAGATGCGCCAACGACTACCGAGCCATGATTGCGGAGCAGAATGGCACGGTTAGACCCCAGCCATGAGGCGATGTTCGCTCCTTCCTTCTTGTCGAGTACGATCCCATCAAACTCATCGAACAGCACGATGTCCTCGTAGAACAGCGCACCGCTCTGCGTCACCGGCTCCAGATTGCTGCCCACAATCCCCAGCGTCAGCGAGGCCTCGGAATGGGTGTGCAGAATGCAACAGACCTCGGGCCGGGCCTCATAAATCTCAGTATGGATGTTGAGCGTCGGATTGCACGGAAGGGTGCCGGTGACCGTGCGCAAATCAAAATCCGATTCGATCAGCTCATCTGCGGTGGCTTCTTCAAAGCCGTATCCGTACGGGATGCTCCAGAAAGTGCGAGCGCCGGGAAGGCGCGCGGTCAAATGCCCTGAAATTCCGCTGCCTTGGCCATCCATGGCGAGGATTTGAAATGCATGCACCAGGTCATGCAGGAGCGTGCTCAGGGGGTCAGTTGAGTAAGTCATAGTTTCGAACGTCTTGTGAGTTCAAGTTGCGATGCGCGTTGGCTGATTGCCAACGACATCAACGGAGGTGGCGTCATAGCTGAACAGCCATTCGTACCGCTCGCGCACGCGGTCTTCGTTCCATTCCCGATCCACATAGCGGCCTGCCTCAACTGCGTCAGCAAGAAGCGGATTGTGAAACCGAGCCGCGTTAGCGGCAGAGCCGAGCACGATGCGCGACGTGCGTTCCATGCGCAGGGCCTGATATCGAGCGAGGCCCGCTATTGGGTCTTGGGTGTGAGCTTCCAGGCATCGAGCGAGAACGATGCCATCCTCCAATGCCATCACGGCGCCTTGCGCCAGGAACGGCAGCGTCGAGTGACATGCATCGCCTAAAAGAGTCGCTCTACCAACGGTCCAGTTATCCATCGGCTGACGGCTCAGCAGAGCCCATTTGAAGGGTTGCTGGATGCCCTTTATCAAACACTGGACGTCCTCGTGCCAATGTGTGAAATCACGGAGGCATTCCTCGACGCTGCCGCGCTCAGTCCAAGATTCAACCAGCCAATCGTCGCGCTCGACGATTCCCACAAAGTTGACGAGCTCGCCATTGCGCAACGGATAGTGGATGACGTGGGCTCCGGGACCGATCCAGTTAGTGCCGATGCTTGCGCGCAAGTGGTCGGGCAGTTTGTCGCGGGGCACCAGGCCGCGCCAGGCTACGCAGCCAGTGAACTGTGCGTCACTTTGGCCAAACATCGCGCGCCTTATTTGCGAATGCACGCCATCAGCGCCAATCAGGATATCTCCTCGGACTGTTTCGCCATTCTCCAGCGTCACATCGACGCCTTCAGAGTCTTGACTGACATCCACGGCCCGTGCTGCCAACCTGATAGCGTCGGGTTGCTCCTCGCGTACACGGCGCTCCATCAAGGCGTGCAGATCAGCGCGGTAGATCAGGTAGTAGGGAAAGCCGAACTTCTGTACTGACTCCGCGCCCAAATCGAAGAGCTTCCATGTTTGGCCGGTGCTCCACAGGCGCACCTGCTTGCCAGCAGCCTCCGTGGCCATACTCCGGAGTTCGTCACCAAGGCCCAGATCGGCCAAGCAGCGGGAGCCGTTGGCGCTTACCTGGAACCCCGCTCCTACCTCTCCGAGCCGAGGGGCCTGCTCCAGAACCGTCACTTGAAAGCCGCGGCGAATCAGCGCCAGCGCACAGCACAGTCCTCCGATGCCGGCGCCGGCGATGATGATCCGTGGGTTATTGGTCGGCATAAATAGATCCTTCTAGAACTGGCCGAAAACGACTACGGAATGATTACAACGCGGACCGAAAGATTTGATAAGTTAAACTATCAAATCAATTAATAGGTATTCCTTATGAATGTGAGCACACGACAACTACAAGCGTTTCTCGCCGTGGCTCAACTTGGAAGCTTCACGCGCGCTGCGGAAAAACTGTTCGTCACGCAGGCTGGTTTGAGTTTGATGCTCAAGGATTTCGAAACGCAGGTGGGTGCCCGTCTGTTTGATCGCACCACAAGGTCCGTCCATCTGACTGCAGTGGGCGAGGCACTTATACCTACTGTGCGAAGTATGTTGTTGGATTGGGAGCGGGCAACGTCTAACGTTGGTCGACTTGCAGCCGAAGCCGAGCAGCAAGTCACTTTGGCCGCGACGCCACTAATTGCCGCCAGTGTGCTTCCTCGATGGCTGCAAGCTTTTGGCCAAGCGCAGCCAAGCATCCGAGTCCAGATCGCCGACCTGGACCGCCAACAGATACTGTCGGGCATAGAATCCGGCGAAATTGACCTTGGCCTCGGGGCGTTCTTCAAACCTGCGGTGGGAATTGAGCGTCAACTATTGGCGACTTTCCCCATGGTACTTGTGAGCCCCCGTCCACAGACGCCCGCTGGCCGTAAGACACAGGTTGGACCAACTGCGAAATGGTCGGCGGTGGCTGAAAGCTGCCTCCTCTCCCTTCCTAACGACAACCCGATTCAGAAGCTCGTCGATGCTCAACTCCGAGCCCTAAACCTAGCGACCGAACGCCGCGGTGCGCTACAGAACATTCAAGCCATAATCGCGATGGTGGAGGCCGGGCATGGCTTGGCTGCATTGCCGGCCTTCGTGGTGCCGGCTTGCGTCCGTTACGACGTGATAGTGCAGACCCTCGTCGAGCCTGTGGTTCCAATCGAATTCTTCGTAGTGAGCAAAAAGGGCCGTCAAAAGACAGCTCTGGCCACCAAGCTCATCGCCTCTCTTCGAGGACAATTTCAGACGATATCCAACTCGGCGGATGTGATCTGATTACCTATGGCGGCGATTTCAGTGTTTCTCAACCGCACCTGCCGGCCGGTCCGTTGTGCGAGCTTGCTATAGCGCTAGCAAGCGAACTCGGACGCACGTACATTAGCTGAACTGTGCGGGCGAGAACAACCAGCTTCATAGCAGGAGAAGTCGCTTTTCCCGGGTCGTAATCGCTCTTCGCGCCCATTATCCTTTCGCTGCACGGCGGCCCCTGCTCAACGCGGTCTGAATGGCCGCTTCGGGTCGAGGCTGTGTGGAAACGCTTTTCGTCCTGCCAGCTACAGCGCAATAGCCTGATCCGCATCACCTTGGGCGGTCTTCACTTCGATTTTTCGAAGCGGGGCTCACTCAAGGCCGTTTGGGCGGCCCGGATAGGGCCTGAGGTGCGTTATGGGTCACATGAAGGGCTCAGCCGCCCATCGCCAGCACCGCTTTCATGGTCTGCTGGTAGCCCAGGATTTGCATGACCCGCTTGAGGTTATAGGCCAGTACATTCAAGCTCATTTCCGTGCTCACATTCCC
>NZ_FNYM01000014.1:0-201663 GCF_900108985.1 Achromobacter sp. NFACC18-2 | reverse complement strand
CGCTGCTCGGGGGTAAGCACTTTGCCTTGACGATCCATGTCCACTCCTCTGACCGTCGGCAGGCTCCAGCCGCTTAGTCCCGGCCGACCATGCTTGCGCAGCCACACCAGCACCGTCGACCGACCTTGGATTCCATAGCGGCGCTGAGCCTCTTTGTACGTCAGCTCGCCTTTTTCCACCTGCTCGACAACGGACAGTTTAAAAGCCAGGCTGTAGTCCCGCTGGGTGCGCTTGATCCTTGATTCCAATTGACTCTCCCTTTTTCTCTCAAAAAGGTGTCAACCAATTCCAGGACGGGTCAGCCCGGAAACAAAAAGCCGATCCTGGGATCGGCTTTTTTTCGCGTGAAGGCTAAGGCTGTCAATTGCCGGCTTCGCGCAGCCGGCTCGGCAGCAGCTCGCCGTGACGCGCCAGCAAGGGATAGGCGGCGGCGCCCACCAGGTGGGAATTGATGCCCTTCATGTCCCGCAGGATGTCCAGGTACAGCGCGCCGACTTCGGCGGCATCGACTTCGCCGGACTTGATCTTCTGCAGGTGCGTATCGGCAGCCTGCGTCTCGATGCTGCGGAACCGCGCCTTCTCGCCGGCCAGCGCGCGGGCCTGGCGCAGGTCGTCGTTGACGAAGAGCGCGGCGGCCGTGCGCTGGTTCGCGATGAGCTGGCCCAGCGTGTCGTCCAGGCTGGCGCGCTGCTCGGGCGAGAAGACCCAGCCCTGCTTGCGCAGCTTGGCGACGTGGCTGAGGAGCCCGTGGTGGGCGATGTCGCCCGCATGCCCGATGTTGCTGGTGAACGCCAGGATGTCGTCCAGCCGTTGAATGTCTTCGCGCGTCATGTTTTCCTGGTCCAGCGTGGCCAGGTAGGTCGTGATGGCGTTCTCCAGCTTGTCCAGCGCGCCGTCGAGCTGGCGCGCCTGCACCATGCGATGGCGGTTGTCGCGCTTGAAGCCGGCCCGCGCGTAGAGCAGCAGCGTCTGCAGCATGTCGGCCATGCGCAAGGCTTCGCGCGCGGCGTTGCCCAAGGCCACGGCGGGCACATCGTGGGCCCATTCGTCCAGGTATTGGGGGCGGGACGGGTCGTTCGGATCGGCGCGCTTGGGCAGCCAGCGGGTGAGCAGGGCGGCGTAGGGCGTCAGGATCGGCAAAAAGACCAGGGCGATGACCGCGTTGAACAAGGTGTGGAAGTTGGCGACCGCGCGCGCGGGATCGTTCGCCATCCCGGTCATCCACGGTTGCAGGAAAGGCAGCAGCATCAGCCCGGCCAGCACGCCCAGCACCCGCGTCAGCAGGTTGCCCAGCGGCAGACGGCGGGCCGCCGGGTCGTCGCCCGTCACGCCTTCGATCATCGGGTTGATCGCGGTGCCCAGGTTGGCGCCCAGCACCAGCGCGAACGCCACGTGCGGCGCCACCATGTTGTGGCTGGCCAGGGACATCACCAGCACCACCACGGCCACGCTGGAATGGGCCGCCCACGTGAACGCCGCGGACAGCAGCACCGCCGCCACGGGCTGGGTGGCCAGGGCATCCAGCATCACCCCCAGCATCGGGGCGGTCTGGAACGGGGCGAACAGCTCCACCAACTGGTGCAGCGACAGCAGCAACAGGCCCAGCCCGATGAATACCCGGCCCAGGTCGCGCGTGCGGCCTGGCGGATAGCGCCGGAACATCCAGACGCCGGCGAGAATCAGGATGGGCGCCAGTTCGGTCAGGTCGAAGGACAGGAGCTGCACGATCAGCGTGGTGCCCACGTTGGCGCCCAGCATGGCCGCCAGGGCCGGCGCCAGGCCAACGACCCCGCCAGCGGCGAAGCCGGTGATCATGAGCCCGGTGGCGGTGCTGCTCTGCAGGGCGGCGGTGATTCCCAGGCCCGCCCCGAACGCGCGCAACCGCGTGCCCAGGGCGCGTCCGAGCGCGGCGCCGAGCGCCGCCCCGAAAGCGCGCTGCACGCCCGTTTGGACCATATGCACGCCCCAGAGGAGCAGCGCCACGTAGCCGGCGAAGTCAAGCAGAATAATGAGTCCAGACATCCAGGCGTAGTTCCGTTCTTTTTATGACAAGTAATAATTCTGTAATGATCGCACGCCCCGGCGGCCTTTGACACCCGGCGGGAAGAGACAGGATACGCCCGGGGGGCTTTGCTGCGTGCGCCCTGGGCTGCGCGTATCATTGCTTCATCACCGTGGATGTACTGGAGTTTTGCGTGGCCGTTTCCGTTTTCGATCTGTTCAAGGTAGGCATAGGCCCATCCAGTTCCCACACGGTGGGCCCGATGCGCGCGGCGCTGCTGTTCGCCCAGGGGCTGGAGCGTGACGGCCTGATTCCGCGCGTCGCCAGCGTGCGGGCCGAACTCTACGGGTCGCTGGGCGCCACCGGCAAGGGGCACGGCACCGACAAGGGCGTGCTGCTGGGCCTGATGGGCGAGGCGCCAGACACCGTCGATCCCGCCGCCATCGCCGGCATGGTCGCGTCCGTGCGCGCCAGCCGCCAATTGCCCCTGCTGGGCAAGTACCCGCTGCCCTTCGTGGAGAAGGAGCACCTGATGTTCTACCGCCGCGAAGCGATGGCTGAACACCCCAACGGCATGAAATTCCACGCGTTTGACGCCGACGGCCAGACGCTGCGCGAATCGCGTTACCTGTCGGTGGGCGGCGGCTTCGTGGTCACCGCGGGCGCGTCCAACAGCCAGGTCATCGCGGCGCACGACCAGTTGCCGTATCCGTTCCGCATGGGCCGCGAATTGCTGGCCATGTGCCAGGAAAACGGCATGACCGTCGCCGGCATCATGATGCAGAACGAGCTGACCTGGCGCGAGGCGTCCGAAGTGAATGCGGGCCTGGACCGCATCTGGCAGGTCATGCAGGACTGTGTGGCGCGCGGTTGCGGCATCAACTACCCCGAGGCCGATGGCGAACTGCCCGGTCCGCTGCGGGTGCGCCGTCGCGCGCCCGAGCTGTACCGCAACCTGACGCAGCGCGCGGAACGCACCCTGTCCGACCCGCTGTCGGTCATGGACTGGGTCAACCTGTACGCGATGGCCGTGAACGAAGAGAACGCCGCCGGCGGCCGCGTGGTCACGGCGCCGACCAACGGCGCGGCGGGCATCATCCCGGCCGTGCTGCACTACTACGACCGCTTCGTGCCCGGCGCCAACCGCGAGGGCGTGCGCGAATTCCTGCTCACCGCCGGGGCCATCGGCCTGCTGTACAAGTACAACGCCTCGTTGTCCGGCGCCGAGGTGGGCTGCCAGGGCGAGGTGGGCGTGGCCTGTTCCATGGCCGCCGGCGGACTGGCCGCCGCCCTGGGCGGCTCGGTCGAGCAGGTGGAAAACGCGGCCGAGATCGGCATGGAACACAACCTGGGACTGACCTGCGACCCCGTGGGCGGCCTGGTGCAGATCCCCTGTATCGAGCGCAATGCGATGGCGTCCGTCAAGGCGGTCAATGCCGCCCGCATGGCGCTGCGCGGCGACGGGCAGCACTATGTGTCGCTGGATTCGGTCATCAAGACCATGCGCGAAACCGGCGCCGACATGAAGACCAAGTACAAGGAAACGGCCCGCGGCGGCCTGGCGGTGAACATCGTCGAGTGCTGAGCGGCAGGATCGCCCGTCCCCAATGAAAAAGCCCCTCTTGCGAGGGGCTTTTGCTGCCGGGGCCGACGTCCGATCAGATCACGCGGGCGTTCTGCAGGGCGGCGATGCGGGCCGGGATCGGCGGGTGCGAGGCGAACATGGCCGCCAGGCCGCCCTTGCCGGTGATGCCGGACGCTTCGAACGACTTGGGCAGTTCGCCCGGCTCCAGGCCGCCCAGGCGGGCCAGGGCGCGGATCATCGGTTCGCGCGCGCCCATCAGGTGCGCCGAGCCCGCGTCGGCGCGGTATTCGCGCTGGCGCGAGAACCAGGCCACGATGATGGAGGCCAGGACGCCGAAGATGATTTCACAGACCAGCACGGTGACGAAGTAGCCCGGGCCGATGCCGCGCTCGTTCTTGAACACCACGCGGTCGATGAAGTAGCCGACCACGCGCGCCAGGAAGATGACGAACGTGTTCACCACGCCCTGGATCAGGGTCAGGGTAACCATGTCGCCGTTGGCGATGTGCGCGACCTCGTGCGCCAGCACGGCGGCGACTTCTTCCTCGGTCATGCTTTCGAGCAGGCCCGTGGAGACGGCGACCAGCGAGTCGTTCTTGAAGGCGCCCGTGGCGAACGCGTTGGGCGCGCCTTCGTAGATGGCGACTTCGGGGCGGCCGATGCCGGCGCGATCGGCCAGTTGGTGGACCGTGTCCACCAGCCAGGCCTCGCGCTGGCTGCGGGGCGCGTTGGGGTCCAGCACCTGGGCGCCGGTGCTCCATTTGGCCATCGGCTTGCTCATGAGGAGCGAGATGATGGCGCCGGTAAAGCCCACCACGACCGAGAAGATCAGGAGGGCGTTGAAGTTGATCCCGTTGGCCGTGATGATGCGGTCCACGCCCAGGATGCGCAGCGTGGCCGACAGCACGAGCATGACGGCCAGGTTGGTAATGACGAACAGAACAATGCGTTTCATGTTTTTTTATTCCTCTGCGAGCGGCAAATACGCGGAATTCGACATGGCGGGGCCTCGCCAGTTCCCCGACTCGCCGGCTCCGCTACCGGTGACGGAGAGTATAGTATCGCTTTCCCTTATTCCTCCCCCCACTTTTCCCTTAGCGTAGACCCGCATGCAGGCTCTTTGGATGTTGCTGGCGTCCGCCATGTTCGCCATCATGGGGTCGTTCGTGAAGCTCGGCACCGAGCACGGCGCCTCGCTGCCCCAGGTCGTGCTCTTTCGCGGCCTGCCCTCGGTGATCCTGCTGCTGATCTGGGCGCGCGCCGGCCGCCAGTCCATCATTCCCACGAGCTGGAAGCTGCACGTCTGGCGCAACCTGTCCGGCGTGACGTCGATGTGGCTGGGTTTTTTCGCCATTTCCCATCTGCCGCTGGCCACCGCCACCAGCCTGAACTACACCGCGCCGCTCTTCATTGCCTGTTGGATGCTGGGGTGGGGCGGGGCGCAGCGCGATCCCGTGCGGATCCTGGCGGTGGCGCTGGGATTCCTGGGCGTGATCGCCGTCCTGCGGCCCAGCATCACCGAAGACCAGTGGCTCGCGGCCCTGCTGGGCATGGGCGCCGGCGCCATGTCCGCGATCGCCATGATGCAGATTCGCGAGCTCGGTCGCATCGGCGAACCCGAATGGCGCACCGTGCTGTTCTTTTCGGTGGCCGTGTGCGCGTCCAGCGGCGCGGGCCTGGCTATCGAAGGCTGGGGCACGGCCGACTGGACCGGGTACTTGTCGCTGCTGGGCGTTGGGCTGGCCGGGCTGTTCGGCCAGCTCGCCATGACCCGGGCGTTCGGCATGGGGTCGGCGCTGCTGACCGCCGCCTTGCAATACAGCACCATCATCTTCGCGGCGCTGCTGGGCATGGGCTTCTGGGGCGACCATCTGGACGCCCTGGCCTGGGCCGGCATGGGCCTCATCATCTTCGCGGGCCTGCTGTCGGTGTGGCGCACCATGCGCGACCCCAAGCCGGCCTGAAAGCCGGCGCCCGCCGCCATCCCGACCTGGAGCCCCCTGAATGACGACGACACTGATTTCCGCCGCCGATCTGGCCGCGCGCCTCGACACGTCCGACGTGCGCGTGTTCGACGTGCGCCATGACCTGACCAATCATTCGGCGGGCCGGCAGGCCTACGACGCGGGCCACATTCCCGGCGCCCGCTACCTGGACCACGAAACCGAGCTGGCCGCCGCCCGCACCGGCAAGAACGGCCGGCATCCGCTGCCGGACCGGGCGCAATTCGGCGCCCTGATGGCCGCGCACGGTGTCACGCCGCAAACGCTGGTGGTGGCCTACGACGCAAGCGGCGGCATGTACGCCGCGCACCTGTGGTGGATGCTGCGCTGGCTGGGCCACGACCGGGTCGCCGTGCTGGACGGCGGCTGGCAGGCCTGGACGGCCGCCGGCCTGCCGGTCAGCCACGAACCCGCGCCGGCCGTGCAGCCGGGCCAGCCGGTCGAGCCGGGCGCCGCGCTGGCCGGCGCCGTGGATGCCCAGGCGGTGCTGGCCAACCTCTCACAGCCGTCCTTTACCGTGATCGATGCGCGCGCGGCCAACCGCTATCGCGGCGAAGTCGAACCCATGGACCCGGTGGCGGGCCATATCCCCGGCGCGCTGAACCGGCCGAACGGCGAAAACCTCCAGCAGGACGGCCGATTCAAGACGGCCGAGCAACTGCGCGAGGAATTTTCCCGCGTGCTGGCGGGGCGCGAGCCGGCTTCCATCGTCCACCAGTGCGGCTCGGGCATTACGGCCTGCCATAACCTGCTGGCCATGGAAATTGCGGGCCTGCCGGGTTCGCGCCTCTATCCGGGCTCCTGGAGCGAATGGTGCAGCGATCCCGCCCGGCCGGTGGCCAAGGGCGAGTGAACGACAGCACAGGCCAGGACATGGCGTCCTGGCTTTTTTCATGGACGCCCGGGGCGCGCTACCAGACGGCGGCCAGTTTGACCCGCCCGGACACGCTTTCGGCGATCTCCAGAAAGTGGTCCAGCGGCGGCGTGGCCAGGCCCGGCACCTTGGCCATGTCGTCCCAGCGCCGCAGTCGGATCGCATCGGGCGCCCCGGGCATGCTGGCGAAATCGACCGCCTGGCCGGCATCGAAACTGCCGCCCTGCAGCGCCAGGCTGCGCCGCGAGTCCTCCGACAGCGTGGCCTCGTAATGCGGCTCGACGTAGCAGAGGTAGCGCTTGGCTTCCACGTGCAGCCGGATCGGATCCAGCACGGCGGCGCTGAACAGGCCGCGCAGGAAGGGCAGCACGAAATACTGGTGCTTGTCGTCGAGGCCGCGCAGCGTGGGCGTGCCGGGCCGGTCGGCGATCAGGTGGCCCAGGTCGTGCAGCAGGCAGGCCGTGATGAGATGGGCATTGGCGCCGTGCCGCTCGGCCAGGGTCGCCGTCTGCAGCGCGTGGCGCAGATGGCTGACGGATTCGCCGTCATAGGAACGGTGTCCGCGTTCCAGGAAGATTTGTTCGATATCCTGCAGGGTCAAGGCCATGGTTGTCTCCTGAGTGGCCGCAAGGGGAAGAGGCGGGCAGTGGCCGCGAAAGGTCAGCCGGCTGCCGGCGCCATCTCCAGAAAGCGCGCGATGAGCTGCACCGGTTGGCGCTCGCGCAGGCAGTACAGGTATTCATTCATCACGATGTCGGCGTCCTGGATGTCCAGGGCGGCCAGGTCGGGATGGGACGGGATCTCGCGGGAGGGGATCAGGCTGATCCCGAGCTCGCACAGGATGGCCTGCCGGATCGATTCGCGGCTGCCGATTTCCAGCGTGCGGCGCACGGTGACGCCGGCCGCGGCCAGCGCCTCTTCGGTGAGCTGGCGCGTCATCGAGCCGGGCTCGCGCAGCAGCAGGGCGTGCTCGGCCAGATCGGCCAGCCGGACCTGTCCCCGCCGGGCCAGCGGATGGGCGCGATGCGCCACGACGCGGATCGGGTCCGCCGCGATCTTGCGCCGGTACACGTGCTTGTCATCCATCAGAAAGGAAGACGTGGCAATCTCGATGCGGTAATCCTGCAGCGCCTGGAGCATCGATTGCGAGTTGCCGATCGTGACGGTCAGGTCGATGCCCGGATAGCGCTGGTTGTAGCGGCGCACGGTATCCATGATGTAGTAGGGACCCGTCGCCCCGATGCGCAGGTTGCCTTCGCGCAGATCGCTGGCGTCGCGCAGCCGGAAATCGATTTCGGTCTCCTGCTGCACCAGCTTTTCCACCATGGGCATCAGGTTTTGCCCCGCGTCCGACAACCGCATGCCCCGCCCCTGCCGGTGGAACAGTTCGATGCCGTAGCGCGATTCGAGCTGGCGCAGTTGCCCCGTCACGGTGGGCTGGCTGACGCCCAACTGGGCGGCGGCCTTGGTGACGGTGCCGCAGCGGGCCACGGCGTAGAAGGATTTGAGTTCGGCGACAAGCACGGTCGGAGCGATGGTTGGACGCAATGCGCAAGACCGCCAGTACACCAAAATAATTTGATGTTTTTATTACTGCATTTGCGCGAAGTGTCATAAACGCTCAATACGCGGCTTCCATACTGCCTTCGTTCCCAGACCGGAGGCCCCATGGCCCAACGCGATACCGCCTTTCTATCCGTGCAGAATCTCGTGAAGCGATTCGGCAGCCACACGGCGCTGGCCGACGTTTCCCTGGATATCCGTGCCGGAGAGCTGGTGTGCCTGCTGGGGCCCTCGGGCTGCGGCAAGACGACGCTGCTGCGGGCGATCGCGGGGCTGGAGCGGCAGGACAGCGGAACCATCGTGCTGTCGGGCCGCGACATCTCCCATGCCGAGCCGCAGGCGCGCGACTACGGCATCCTGTTCCAGTCCTACGCGCTGTTCCCGAACCTGACGGTGGCCCAGAACGTGGCCTACGGGTTGAGCGGCAAGCGCGCGCATCGCAGCCACGTCGCCAGCCGCGTCGAGGAAATGCTGACGCTGGTCGGCCTGGCCGGCGCGGCGCAGAAATACCCCGGGCAGATCTCTGGCGGCCAGCAGCAGCGTGTGGCGTTGGCGCGCGCCCTGGCGCCGTCGCCGTCCCTGCTGTTGCTGGACGAGCCCATGTCGGCGCTGGATGCGCGGGTGCGCGAACACCTGCGGATCGAGCTGCGCGCGCTGCAGAAGCGCCTGTCCATCACCACGCTGATGGTGACGCATGACCAGGAAGAAGCCATGGTGATGGCCGACCGCATCGCGGTCATGAATGGCGGCGTCATCGAACAGTACGGCACGCCGCGCGAGCTGTATCGCCAGCCGGGCTCGGCTTTCATCGCCGATTTCGTGGGCGAGGCCAACTGGCTGCCGTTCGAACGCATCGACGCGCACCGGGCGCGCGTGGGCCGCCAGGAACTGGCGGTGGACGCCGCGCTGGAGGCAGGCGCCGGCAAGCTTTTCGTGCGCCCCGAGGCCGTGCGCGTCAGCATGGCCAGGCCCGAAGCGTCCAACGCCATGCTGGCCGACGTGCTGGACGGCGTGTTCCTGGGCCGCAGCTATCGCCTGGCCTTGCGCCTGGAGGGCGTGCCCGGCGCCACCATCCACTCCATCGTGCCCCCTGAAACCGGAGACGCCCTGCTGGGCCCTCACGCCGCCAGCCGCTGCTGGGTGGAGCTGCCGCGCCATGCGATACGCGCCTACGCTTGATCCGGCCATGAACGATTCCCGCGCCATGGCCCAGCCAGCCCCGATTTCCGCCTCCGCCGCCCGGCCCGCCACCCTGGCCGCGTCCGCGCCGCTGCCCGCGCTGGGACGGCGCCCGCTGCCCGCCTGGATCGGCGCGCTGGGCCTGACGCTGGGGCAGGGCGGCCTGGCGCTCGGCCTGCTCATATTCCTGGCGCTGCCGCTGGCGGCGATCCTGGTCAAATCCGTCACCGATGCCGAAGGCGACTGGGCCGGCCTGTCGGTCATCGCGGGCATCATCGGCGCCGACGGCTTCCTGGCCATGGTGGGACGCAGCCTTGCCGTGGGCGTGGTGACGACCTTGCTGGTCGTGCCCTGCGCCTATGCGTTTGCCTATGCGCTGACCCGCACCCGGCTGCCGGGCAAGGGCATTCTGCGCACGATCGCGCTGCTGCCGTTGCTGGCGCCTTCGCTGTTGCCCGGCATCGCGCTGGTCTATCTGCTGGGCAACCAGGGCCTGCTCAAGGGGCTGACCGGCGGCGCCACCATCTATGGCTTCTGGGGCATCGTCGTGGGCGAAGTGTTCTACACCTTTCCCCACGCGCTCATGATCCTGCTGACCGGCCTGGCGCTGGCGGACGGCCGCCTCTACGACGCGGCGCGCGCCATGGGCGCGGGACCGTGGCGCACTTTCCTGACCGTCACGCTGCCAGGCACGCGCTATGCGGTGTTTTCGGCCTGCTGCGTGGTGTTCACCCTGACCGTCACCGATTTCGGCGTGCCCAAGGTGGTGGGCGGCGACTACAACGTGCTGGCCATGGAAGCCTACAAGGCGGTGGTCGGCCAGCAGAACTTTCCCAAGGGGGCGGCGATCGGCATCCTGTTGCTCCTGCCGGCGCTCCTGACCTTCGTGCTCGACCGGCGCCTGCGTGCCCGGCAGGGCGCGCAGATGAGCGGGCGCGCGCAGGCTTACGCGGCGGCTCCGAACGGCCGGCGTGATGCGGCGTTCCTGGTGCTGGCCGGCGTGATGGCCGCCTTCCTGCTGGTCATCATCGGCGTGGCGGTCTGGGCCTCGTTCGTGAAAATGTGGCCGTACAACCTGTCGATGTCGCTGCGCTCGTACGATTTCGACAACATGGACGGCGGCGGCTGGCTCGCGTGGCGCAACAGCCTGCAGCTTGCGTTCTGCACGGCGCTCGTGGGCACCGTCGTGGTCTTTGCCGGCGCGTGGATGATGGAGAAAGTGCCCGCCCGCGGCGCGACGGCCCGCGGCCTGCGCGGCATGGCTGGCATGCTGGCGCTGATGCCGATGGCCGTGCCGGGACTGGTGCTGGGCCTGGGCTACATCTTCTTCTTCAACAGCCCCGCGAATCCGCTGAACGTGCTGTACGGAACGATGCCGCTGCTGGTGCTGTGCACGGTCGTGCACTTCTACACCAGCGCCCACCTGACCGCCGCCACCGCGCTCAATGCGCTGGACCCGGAATTCGAGGCCGCCTCCGCGTCCCTGAAGGTGCCGCGCCTGACGACCTTCCTGCGCGTGACCCTGCCCATGTGCCTGCCCGCGGCGCTGGACGTGGCCCGCTACCTCTTCGTTTCCGCGATGACCACCGTGTCCGCCGTGGTGTTCCTGTACAGCCCGTCCACGGTGCTGGCCGCCGTCGCCGTGCTCAACATGGACGACGCCGGTTTCATCGGACCGGCCGCCGCCATGTGCACGGTCATCATGGCCAGTTCGGCCGCCGCCGCGCTGCTGCTGTACCTGGCAAGCCGCGCCCTGGTGGCGCGCAGCCAGGCCTGGCGACAGCCTGCGGCCCGTTGATAGACCCTTTTTTCCAGGATGATTTCCATGACTGTTCAACCCTTGCCCGTCCGCCTCGAGGCGGTGATATTCGACTGGGCCGGCACGCTGGTCGATTTTGGCTCCTTCGCGCCCACCAAGGTGTTCGTGGATGCGTTCGCGCAGTTCGGCATGGACGTGTCCCTGCAGGAAGCCCGCGGCCCGATGGGCATGGGCAAGTGGGACCACATCCGGACCCTGTGCGACCAGCCGGCCATCGCCGCCCAGTACCAGGCCCGCTTCGGCCGCCTGCCGAGCGATGACGACGTGACCGCCATCTATGAACGCTTCCTGCCGATGCAGCTGGAAAAGGTCGCGCAGTACTCCGCGGCCATTCCGGGCGCCGCCGACGTGTTGCACGCCTTGCGCCAGCGCGGCCTGAAGATCGGCTCGTGCTCCGGCTATCCGGGCAGCGTCATGCAGCGCGTCGTCGAGCGCGCCGCCGCCGAGGGGTTGACCCCGGATTGCATCGTCGCCAGCGACGAGGTGCCGCGCGCGCGTCCCGCGCCCGCCATGGCCCTGAAGAACGTGGTGGAGCTGGGCCTGTCCGACGTGGCCGGCTGCATCAAGGTCGACGACACCGCGCCGGGCATCGAAGAGGGCCGCCGCGCCGGCATGTGGACCGTGGGCCTGCTCCTGTCGGGCAACGCCGCCGGCCAGACGCTGGACGAGTACCTTGCCCTGGACGAGCCGGCCCGCGCCGCGGCGCGCGCCGCCGCTCGCGAAACGCTGGCGCCCGTTTCTCCGCATTACCTGATCGACACGGTGGCCGACCTGCCGGCCGTGGTCGACGCTATCGAAGCCCGTCTGGCGCGAGGCGAACGCCCTTGATCTAGACGCCCGCCGCCCGGCGCACCGGGCCACCCCTGATTCCCTGCTCCGCAGCCGGCACCCGCCGGCCGTGGGGACCTCGTTCACCCTGTTTTCCGCTCACCCACGGAGTTGTTCATGAATCGCTACAAGCTGCTTGCACTGGCCGCCGCCCTGACGGGCGTGATGGGCGCCGCCTCGGCCGAGACCACGCTGACCGTCTACACCGCGCTGGAAGCCGACCAGATCAAGGCCTACCAGGCCGCGTTTGAAAAGGCCAATCCCGACATCAAGATCCAGTGGGTGCGCGACTCCACCGGCATCATCGCCGCCAAGCTGCTGGCCGAGAAAAACAATCCCAAGGCCGACGTGATCTGGGGCCTGGCCGGCACCGCGCTGGGCCTGATGGACAAGGAAGGCATGCTGCAGCCCTACGCCCCGAAGGGACTGGACCAGATCGCCGCCAACATGCGGGACGCCAAGGCCGTACCCGCGTGGGTCGGCATGGACGGCTACGCCGCCGCCATCTGCTTCAACACGATCGAAGCCGACAAGCAGAAGCTGCCCAAGCCCACGTCGTGGCAGGACCTGACCAAGCCGGTGTACGCCGGCAAGATCGTCATGCCGAACCCGGCGTCCTCGGGCACGGGTTTCCTGGACGTGAGCGCCTGGCTGCAGATGTTCGGCGAAGAGAAGGGCTGGGCCTACATGGACGCCCTGCACAAGAACGTGGGCTCGTACACGCACTCGGGCTCCAAGCCCTGCAACATGGCCGCCGCGGGTGAATTCCCCATCGGCATCTCGTTCGACTACCGCGCGGCCAAGCTGAAGGCCGACGGCGCGCCCGTCGAGGCCGTGTTCCCGTCCGAGGGCCTGGGCTGGGAAGTGGAAGCCACCGCCATCATGAAGGGCACCAAGAACCTGGACGCCGCCCGCAAGCTGGCCGACTTTTCGGCCAGCCGTGAGGCCAACGAGCTGTACAAGGCGAACTTCGCGGTGCTGGCGATCCCGTCGATCGCGACGGCCAACCCCAACCTGCCGGCCGACCTGACCTCGCGCATGATCAAGAACGACTTCACCTGGGCCGCCACGAACCGCGACCGCATCATCGCCGAGTGGACCAAGCGCTACGACGGCAAGTCCGAGCCCAAGAAGAAGTAAGTCCGTGACCCACGCGGCGGCGACGGGCCGCCGCGCACCGGGAGGCCCGCGACGGGCTTCCCCGTTATCCCTCTTGCAGTATTCCGAAGATGAGAACATTCGACGTAATCGTGGTGGGCGCGGGCATGCTCGGCATCGCGCATGCCTGGGCCGCCGCCAAGCGCGGCCAGTCCGTGGCCGTCATCGAGCGCAGCCGCCAGGCGCATGGCGCCACGATCCGCAATTTCGGCCAGGTCATCGTGACGGGCCAGGCGCCCGGCACCATGCTGTCGCACGCGCAGCAGTCGCGCGAGCTATGGCTCGACCTGGCCGGCAAGGCGGGCTTTCATGTGCGCGCCAACGGTGCGCTGGTGCTGGCCCGCAACGCCGACGAGGCCGACGTGCTGCAGGAATTCGCGGACACGCGGCTGCGGCAGGAAGGGTATCGCGCCGAGCTGATGTCCGGGCGGGAGGTGGCGGGCCTGTACGGCGGCCAGCTCGCGCACCACTGCATGGCGCTGCGCGGCCTCGACGACCTGCAGATCTATTCGCGCGAGGCACTGCCGGCCATCACGCATTACCTGCAATCCACGCTGGGCGTGGCCTTCATCACGGGAACGCTGGCGCGCGCGGTGGAGAACGGCGAAGTCAGCACCACGGCGGGCGACTTCAAGGCATCGCATGTGTTCGTCTGCCCCGGCCACGACTATCTGACCTTGCTGCCCGAACGTTTCGCGCCGCTGAACCTGGAGGTCACCCGCCTGCAGATGCTGCGCGCGGCCTTCGACACCCATCCCATCGCGCTGGACCGTCCGCTGCTGACCGGCCTGTCCTGCGTGCACTACGGCGCGTTTTCGGACCTGCCGTCCGCGCAGGCGCTGCGCGACGTGATCCAGGCGCGCACGCCCATGCTGCTGGAAAACGGCATCCACCTGCTGATCAGCCCCACGCCCTACGGCGAACTGATCATCGGCGACTCGCACCGCTATGGCCAGGACGCGTTGCCGTTCAACGACGAGGCCGTCGACAACGCCATGCTGGATCTCGCGTCCCACGCGCTGGGCGCGCGGCTGCGGGTGCTCGAGCGGTGGCAGGGCGTCTACGGCGCGCATGGCCCGGCGCCGTTCTCGGTCATGCCGGTCGATGCGGCGACGACCGTGGCGGTCATGCATTCCGGCGTCGGCATGACGGTGGGCCTGGCGATCGGCGAACGGACCGTCGCCGGCGTGATCGGGCGCTGAAGCACCCCGCGGCTTGCAGACGAAAAAAGGGCCTCGCGAATCCGAACGGATTTCGCGAGGCCCTTTGTCATGCATGTCATGGATGTCATGCAGGCGGGAGCAGGGGACCTACACCTCTTGCATGATGCGGCGGTACCACTCATGGAAATGCTGCATGCCGTCTTCCATGGGCGACTGGTAGGGACCGGTCTCGTTCACGCCGCGCAGCATCAGGGCCTTGCGGCCCGCATCCATGCGTTCGGCGATCTCGTCGTCCTCGATGGCCGTTTCCATGTAGGCCGCGCGCTGCGCCTCGACGAACTCGCGCTCGAAGGCGGCGATTTCCTCGGGGTAGTAGAACTCGACGACGTTGATCGTTTCCTGCGGACCCTTGGGGTACAGCGTGGACAGCACCAGCACGTGCGGGTAGAGCTCGATCATGTGCGTCGGGAAATACGTGACCCACACGGCGCCAAAGTCCGGCGCGTCGCCTTCGCGGAACGACAGCAGGCGGTCGTGCCACTGCTTGTACACGTCGGAACCCGGCTGCGCCAGCGCATTGTGCACGCCCACCTTCTGCAGGCTGTACCAGTCATTGAACTCCCAGGTCAGGTCGTC
Source organism: Achromobacter sp. NFACC18-2 (assembly GCF_900108985.1). NCBI lineage: Bacteria > Pseudomonadati > Pseudomonadota > Betaproteobacteria > Burkholderiales > Alcaligenaceae > Achromobacter > Achromobacter sp. NFACC18-2. The sequence goes on along the minus strand of NZ_FNYM01000014.1, from coordinate 186,853 downwards.
GCAAGTGACGAAGCGCCCCAGTCCCGGATGGAACGGGCCGACGTGGTAGTCCTCGAGGTAGACCTCGATGAAGGTCTTCCAGTTGTAGTTGCACTGATGGACCTCGACATGGTCCAGCACGTAATCGCCGAAGTCGAACTCGGGCCGCGCGAACAGCGGCGCCATGTCGGTGGCCGGATCGCGCGGGCCTTCGAAGAGCAGCCCGTGGCAATCGCGCAGGCGGTACTTCTGCAGGTTCATGCAGGGCGTGGTCTCGAACTGCGGCGCGCCCAGCAACTCACCCCGGTTGTTGTACGTCCAGCGGTGCAGCGGGCAGACGATGTTGCCGCCCGTGGCCTTCAGGTTGCCATGCGTGTTGCAGTTGCCGGCCACGTTGCCGGCTTCGCCGCCAAGCATCAATGCCTGACGGTGGCGGCAGACATTTGAGATGAGATCGACGCCGTGCTGGTTGCGAACCAGCGTGCGCCCTCCGTTTTCCTGGACCAACGTACGCCAATCCCCGATTTCGGGCACCAATTTCTGGTGGCCGACGTAGAGCGAGGATTGCTTGAAAATGAGTTCTTGCTCGCGGGCAAAGAGGGCTTCGTCAAAATATGCGCTGACGGGTAGCTGGGTGCGAGCTGGCACGACATGTGCCATCCGACCGATGTCGGTCATGATTCCCTCCGCTCGGATGAAAAAGCCAGGACGGTTTGAGCCTTGCCAGGCGCTTTTGTTCAAGTCCAGGTATTCCCCCGCTGGCGTGCGAAGGCCTGTTCATGAATTCGAGCCTGGCTAAATCCGTTCTGGCGCGAAGAAAAATCGGTGTCTGGCCGATCAAATAAGCCGTGAATTGTACCCCAAGGGCTTGTGCGCCGCCCGCCCGGATCGGCGCGCCTGCTTTGGAAAATCCCCCGGCGGTCTTGCGCTGGCGTAAACCGCGATCAACCTTGGCGCCGTAGGCCCTTCAGACGAGGCGGCGCGTGGCCGGATGGCGCCTGAGCAACCAGCTGCTGGCGGCCGACAGCGCGAACACCGCCATCGTGAGCAAGGGCAAGGTCCACGCGTCGCGGTCGTCGCCGGAAAAGGCGCCGGCGCGGCGCGCGATGTCCAGGAACACCGGATGAATGAGGTATACGCCAAACGTCAGTGGCGCCAGCGCCGCCAGCCTGGGCAATCGGGGCGAGGACACGATCCACTGGAATGCGGCCAGCGACATGAATGGCACCGTCAGGCTGAAGTAATCGTAGAAGTAGGTGTCCAGCACGTGGCCTTTGGACATGACCGTGACGCCCAGCGCGGTCGCGGCCACGGTCGCGGCCAGCATCAGGCCGGGGCGCGGAATCCGCATCTCGCCGTCGAAAATGAGCCGTCCCGCCACGAAGTAGCCCAGGTAGGGCAGGAACCAGGTCAAAAAGAAACCATGCGGCGCGCCCAGCGCGCGGCGGTACAGGGCGTCCAGGATCGCCACGCCCAGGATGCCGACCACCCACAGCGCGCGCGCTCGCGGCGTGCTGCGCGAATAGAGCACGCGGACCAGCGGCGCGAACAGGTACAGGCCCACGATCATGTACAGGTACCACAGGTGATAGTAGGGCTCTCCCTGGACGACCTTGCGCGGCCAGAACGAGAAATCGATGCGGCCGTCGTCCCACCAGTCCAGGCCGGTGCGCCACGTCAGGTAGAAGATCGTCCAGAAGAGCAGCGGCGCGCAGATCCGCGCCATCCGGCGGCTGTAGAAGCGCCTGGCGTCCTGCGGCTTGCCGGGATCGAGGAGCAGCGCGCCGCTCACCATCACGAAGACGGGCACGCACCAGCGCGCGGCGGAATCGTAGAGATTGGCGGCCAGCCATGCGCCGCGGCCGTGCGCCCCGGGATCGCTTACGACGAGGGCGGCGCTGTGCAGCAGAACGACGGCCAGCGCAGCCAGCCATCGGGCTGAGTCCAGGCGGGCATATCGGTCTTCGGGTTGAGGCATCGGGCTCCCGGGGATGTTGGCGGATTGGTCGGCTTTTCCGGCCTTACCTTATCAGCGGGGGCGAGACGATTTCTGTATCCAGGGGTTAGGCCGCGCGTAAAAAACCGACAGGGCCTAGGCGGCGCTGTCGGGGAAAAGGCCTGTTCGCGCCGGGGCTGCGGACAGGCCGATCGCGGGCCGGCGGTCCGCGAACGTTTTGTCACGAAACCGGGCGGTCGTGCACGCTCATTGCAGGACGATGTTGGCCTGCTTGATGAGCTGCGACACGATAGGCTGTTCGGTCTTGATCTGCTTGTCCAGTTCCGCCGCCGTGCCGGAACGCGGATCGATGCCCATGTCCAGCAGGCGCTTCTTCACGGCTTCATCCTGCAGGGTCTCGGTCAGCGCGGCCTGCAGGCGCTCCACGACCGGAGCGGGGGTGCCCTTGGGCGCCACAAAACTGAACCAGGCGGTCATGTCGAACGAGGGATAGCCTTGTTCTGCCAGCGTGCTCACGTTGGGCTGCGTCGCCAGGCGCGTGGGGCTGGTGATCGCGAACACCTTCACCTTGCCGGCGTCGGCCTGCGGCATGCCGGTGGCGACCATGTCGAAGAACAGGTCCACGTCGCCGCTGATCAGGGCCGGCAGGGCCTGGGTGGCTCCCTTGAACGGCACGTGCAGGATGTCGATGCCCGCGCGCGACTTGAACAGTTCGCCGGCCAGGTGCGAAGACGTGCCGGGGCCGAAGGTGGCAAAGGTCAGCTTGCCCGGATTTTGTTTGGCGTAGGCCACGACGTCCTGGGTGCTGTTGAAGGGCCGCTTGGGCGAGGACAACAGGACGAGCGGACCAATGCCCACCATGCCGATCCTGACGAAGCTGTCCGGGTCGTAGGGCAGTTCCTTATAGAGATAACGGTTGGTCACCAGCGTCGAGTTGGTGGCCATCAAGATGGTGTAGCCGTCCGGGTTTTCACGCGAAACGTAGGCCGCGCCGATGGAGGTGCCCGCGCCGGCCTTGTTTTCGACGATCATGGACTGGCCCAGGTTCTTGGCCATCCGCTCGGCCAGCACGCGCGTCAACACGTCGGTGGCGCCGCCGGCCGGGAAGGGCGAAATCACCTTGATCGGCCGTGAGGGATAGGTATCGGCCTGGGCTCCCAGCGCGGCGGCGCTGAGCATCAGGGTGGCGAGCAGTTTGAAGCTGTTGCGAATCATGTTTTCCCCTTGAAATCGCATGGTCGGAGTGGATCGCCGGGCCTGGCTTGGCGGGTGCGATGCCGCGCGTCGCGTCGCTTGCCAGGTCTCCTTGGATAGTTTAAATTCCGTTATATGGAATTTAATTTTGTCATTCGAAATAAACTATAAAAACGAAGCGAATAGAAATGCAATCATTTTCTGACCCCAGGCGCACCGCACATCCTCCCTCCAAGCCCGACGAGAAGCTCGAACTGAGCCTGCCCGCCCGCCGCAAACGGGGGGCTGGCGCGGGGGACGGCGCCCAGTCGCCGGATTTCATCACCGCCCTGGCGCGCGGGCTGGATGTGCTGCGGTGCTTTCGGCACGGCGTGACCGCCCTGGGCAACCTGGACCTGGCGCGCCTGACCGGCCTGCCCAAGCCCACCATCAGCCGCATCACCTACACGCTGACCGAACTGGGCTACCTGCGTTATCACCCGGACACCGGCAAGTACTCGCCCGGATACGGCGTCCTGGCCCTGGGGTTCGGGCTGCTGGCCGGGTTGGAAGTCCGCGAGCTGGCCAAGGCTTCGATGACCGACCTGGCCCGCGAGACCGGGGGCGCCGTCGCGCTGGGGGCGTTCGACGGCGATGCCATGACCTATGTCGAGGCCATTCACGGCTCGTCCGCGCTGTATCTGCGGTTGCCGGTCGGCTACCGCGCCACGCTGGACAGCGCCATGGGCCGGGCCTACCTGGCCAGCCTGCCCGAGCAGGAATGCGAGGCCGTGCTGGCGCGCCTGGGAGAGGGGGCGCCGGCGCCCGAGGCCATTGCGCGGGCCCGTGCGGAACTGGCCCAGGAAGGCTGCTGCTTCGCCATCGGGGAATGGCAGTCCGGCATCAATGCCGTGGCGGTGCCTTTCACGTCCATCACGGGCGAGGGCGTCTTCGTCATGAGCTGCGGCGGACCGGCCAGCCTGCTCGAAGCGTCGCATCTGCGGGCCCGCGTGGCGCCGGCGCTGCTGGCCGCGGTGGCAGGCCTGGCGGGGGCGCCAGCCTGAGGCGCGGGGCGCATCCGGGCCGCGCATGGCTATCTCGTACAATTCACGGATTAATCCACCCCTAGTGCCCCCGGAGGCCCCGTTTGGCCAATCCCATTCCCGCTGATCCGCAGAACGACGATCGTCCCTTGCCCCAGGATTTCGAAACGGCGCTGGCCGAACTGGAATCGCTCGTGGCGGCCATGGAAGACGGCTCGCTGCCGCTTGAGCAATCGTTGGCCGCCTACAAGCGTGGCGTGGCGCTCACGCGGGTCTGCCAGGAGCGCTTGGCGCAGGCCGAACAGCAGGTGAAGGTGCTCGAGGGCGACCTGCTCCGGCCCCTGGATCCCGCGGCGCTGGACGACGAATAAAAATCCGATGAAGCAAATTCAACTCGCTTTTCCCGAGTGGCTGCAAGGCCGTGCGCGGCACGTCGAAGACGTGCTCGACGACCTCCTGCCGCCGGCGGACCAGGCGCCAGCCCGATTGCATGAGGCCATGCGATACGCCGTGCTCGGCGGCGGCAAGCGCGTGCGCGCCGCCCTGGTCTATGCCGCAGGACAGGCCTGCCCCGTGAGCGGCAGCGTGCTGGCCATCGAAGCCTCGCTCGACCGCGCCGCCGCGGCCGTCGAACTGATCCATGCCTATTCGCTGGTGCACGACGACCTGCCCTGCATGGACGACGACACCCTGCGCCGGGGCCGGCCCACCACGCATGTGCAGTTCGACGAGGCCACGGCCATGCTGGCGGGCGACGCCCTGCAGCCGCTAGCCTTCGAACTGGTGGCGTCGATGCCGATCGCGCCGGCGCTGATCGTGCAGGCCACCCAGTCGCTGGCGCGCGCCGCCGGCAGCCAGGGCATGGCGGGCGGCCAGGCTATCGACCTCTTCAGCGTCGGCCGCGCGTTGTCGCGCGACGAGCTGCAGATGATGCATGGCATGAAGACCGGCGCCATGCTGGCTTGCAGCGTGGCCCTGGGCGGCATCGTGGCTGGCGCAAGCTCTGCGTCGCGCCAGGCGCTCGATGCCTACGCGCAGGCCATGGGGTTGGCGTTCCAGGTGGTCGACGACATACTTGATGTCACCGCCGACAGCGCCAGCCTGGGCAAGACGCCAGGCAAGGATGCCGCCGAAAACAAGCCCACCTACGTGTCTTTGCTGGGGCTGGCCGACGCCCGGGCCTTCGCGGAGGAACTGCGCGTGGCGGCCCTGGCTGCGCTGGCGCCGCTGGGCGACGCGGGCGCGCGCCTGGCCCAGCTTGCCGACTTCATCGTTCTTCGAGACCGCTGATCCGTGATCAGCCCGGCCCGCGCAGGCCGGGCCAACGAACCACATAAAAGCATGACGACAGATTTACTGGACCGCATTCAATCGCCGGCTGACCTCAAGCGCCTGGATCGTCGCGAGCTTAAAAAGCTCGCCGACGAACTGCGCGGCTTCGTGCTGGAGTCGGTATCCAAAACGGGCGGACACCTGTCGTCCAACCTGGGCACCGTCGAGCTCACGCTGGCGCTGCACCAGGTGTTCGACACGCCGCACGATCGCATCGTCTGGGACGTGGGGCACCAGTCCTATCCGCACAAGATCCTGACGGGGCGCCGTGCCGGCATGGCCAAGCTGCGCCAGCAGGGCGGAATTTCCGGGTTCCCCAAGCGCAGCGAATCCGAGTACGACGCGTTCGGCACCGCGCATTCGTCCACGTCGATTTCCGCGGCTCTGGGCATGGCGGTCGCGTCGCGCAATGCGGGCGTGCAGCGCCAGCACATCGCCGTGATCGGCGACGGCGCCATGTCGGCCGGCATGGCCTTCGAGGCCATGAACAACGCGGGCGTCACGCCCAACATCAACCTGCTGGTGATCCTGAACGACAACGACATGTCGATCTCGCCGCCGGTCGGGGCGCTGAACCGCTACCTGGCGCGCCTGATGTCGGGACGCTTCTACGCCGCGGCCAAGAACGTGGGCCGCGCCGTCCTGCAGCATGTGCCGCCTGTGCTCGAACTGGCCCGCCGCTTCGAGGAGCATGCCAAGGGCATGGTCACGCCGGCCACGCTGTTCGAGGAATTCGGCTTCAATTACGTCGGTCCCATCGACGGCCACGACCTGGATGCGCTGGTGCCCACGCTGCAGAACCTGAAGGCCCTCGAAGGGCTGCAGTTCCTGCATGTGGTCACGCGCAAAGGGCAGGGCTACAAGCTCGCCGAGGCCGATCCGGTGCTCTATCACGGCCCCGGCAAGTTCGATCCGGCGGTCGGCATCCAGCAGTCCAAGGCGCCGGGCAAGCGCACGTTCACCCAGGTGTTCGGCAAGTGGCTTTGCGACACGGCCCAGCAGGACACGCGCCTGGTCGCCGTCACGCCGGCCATGCGCGAGGGCAGCGGGCTGGTGGAGTTTGAACAGCGCTTTGCGCAGCGGTATTTCGACGTGGGCATCGCCGAACAGCATGCCGTCACGTTCGCCGCGGGCGTGGCGTGCGAAGGCCAGAAGCCGGTTGTCGCCATCTACTCCACGTTCCTGCAGCGCGGTTACGACCAGTTCATCCATGACGTCGCCTTGCAGAACCTGGACGTCACGTTCGCGCTGGACCGCGCCGGCATCGTGGGCGCGGACGGCGCCACGCACGCGGGCAACTACGACATCGCCTTCCTGCGCTGCGTGCCGAACATGGTGGTCGCCACGCCGTCCGACGAAAACGAAACCCGTCTGCTGCTGTCGACCTGTTATCAGCATCCCGGCCCCGCATCGGTGCGCTATCCGCGCGGCGCGGGCTGCGGCGCGGCGGAAGGCGAGGGCCTGGACACGGTCGCACTGGGCAAGGGCGTGATCCGGCGCGAAGGCAAGAAGATCGCCATCGTGGGCTTCGGTACGCTGGTCCAGGCGGCGCTTGGCGCCGCCAACAAGTTGGACGCCACCGTGGCGGACATGCGCTTCGTCAAGCCGATCGACCGCGACCTGATCCTCGACCTGGCGAGCCGCCACGATGCGCTCGTCACGCTGGAAGACGCCTGCATTATGGGCGGCGCGGGCAGCGCCGTGCTGGAAGTCCTGAGCGCCGCCGGTGTGCTGATCCCCGTGCTGCAACTGGGCCTGCCGGACGAGTTCATCGACCATGGCGAGCAATCGGCCCTGCTGGCCGGACTGGGGCTGGATGCGGCCGGCATCGAGCAGTCGATCCGCACGCGCTATGCCGCGCTGCTGAAGTGACTTCGGGTTCATCCTTGAGGCCGAGGGCGCACGCTTTCGGCCGCAAGGATGAAACACACTGTTCCGGCCGCGCCGGCATGTGATCCGAAGGGTTACCTCGTCCGATCGCGCAAGCGTGGGCGATAATGAGCGCCTTTCTAGACAACTGGGCCTGCCCGTTTTCGCGCGGCAGACTGGCCCGGACAGGTAAGCCGAAATGAATTCTCCGATCGACCCCGCCATCGTGATGCCCGACGTGCAGAGCGCCACGGATACGCGGCACATCCCGATCCAGCGCGTCGGCATCCGCGGCGTGCGTCATCCCATGCTGGTCCAGAGCGGCGATGGCTCGGTCCAGGGCACCGTGGCCAACTGGACGTTGACCGTGGCCCTGCCGCCCGAGGAAAAGGGCACGCACATGTCCCGCTTCGTGGCCCTGCTCGAGCGGTATCGCAGCACGCCCATGACGCCGGCGGCGTTTCGCGCCATGGCGGGCGACATGCTGCCGCTGCTGCATGCCGAGCGCGGCGACATCACCGCGACGTTCCCGTACTTCATCAACAAGTCCGCGCCAATCTCCGGCGTTCAGAGCCTGCTGGACTACGAGGTCCAGTGGATCGCCCGCGCGCAGGCCGGCCACGTCGAGTTCGAACTCGTCGTGCAGGTGCCCGTCACCAGCCTGTGCCCGTGTTCCAAGGCCATTTCCGAATACGGCGCGCACAACCAGCGCTCGCACGTCACCGTCTCGGCCATCCTCGATGAAGATATCTCGATGGACGGCGTGATCCGCCTGGTCGAGGACGAGGGCTCCTGCGAATTGTGGGGGCTGCTCAAGCGGCCCGACGAAAAGTTCGTGACCGAACGCGCCTACGACAATCCCAAGTTCGTCGAGGACCTGGTGCGCGACGTGGCCGCCCGCCTGAACGCGCATCCCGGCATCGCGCGCTATCGCGTCGAAGCCGAGAACTTCGAATCCATCCACAACCACTCGGCCTACGCCGTCGTCGAAGGCTGAGCGCCCATGCGCCATCCGGCGGCCAGCGACTGGCCGCTCATCGCCGGCCTGCAGCAGTGGGAAACGCGGCTGGCCGGCAACCTGGCCAGCCGCGGGCGTTTCGGCGTCGCGCTCTACGAGTTTTTCCGCTTTGGCGTAAAGCAGGCCTGGGCATGCCTTTTTGGCGGGCTGATGTGCGCGCTGCTGCTGGGCACGCACTGGTGGTATCCCAAGGACGCGTTCCTGGCGCGCTACGACTTCCTGACGCTGGCCGCGCTGGGCATCCAGGCCGCGCTGCTCGCGCTGCGCATGGAAACCTGGGGCGAGGCCCGCGTGATCCTGATGTTCCATGTCGTCGGCACCTGCATGGAAATCTTCAAGACCGCCGCCGGTTCGTGGATCTACCCCGAGCCGAGCGTGCTGCGCATCGGCGGGGTGCCGTTATTCACCGGCTTCATGTATGCCGCGGTGGGCAGCTATCTCGCCCGCGTGTGGCGCCTCTTCGATTTCCGCTTCCGGGCGCATCCGCCGCTTGCCGCCACGACGACGCTTTCGGTGCTGATCTACCTGAACTTCTTCGCGCACCATTACGTCATCGATTTGCGCTGGGTGTTGTTTGCGATGACGGCGCTGCTGTTCGCGCGCACCTGGGTGTACTTCCGCATCTGGCAGGTCTACCGCCGCATGCCGCTGTTGCTGGGCTTCGTGCTGGTGGCGCTCTTCATCTGGTTCGCCGAGAACATCGGCACCTTCGCCAATGCCTGGCGCTATCCCAACCAGTCGCAGGTCTGGCAGCTCGTGTCCATCGCCAAGCTGGGTTCCTGGTTCCTGCTGATGATCATCAGCTATGTCATGGTGAGCGCCGTCAACCGGCCGCGCGCCATCGAGGCGGCCGATCTGCCGGCCGCGCCTGTCGCCGTGCCCGCAAATAACGCGTCCCTCATTTCCTGACGCGCCATTTTTTGCTGCTTGCAAGCGTTTGCCCAATCGGCGATAATCGAGAGCTTTCTTGCTCGACCACCCATGGTTTTTTGGGTAGCGGGCTGCCCCTTGCGGCGATCGTCTCCAAGATGAAAATCCACCCATGATGGAAAGCGCGGGTGCAAGACGGCCGGCCGGCAAGACATCCTCAAGGAGTTTTATCCATGCGTCACTACGAAGTAGTGTTTATCGTTCACCCCGACCAGAGCGAGCAAGTGCCCGCCATGGTCGAGCGTTACCAAGCGCTGGTCACGGGCCAAGGCGGCTCGGTCCACCGCCTGGAAGACTGGGGTCGCCGTCAACTGGCCTACCCGATCCAGAAGCTCGTCAAGGCTCACTACGTGTGCCTGAACATCGAGTGCGGCCAAGCCACGCTGGATGAGCTGGAACACTCGTTCCGCTACAACGACGCCGTTCTGCGTCACCTGGTCATCAAGACCAAGAAGGCCCAGACCGCTCCGTCGATCATGATGAAGTCGGTCGAACGCGAAGAAGCCCGCAAGGCTTCGGCGGAAGCTGCCCCGGCTCAGGCCGAGTAAGCAGGGCTCACGCAGAGCTCATTGTCTCAAGTCCCCTCGGTGCCTGGCAGGATGAACAAGCTGGAACTCAGCGCCCGCGTTCTCGAATGCGAGCCTTTGCGCCACACGCCCGCCGGTTTGCCAGCGCTGGAAATGCTGCTGGCGCACGAGTCGGAGGTCATCGAAGCCGGCCACCCGCGCCGTGTCGAATTGACGATCGCCGCCGTGGCACTGGGAGATCTGGCGCTGCTCTTGAGGAACACCGCTTTAGGGTCCGAATTGCTGGTGCAGGGGTTTCTGGCTCCCACCCGCAAGGACTCGGTGAAGATCAAGCTGCATTTGCAGCAGGCGCGCAAGATTGGCGGAAGCGCTGGAAGCGATCCGCAGGTAGCTTGAAGGGAATGAGTCCAAGGGTGCGAGAGCGCCTTCTGAATACGGATAGGTTACGGGGAGTTGGGCCCGGTCATTGAAGAACCCGGTTATGACCCAGTCCCCTCAAACATAAAGGCACATATCATGGCTTTCTTCGGAAAACGCAAAGAAAAACGCAAATTCACGCAGCAGAACCCGCTCTTCAAGCGTCGCAAGTTCTGCCGCTTCACCGCAGCCGGCGTCGAAGAGATCGACTACAAGGATCTGGACACCCTGCGCGACTTCGTGCAAGAAAACGGCAAGATCATCCCGGCTCGCCTGACCGGCACCAAGGCAATCTACCAGCGCCAGCTGGACACCGCCATCAAGCGCGCGCGCTTCCTGGCCCTGTTGCCTTACACCGACAACCACAACTAATCCGGGGCACTGAAATGCAAGTTATTCTGCTCGAAAAAGTCCTGAATCTGGGCAACCTGGGTGAAGTCGTGCGCGTGCGCGATGGCTACGCCCGCAACTTCCTGATTCCCCAGAAGAAGGCCCGTCGCGCAACCGACGCCGCCCTGAAGGAATTCGAAGCCCGCCGCGCCGAGCTGGAAAAGGCCCAGGCTGAAAAGCTGGCCGCCGCCCAAGCCCTGGGCGAGCGCATGAACGGCTACCAGTTGAAGATCAGCCAGAAGGCTGGCGTCGACGGTCGCCTGTTCGGTTCGGTCACCAACGCCGACATCGCCGAAGGTCTGAAGAAGGCTTCGTTCGAAGCCGTCGAAAAGGCCCAGGTGCGTCTGCCCAATGGCCAACTGAAGGCCATCGGCGAGTACCCGGTCCAGGTCGCCCTGCACGCCGATGTCGTCGTCGACGTCACGGTCGTGGTCGAAGGCGAACTGTCCTGATCCGGCAGTCGCGGTAAAAAGAAGCCGGCCCGCGCGCCGGCTTTTTTTCTTTTTTGGGGCGCCGCGCCCGGTCCGCCCCGACCCGGCGACGCCCGCCGCCCGTTTCACGCCGTCATCCAGAGGACCTCTTGACTCATCCGCCTGTCCATCACAACGCGCCGCCCGGCCTGCGAGCCTGGCTCGACAGCGTGGATGCGTCGCGTGAACCTTCGGTGCGGGATGTGAAGATAGACGGCGTGCGCTGCATTATCAAGCGGCGCCGGCCCGGCATCCTGCGAGGCGTGAGCTACGTGCTGCGCTACGTGCGCGCCTTGTTCCTCGCCGTGGGATGCAAGATTTTCCTGGGCGAGTTTCCGCGGCCCGGCGTACTGCTGCGCAATGGCCTGGCCCATGAAGCACGGCGCCTGTCGCAATTGCTGGAGGCCGGCTGCCGTGTCCCCGAGGTCTGGTGGCAGGAGCAGAACCTGCTCGTGCTGGAGTTCGTGGGCGAAGACCTGGCGGACCTGATCCGCAAAGAAGACTCCACCTCGCGCCTGTGGCTGACACGCGCGGCCGCGGCCGACCTGGCGGCCTTTCATGCGCGCGGCATGTGGCACGGCGGTGCGCAGATCCGAAACCTGACGCTGCGCGATGGCGAGATCTGGCGTATCGACTTCGAGGAAAACATCGGCGCGACGCTGTCGCGCCCGCTGGCGCAGGCCTATGACATGTTCCAGATGCTCGCCTCGCTGGTGTCCCTGCGCAAGCTGGGCGACCGCGACGCCAGGACGCTGGGCAAGCTGGCGCTGGACGTCTACCTGGACAGCAACCCCGATCCCGAGGTCAGGGCGTGCCTCAGGCGCCTGGCGCGCGTGCTCTGCGCCTTTGCGATGCCGTTGCGCCCCATCCTGAGCCGCTTCCCCTCGCGCGATATCCAAGGGTTTTTCCGCGTCGCGGATATCCTGCAGCCGTTACTATTGAAGCCATGACCACACCCGCCGATTCCCAGCTCGAATACCTGCGCGTCCCTCCCCATTCCATCGAGGCGGAACAGTCGGTCCTCGGCGGACTGCTGCTGGACAATGCCGCATGGGACCGCATCGCGGACGTGCTGATCGAAGAGGATTTCTACCGCCACGACCATCGGCTGATCTGGCACCACATCGCTCGCTTGATCGGCCTGGCGCGGCCGGCCGACGTGATTACCGTGCACGAGTCGCTGGTCAGCGCGGGCAAGGCCGACGACGCCGGCGGGCTGGCCTATCTGAATGCGCTGGCGCACAACACGCCGTCGGCGGCCAACATCCGGCGCTACGGCGAGATCGTGCGAGAGCGCGCCATGCTGCGCAAGCTGGTGTCCATCGCCGACGAAATCTCCTCGGCGGCCATGAACCCGCAGGGCAAGGAGGCGCGGCAACTGCTGGACGAGGCCGAATCCAAGGTCTTCCAGATCGCGCAGGAAGGCGCGCGCGGCGCCGCGGGCTTCCAGGAGATCCAGCCGCTCCTGACCCAGGTGGTCGAGCGTATCGACGAGCTCTATCACCGCGAGGGCACCTCCGATGTGACGGGCGTGCCCACGGGCTTCACGGACCTGGACAAGATGACGTCCGGCATGCAGGGCGGCGACCTGATCATCGTGGCCGGCCGCCCGTCCATGGGCAAGACCTCGTTCTCCATGAACATCGGCGAGCACGTCGCCATCGAAGAAGGCTTGCCCGTGGCGGTGTTCTCCATGGAAATGGGCGCCGTGCAGCTTGCCATGCGTATGCTGGGTTCGGTGGGCCTGCTGGACCAGCACCGGATGCGTACCGGCAAGCTCATCGCCGAAGACTGGCCGCGCGTCACGCACGCCGTGCAGCTCATGCAGGACGCCCAGGTCTACATCGACGAATCGCCGGCGCTCAGTCCCATGGAAGTGCGCGCCCGCGCGCGCCGTCTGGCGCGCCAGTGCGGCCAGCTCGGGCTCATCATCATCGACTACCTGCAGCTCATGTCAGGCAACGGTTCCGGCGAAAACCGGGCCACCGAAGTGTCTGAAATCAGCCGTTCGCTCAAGGGTCTGGCCAAGGAGCTGAACTGCCCGCTGATCGCGCTGTCCCAGCTCAACCGAAGCCTGGAACAACGTCCCAACAAGCGTCCCGTGATGAGCGACCTGCGCGAATCCGGCGCCATCGAACAGGACGCGGACGTGATCCTGTTCATCTACCGCGACGAGGTCTACAACCCCGATTCGCCGGACAAGGGCACGGCCGAGATCATCATCGGCAAGCAGCGTAACGGCCCCATCGGAACCGTGCGCCTGACGTTCCAGGGGTCCAGCACGCGCTTTTTGAACTTCTCCGGCGCGCAGCCGCGGGACATGTACTGATCCCGCCTCGGCGGCGCCCAAATAAAAAACCGCGCTTCATGTGTGAAGCGCGGTTTTTTTATTGCGGACCCGGTCAGTGGGTGGTTTCCGGCCGCTTGCCATAGCGCGCGGCGAGGACGCCGCAGACCATGAGCTGGATCTGGTGGAACAGCATCAGCGGCAGCACCACCGCGCCCACGGCGTGGCCGGCGAACAGCACCTGGGCCATGGGAATGCCGCTGGCCAGGCTCTTTTTCGAGCCGCAGAACAGCAGCGTGATGCGGTCCTCGATCTTGAACCCGAAGACCCTGCCCGCCAGGGCCGACAGGCCCAGCGCCAGCGCCAGGATGACGCAGCAGCTCACGACCAGGCCGACCAGCGCGGGGATGGGCGTGCTGCTCCACAAGCCCTCGTTGATGGCTTCGGAGAAGGCCGTGTAGACCACCAGCAGGATGGAACCCTGGTCCACGAATTTCAGTATCGCCTTGCGCTTGTGCACCCAGGCGCCAATCCAGCGGCGCGCGAACTGGCCCAGCACGAAGGGCAGGAGCAACTGCAGCATGATCTTGCCGACCGCGTCGAACGAGATCGGCGCACTGCCGGCATTGGCCACGACGGTGCCGACCAGAAGCGGCGTGATGAAGATGCCCAGCAGGCTGGAGGCCGAGGCGCTGCACACCGCGGCGGGGACATTGCCGCGCGCCATGGAAGTGAACGCGATGGCCGACTGCACGGTGGCCGGCAGGCAGCACAGGAACAGGATGCCCAGATAGAGTTCGGGCGTGACCAGCGGTTCCAGCACCGGCTTGAGCGCCAGGCCCAGCAGCGGGAACATCAGGAACGTGGCCGAGAAAATGGTCAGGTGCAGCTTCCAGTGCGTCAGACCCGCAATGATGGCCTCGCGGGACAGGCGCGCGCCGTGCAGGAAGAACAGGAGGCCGACGGCGACGTTGGTGATCCAGCCGAAGACGACCACGCCTTGCCCGTGCGCGGGCACGATGCTGGCGATGATGACGGTGCAGATCAGATAGAGGGTGAAGCGGTCGGGCAGGAGTCGAACGAGGCGGGACATGAGGATGGAAGGGAAGACAGAAAGCGGCGGCGCGGGGCGCCGGAAACGGGGCGTATTGTAGACCCGGGGCGGCGCGGCCCGCGCTGCGGCGGCCCTCAAGCGTCCAGGCGCCGAGGCAGGCAGCAGATGTGTCGGGTCAGGGCGTCATCGCCAGCGCCAGGTCGAACGCCGCGACCAGCGAGGCGTGGTCCGCCAGCCCCTTGCCGGCGATGTCGAACGCGGTGCCGTGGTCCACGCTGGTGCGCACGAAGGGCAGCCCGACGGTCACGTTCACGCCGTGGTCCAGGCCCAGGTACTTCACGGGGATGAGGCCCTGGTCATGGTACTGGGCGACGACGATGTCGAATTCGCCGCGGCGGGCGCGCATGAAGACGGTGTCGCCCGGCCAGGGGCCGCTGGCGTCGATGCCTTCGGCGCGCGCGGCGGCGATGGCCGGTTCGATGATGTCGACGTCTTCGCGGCCGAACTTGCCGCCTTCGCCCGCATGCGGATTCAGGCCGGCGACGGCGACGCGCGGGTGCGCGATGCCCATCTGCCGGCACGCGCGGTCGGCAAGGCGCATCGCGGTCAGTTCGGCCTGGGGCGTGATGCGCGCGATGACGTCGGCCAGCGCGACGTGGATGGTCACCAGCAGCACGCGCAGCTCATCGTTGGCCAGCATCATGGCGAAGTCCTGCGTGGCCGAGCGGTCCGCCAGGATTTCGGTGTGGCCCGGAAAGTCGATGCCGGCCTCGTGCATGGACTTCTTGTTCAGGGGCGCGGTCACGATGGCGCGGATGCGCCCGGCAAGCGCGTCGTCGATGGCGGCGCAGACGTAGTCGTAGGCGGCGCGCCCCGCCAGGGCGCTGACCTTGCCCAGGGGCAGGTCGGCGGGCAGGGCAGGGCTGCAGGCCACCACCTGGATGCAGCCCGGATCGGGCCGCGCCTGGTCGATGCTGGCGATCTCGGCGATGTCCAGTCGGGCGTCGAGCTGGGCCGCCGCCCGTCGCAACGCGCCGGCATCGCCGTACACCACGCAGGGCGCATTCCAGCCATGCGCGTAGGCTTTGACGACGATTTCGGGACCGATGCCGGCGGCATCGCCCATGGTGATGCCCACGGGTTGGGGAGTGTTCACGGTGCAGGCAAGAGGGCTAAAGGGATGCGGACAATGCTACACCCGATCCCGGGCAGGGCCGCGCGCGCTTACTGGGCCGCGTTCTTGGGCGGATCGATGGCCGCGCATTCGAACGTGACGGTGGCGCGCTTGGAGCCCAGGCCCGTCGCGTGATTGGACGTCACCTTGGGCTTGACCAGCTTGCGGCCCAGCGACTGGCAGTATTGGTCGGCGCGTTGCAAAGCCTGGTTCTTGATTTCGACCCAGCTCAGCAATTGCGTGCCCGAGCTGTAGGTGACGCTGTAGAGGTCCTTGTCGACGGACGTGACTTCGCTCATGCTGGAACAAGCGGTCAGCAGGGCGAGGAGGGCGGCGGCGGGGGCAAGGCGTGCAAGCATGAAAAGTCCAGGATTCGCGACAGGCCCCATTACACCACCATGTCGCGCCAGCGGGAAAGGCGGGCCGGGCCGTAGACCGCCGTTTCAGGGCGCGCCGACCGCGCTGCGGCGGTCGACCTTGCGGCTGAGCACGATGGACGTCTGCGTTTGCTTGACGCCGTCGATCAGGCCGATGCGGTCCAGCAGCGCATCCAGTTGTTCGTGCGTTTCGCAGCGCAGGAAGATCAGGTAATCGTAGGGGCCGCTGACCGACGACACTTCCTCGACCTCGGGCATCTTTTCCAGCTCCCGGATCACCGCCGCCGGCGTCTTGGGCAGCACGCTGATGAAGCAATAAGCGCGCACTGCGGCCTCTTCCAGCCGCCGCCCCAGGCGCACGCCATAGCCCGCCACGATGCTCTCGCGCTCCAGCCGCGCGATGCGCGCGACCACCGTCGTGCGCGCCAGGCCCAGCTTGCGCGCCAGGATGGCGGCGGGTTCGCGCGCATTGGCCTGCAGCAGGCTGAGCAATTGCCGGTCGATGTCGTCGAGTCGTTCGTTCATGCGCGCAGGCGGTGGCGTTGGGCCGGAGGGCGAAGTGGCGACGGTACAGGCGCCGGCCTGCCGGCGTCAATGCGGCGGCTAGCCGTCCGACTCGGGCGGGATGCCGCCGTGATAGATGCGGCCGTCGAACTCGAAGCGCGTGATGGTCTTGTGCGCGGCATCGAAGATGCGGTCGCGGCTGGCGTCGTCCAGGCCGTCGTGGTCCGCGAAGCTGAAGCGGCACAGGTCGATGTCGCTGTCGTAGAACGCGCTGTGCACGAAGCGGCTCACGTCCGCCTCGTGCGCGAAATGCGCGAACTCGCGCAATTGCTCCATCTCGTGGAACGAGCCGTTGCGGCTGACCAGCAGCATGCCGAACTTGCGCTCTTCGTCCGCCATCGGCTCCGGCGGCGGCGGGGCGTCGTTCGCCTGCGCGTCCTTGCAGTCGAAGTGCGCGCCGGCTTCGCGCATGGCGTCCAGCACCCGTTGCCATTCCTGATCCTCCAGCGTCAGGCGGGCCATCATGTAGAAGAGACGCTGCCGCCCCAGCGTGCGCGGCTCCGGGCCGCCCACGAAGCTGGGCCAAGGGGTCGATGCGTCCAGCCCGGCCAGCTCGGCCATCCTGGCGTCACTGAAGCCCAGTCTGTCCTGGAGCCGCCGCAGCGACTGGGCGTTGGGCGGGACGTAGTTCTGGATCGTTTTCATGACTGCGCTCCGGTTGTGCCGGGCGCCCCGAAGCAGCGCCGGCGGCATGCGCCGCGGTGCCCGTGCGGCTACGCTTCATGCTAGCGCCGCCCCCGGCGCTTGCCTAGCCGCCCGGGGCCGATCGCGGTCGGGCGGACCGGCCCGGCCGCGCCGGAGCGCCATGCTAGGATTTGCGCCGTCATTCAATGCCAGGAGGCTTACATCATGGATATCCAGGAACAAATCGCCGTCGTCGTGCACACCATCTCGCACCAGGGCGGCCGCATCGATGCGCTCAATTCCACGCTGGTATCGATGCTGCATCTGGTGAAGGGCTCGCCGGGCCTGCGCGAAGCCATCGAAGCGCAGTTGGAGCAGAACTATTCCAGCCTGCTGGCGCGTTCCGAGAATCCGCAATATGTCGCGGGCTTCGAAAGCGTGCGCGACATGATCGTGGCCGCCCTGAAGTGATTGGGCTGCGAGGCGGGCTGTGATGCGGGCGGCCCAACGTGCCGCGGGCCGACCCAGTTACCCACAGCTTCTGTGGACAAGCCTTGGGATAGTCCGGGCATAGATGCACAAATCCCTTTGATTACAAGGGCTTGGCCGGAGCGGTCAAAGGCCGCTCCCTGAGCTCCGCGGCGAACGCATGCCGCGCGGCGCCACGGGACGCCAAGCCCGGGTAATATGCGCCCCCATGCGGAATCAGTATTCATTGGAAGGCCGGAGCCTCGTCTTGAAGGCGCGTGTTTCGGAAGCGGCAAAGCTGGCGGCGTTCGACCCCGGCAGGCTCTCGCCCGAGGCGCGCGAGAGCTGGGAGCGCATGGGGCATGGCTTCAAGGCGTGGCACGACTTCGACCAGCGGCACCCGATCCTGCGTCGCTTCGCGCGGCTGCCGTTCATTGGCGCCCTGTATCGCAAGGCGCGCCGGCGGCACGTACTGCGGGCGAGCGGCAAGCTGGTCTTCTGAAAGCGCGGTCTGCGTTATTGGCGCCGGCGCGCGTGGAACCAGTAGGCCAGCCAGACCAGGATGCCCAGCGCGGCCGCGATGGCCAGTTTGATTTCCACGCCTTGGATGCGTCCGAGCAACGCCTCGATCGTCCGCCCGAACACATAGCCCAGCAGGCTGAAGCACGCCGCCCAGATCGCCGCGGCCACGGCATTCAGTACCAGATAGCGCAGTGGCGACACCCTGGATACGCCCAAGGCCACGGGCCCGACCGTACGCAAGCCGTACAAAAAGCGCAGAGTCAGGATGAAGCCGTTCGGATAGCGGTCGATGGCCGCCAGCGCCTTGTCGAAGGCGGGCTTTTCGCGGATGCGCCGCACGTAGCGATGATCGCGGTAGCGACGGCCCACATAAAACAGCAACTGGTCCGCCAGGAACGACCCGGTGAAGGCGCAGAGCATGACGTGGGGCAGGAGAAACAGCCCCTGGTGCGCCAGGAAGCCGGCGAACACCACCACGCTCTCGCCTTCCAGGAAGGTGCCGCCCAGTACGGCCCACAAGCCGTAGTCGGCGATGAACTGATGCAGGGCCGGATTCATGCTGTCCGTTCTTCCACGATACGCGCCAGCGTCACCAGCGCGCGCGAGACCTCGGGCGTGATGCGTTGCCCGCAACTGATGCGCAGGAAATGGTCGTACCGCGTGCCATTCGAAAACATGGCCCCGGGCGCCACGCGTATCCCTTGCCGCAGCCCGGCTTCGAAGACCTCCATTCCCGACACGCCTTCGGGCATCTCCACCCAGAGCAGCATGCCGCCTTGCGGCACGCTCAGGCGCGTGCCCCGTGGAAAATGCGCGGCGATCGCCTCCGCGGTCAGGTCGCGCTGCGTCTTCAGTTCCCGCCGCAGCCGCGTCAGGTGACGGTCATAGGCGCGCGAGCCCATGAATTCGGCCACGGCGATCTGCGCCAGCGGTTCATTGGGGCGGCTCTGCGCGAACTTGAGCATGGCAATGCGGGCCTTCCAGCGGCCGCCCAGCAGCCAGCCCAGCCGCATCCCGGGCGCCAGCGTCTTGTGCATGGATGAGCAGTAGATGACGTTGCCGGTGGCGTCCCAGGACTTGGCGGCCGCCAGGGGCGCGTCGTCGTCGGTCAGGGCGCCGTAGGTGTCGTCCTCGATGAGCGGCACCTGCTGGCGTTCGCACAGCGCCACGAGCCGCGCCTTGTGGCCGTCGGGCATGACGCACCCCAGCGGATTCTGGAAGTTCGGCACCACGACCACGGCGCGGATGTTGCCGTGGGTCTGGAAAGCCAGGTCCAGGGCTTCGATCGACAGTCCATGCTGAGGGCTGGTGGGAATCTCGAGCGCGCGCATGCCCAGGCTTTCCAGGATCTGCAGCAAGCCGAAATACGCAGGCGATTCCACGGCGATGGTGTCGCCGGGCCGCGCGACCGCGCGCAGCGCCAGATTCAGGGCCTCGATGCAGCCATGCGTGACGATCACGTCGTCGGGCGTCGCGTTGATGCCGTTGGCGAGCGCCCGGCGGGCCAGCACGCCGCGCAGGTCGGGATGTCCTTGAGGCGGCACCGGGCTCACCAGCACCTCGGGGGACTGCCGCAGGGCGCGCGTCATCGCCTGCTTGAGCGCGTCCATCGGATAGGCCTGCGGCACGGCCGCCGCCAGGGCGAAGTTGGCGCTGACCGGGTGCGCCTCGCACTTCGCGATGAAGTCCGAGACGCGGTCGTGGATGCCCACGTACTGCGCCGCCCCGAGCGTCTGGCGGATGTCGGGCTCGGCGACGGGCGGAATGCTGTTGCGCCGAGGCTTGAGGACGAAGTATCCCGAGCGGGGCCGGGCCTCGATCAGGCCGTCGTCCTCCAGTTGGCGGCAGGCCTGCAACGCGGTGGACAGGCTGACGTGATGGGTGCGCACCAGCGTGCGGACCGAAGGCATGCGCTGGGCCGGGGCAAGGACGCCGGTCTGGATCGCCCGCCGGTAGTGATTGGCCAGGCGTAGGTACAGGGGTTGTGCT
The DNA here is from genome assembly GCF_900108985.1 of Achromobacter sp. NFACC18-2. NCBI lineage: Bacteria > Pseudomonadati > Pseudomonadota > Betaproteobacteria > Burkholderiales > Alcaligenaceae > Achromobacter > Achromobacter sp. NFACC18-2. The sequence goes on along the minus strand of NZ_FNYM01000014.1, from coordinate 166,689 downwards.
TCCATGCGCCGATCTTGCTCCCCGGGGTTGGGCTGTGGGTAGGCACAGATGCAGGCAAAATACACCATAACAGCGGCAAAATCGAGTCTCTGCATCGGTACAGAAAGCCGGCTTGTGTGGCTGTTGCGCAAAGCAGGGCGCGCGTAGCCTGTGAGGGTCTGTTTGGAGATGACCATGACCCCCCATACCGCCCCCGACACCCCTGGACTGCGCCTGGATCTTCCGTCCGGCGCCAGCCGCCTGTTCGCCCTGCGCGCCGGCGCCACCTTGATCTGCACGTCAGGCAGCATGCGCGTCGAAGAAGCTGCCAATGGCTGCGAGGCCGCAGGAGGACTGCATCGCGTGGTGTCGGTCCGTCTCAATGCGGGGGAAGCCCACGGGGTGTCGTACGGCGGCGCGGTGCGTCTCACGGCGATCGGCGGCGCGCAGGTGATATGCCTGGACGCGGCTGGCCCCGTGACCTCATTCCTGCGCCGTGGCGGCGCCTTTTTTCATCGAATTTTGTCGAAAACCGGAAACATCCGCGTGGGTGCGCTGCACAAGATTTCAAAATGATGTATGATTCACACATCAGACGCGGGGTGGAGCAGTCTGGCAGCTCGTCGGGCTCATAACCCGAAGGTCGTAGGTTCAAATCCTGCCCCCGCAACCAGTTTCAAGCAGTACCGGATCTGCCGGCGCATGTGTTTCAAGCGCAGCCGGGCAGGTCCCGCCAAAAAAGCCGCGACACTGTCGCGGCTTTTTTTCGTCTGTCGGTTGCGCTGGGTCATCCCGCCCCGTCGTCCGGAGTTTCCCGGGGTGCGGCGAACGCACACGTGCGCAACGCTGCGCTACCATGGGTCACGCGCGCTACGTTGCCGCACCGAAGGAGTGTCCATGGGAACCGCAAAATACGATCATCCCGGCTATGTTGCCGACACGGGCGCCGACGGCCAGTACCATGTGGGCATCTGGTGTCCGCACGGCTATCCTGCCCATATCCATATCGGCCGACCGGCTGACCGCGGTGATCCCCATGCCCTGTTGCGGCTGCGTATCCCGGACGGCGTGTTCCAGTCCCTGCCGGACGATCCCGAAACCCTGTGCCGCCGTGCGCTGGGGCAGGCGCTCAATGCCGGGCTGCTGCGCACCGTCGCGGTCGATGGCGAGTACCAGGAGCTGCGCTTCCAGCTCGACGCCGAACCCTGGTCCGGGCCGATGCAGGCCGCCGAGCGCGCCTGAGGCGCTCGGCAAGGGGAAGGGCAGTTACCCACAGGGATTGTGGAAAAGCCTTGGGATAGTTGCTGCGTATATTAGATTTCCCCTGTAAATACAAAGACTTGGCGCCTGCGGTCATTAATTGGCCGGCGCCGGTCTTTTTTGGGTCCGCATCCTGGCGTCCGCACCAGGGGGTTCACGTCCCTGTTACCCCCACCTCGTGACCACGCCCCGCGGTATCCCTGCCGCCGCCCGGCCGGGGCCGCCGTGAGACAATCAGCGTCTTGTGGCCCGAGCGCCTGTTCACCCCCTCTTGTCCCGATTCCTCCCCATGCATTTCGCTTCACCCGTTCCTTGTCCCGCCATCAAGGCGAAGGTGCCATGAGCCTGGCGGACCGACGCGTTGCCGTCATCGGCGGCGGCCCCGCCGGCTTGATGGCGGCGGAAAAGTTGAGCGAGGCGGGGGCGCAGGTGGACGTGTTCGACGCCATGCCCTCGGTCGGCAGGAAATTCCTGATGGCCGGACGGGGTGGCCTGAACCTGACGCATAGCGAGCCCGCGGGGCCGTTCCTCGCCCGCTACGGCGACCGGGCCGCGGCCGTGGCGCCGTGGCTGCGCATGATGGACGCCACCGGCCTGCGGGACTGGGCGCATGAATTGGGCATCCAGACATTCGTCGGCTCGTCGGGCCGGGTGTTTCCACAGGAAATGAAGGCGGCGCCGCTGTTGCGGGCCTGGCTGGCCCGGCTGCGCGGGCAGGGCGTGCGCTTTCACATGCGGCACCGGTGGCTGGGCTGGCGCGATGACGCGCCGGGCGCGCAGGCGCTGCGATTCGACACGCCCGCCGGTCCGGCCTGCCACGCCGCCGACGCCGTCGTCCTCGCTTTGGGAGGCGGCAGTTGGGCCAAGCTGGGGTCGGATGGCGCCTGGGCGCCGGCATTGCAGGCGCTCGGCGTGCCCGTCGCGCCGCTGCGGCCGGCCAATTGCGGTTTCGACGTGGACTGGTCCGATCACTTTCGCAGCCGCTTTGCCGGGCAGCCGGTCAAGTCCGTGTCCATGGCCTGCGGCGGACCGGCGCGGCAGGGCGAGTTCGTCGTTTCCGAGACCGGCATCGAGGGCAGCCTCGTCTATGCGCTGTCCGCGGTCCTGCGGGACCGCATCGAGGCCGATGGCAGCGCAGTGGCCATGCTCGATCTTGCGCCGGATTGGTCCAACGAGAAGGTGATGGCCGCGGTGACGCATCCGCGCGGCGCGCGGTCCATGTCCAGCCATTTGCAGAGCAGACTGGGACTTACGGGTGTCAAGGCGGGCCTGCTGCGCGAATGCGCCAGCGCCGACGACTTCAAAGACCCGGCGCGCCTGGGCCGGCGGATCAAGGCGCTGCCGCTGACGCTGCGGCGGCCCCGGCCGATCGATGAGGCAATCAGCACCGCCGGCGGGGTGTCGTTCGACGGGCTGACCGCCGGCTTGATGCTCGCGGCCGTGCCGGGCGTCTTCTGTGTTGGGGAGATGCTGGATTGGGAGGCGCCGACGGGCGGCTACCTGTTGACGGCCTGCATGGCCAGCGGCGCCTTTGGCGCGGCCGGCGTCATCGATTTCCTGAACGGGCGCCGGTGATCGGAGACCCTGCGCGGGCGGCCCTGCGCGGGCCGCCCTACGCGGGCCGCCGCGCTGGGGGCGTCACGAGCCTGACGGATGCGGCGCCATGGTGGCCATCTGCGCCCGCGGCGCGAGGTCGCCGACGACGTGGCCTACGACCGGGGGCGTGCCCTCCGGCTGGGAGATGATGCCGATGACGCGGGTGATGGCGCTGGCCGGAACGGCCGTGCCGTGCGCCGGATCCTGCACCAATTGCCAGATCGTGGCGTTGGCCATGCCGGTATCGCCCTCGGTGAGATCGAGGTTGTCCAGGCAGTTGCGCGCAAAGGACGACCAATCCGAGGCGCTACACGGCAGTCCGTGGGACGTGGCCAGGCGCGCGAGAGCCAGCGGCGCGTCAGCCTGACTGGCGGCGTGCTGCGCGGCGGTGCCCAGCGTAACGTCCAGGGACAGCAGGCGGAGAAACTCTACGACGTTATCCGTGCTCATCTTGTGGTCTCCTTCGGGGGGCTGTTCTGATCGATCGCCGGTGAGGGGGGCTGATTGCCTGGTGTTCAACCGGGACCTTGTCCCAGCATCGACACCAGCGATTGCTTCAGGCGCGGCGAAAATATCGGCACCGTATGCGCGACGCCGCTGCGGTCGACGCCTTCTTTGAGTTGGACTGATTGCCCAAGGAAAATATCCGGTGCGGCGGCGGTTTCGTTATACCGCGCCAACAATTCATTGACCTGTTCCTGCGCGTCCTCGAGGGTGCTGCTGTCAGCCAGCTTGCCCGCGGCATGCGCCTGCAGAATGCGATGCAGGTCGTCGATGAACAGCGCCAATGCGGCCTGTCCGCGACATTGCGGCTGCTCCCAGCCCCAGCGTTGCGGGCCGGCGCCGGCGGTTTGCGATGCGTGTGTCTTCGTCATGTGCGCATCCTAATCCATTGGCGGCAAATGCGCGACAGGCGGAAATGCCACTTTTGTGTGACCGGCGCGTAAGGGTGGTGACGGTTTTCCTTCGGCGTTGTTACAGGTTTCGGCCCGTCCCGGCATCTGCGCAAATCGCGGCCCTTGAGGTATGCTGGGCTTCGGTTCCATGCCCAGACAGGAGAAGTCCATGAAGAACAGAGTCTTTCTCGTCATGTTGCTTTCGATTGCTGCGCTTTCGGCGGGATGCAACACCGTCGCCGGCGCCGGAAAAGATATACAGCGTGGCGGCGAAAAGATCGAACAGGCTGCTGAAAAGAAGTAGGGCGGCGCACGCCGCTGCCGCCATGACGGCCCCAGGCCACGCGAGAAATGTAAACGGCATTTCGGGCGTGGCCTTTTTGCAGCCGCTGGCATAATCGCGAAAGTCCGAATAGCAATGGCGGGAAGAATCATGCGCAAGTCTGTGTGGGTGGGTGTAACGTTGGCGGCCATGCTGGCCGGCTGCGCCAGCACCGGGGTCTACGAGTCCGAAACCGCAAAGAAGGAAACCTTCAGCGTCGACACCAATTACCAGGCGGCCTTCCGCCGCGCCGGTGAATACGTGCGCGCGTGCCATACGCAGGTCCAGCACCCCTATGGCGTGTCCTATGCATGGCGCCACACCCTGGGCGAGAAAGGCGCGCCGGACGAAATCCAGCTCTACAAGGTCGGCCAGCCCGCCACGGTGCTGGAGCTGATTTCGGCGGAGGCCGATGGGCCCGCCAATGCCAAGGTCACGGTGACGGTGCTGGGCGAAGGGCGCTGGGACGAGGCCGAGATCGAGGCGGCGCGCAAGTCGATCCAGAGCGCCACGCCGGTTTGCCGTAGCGCCCGCGGCGGCTGACCCATGGATCCTCGCACCCAGCAGATCCGCGCCAGCGGCATGGCTTTTGCGCTGTTTTCGGGTGCGTTCCGCTTTCTCGGGTGGCTGAACGGGGGCGCAGCCCTGATCCTGGTTGGATTTTCATTGGGGATCGTGGGCGCCGACATTGCCGCGCCCGACCTGCAGATTCCCCTGCTGCTCTTTCTGGCCGGCCTGCTGCTGGCCTGCCTGGGCGTGGTGTTTGCCTATCTGGCGCAGGTCAGCCTGTTGCGTCAGGGCTACACCGGACACCTGACGCGCGGCCATTGGCCTGCGCAGCTGTTGGCCGTGCTGTGTTACCTGGCCAGCGCGCTGGCGTTCTGCGGCGCGTGCTGGCTTGCGGCCGGGCAGGCGGTCACGGATGCGCCGCAGGCTGCGGTGTACGCGCAACGCTGAAAATACTCGGGTTAACCCGAGTGCGCAAAATTGTTGGACTTGTGTAGTTGCACGGAATAATATGCGCACTGCGTATATAACTCCTCTTCTTGGGGCCCGTCATGAGCATCTCCCAGCAAGCCTTTCTGCGCGACGCCATGCGCCGCCTCAACCTCACCCGCGACGTGTTCGCGACCCGCATCGGCGTCAAGCGCCGCGCCCTCGATACCTGGCTGTTGCCAGAGGGCTCGCAGGAATTCCGCGCCATGCCGGAAGTGGTGCAGCGATTCGTCAGCGAGATCGTGCAGAACGGCGTTTTGCTGGAAAAATATACGCAAAGCGTACAAGACGGTCCCCTGCGTGACCGCATTGCCGTCGAAGGCAAGCACCAATTGCTGTCGGTGGACCAGTTCACGCGCGATTCCGTGGAAGACCTGTTCCGCGTGGCCGACATGATGCAGCCCATCGCGCGCCGCCAGAAGGTGTCGCGCGTCCTGGAAGGCGCCGTGCTGGGCAACCTGTTCTTCGAGGCCAGCACCCGCACGCGGGTCAGCTTCGGATCCGCGTTCTGCCGCCTGGGCGGTTCGGTCTGCGACACGACCGGCTTCACGTTTTCCTCGATGGCCAAGGGCGAGTCCATTTACGACACCAGCCGCGTCATGAGCGGCTACGTCGACGCCATGGTGATCCGCCACCCCGACCAGGGTTCGGTCGCCGAATTCGCTCGGGCCACGAACATTCCCGTGGTCAACGGCGGCGACGGCCCCGGCGAGCACCCCAGCCAGGCCCTGCTGGACCTCTACACCATCCTGACCGAGTTTTCGCGCCTGGGTAAGTTGCTGGACGGCGCGCACATTGCCATGGTCGGCGACCTGAAGTACGGCCGCACCGTGCACTCGCTCATCAAGCTGATGGCGCTGTACAAGAACGTGAAATTCTCGCTGGTGTCGCCCAAGGGCCTGGAGATGCCGACCTACGTCGTCGAGCAGGCCAGCCGCAACGGCAACATCATCGAACAGAAGTCCTCCCTGGCCGAAGGCCTGGCGGGCGCCGACGTGATCTACGCGACGCGCGTGCAGAAAGAGCGCTTCGCCAACGAAGAGAACGAAGGCTACACGCCGGACTTCCAGATCAACCGCGCCATCATCGACGCCTATTGCAGCCCCGAGACGATCGTGATGCACCCGCTGCCGCGCGACAGCCGGCCGGGCGCCAACGACCTGAGCGTGGACCTGAACCATGACCCGCGCCTGGCGATCTTCCGCCAGACCGACAACGGCATTCCCATCCGCATGGCGATCTTCGCGGTGCTGCTGGGCGTGGAGGGCCTGGTGCAGCATTCGCTGCGCGACGTGACCTGGCAACATCCGTCGCACATCGGCCCGGACGATTCCGTCTTCCACGGCCTGGATTGACGCGGTCCGCCCGTGACGCGGCCGCGCCAGCGGCCTTGCCACGGAGAATTCAAGCATAATCCGCCCTGGTTTTCAGGCGCGTGCCCCAACCGCGCGCGCAGGCAGTTCTTGGGCGGATGAGCTTATGTCTTCGAGCAGTACCGGTGTTCCTCCTTCTCCGGCCGGCGTCGCTGCGCCCAGCGGCCAGGATTGCTACCTGAGCGCATCCAACGCGCAAGCCTGGGAAGCCGTCTATCAGTCGGTCGATCCTTATACGCGCGGGCAGGTCGCGGCGGTGGTGGCCGACAGCGCGACGCAACTGGTGGACGCCTTTTATTCCACCTTGCTCGCCGATGCCGAGGCGGGGCCGCGGCTCTCCCATGAAATCGTCTCGACCCGCCTGCACAGCGGCATGAAGCACTGGCTGCACGGCCTGCTCTGTGTGCGCGACCAGGGCGATATCGACGTCCTGATGGCCACGCAGAAGAAGGTCGGCGAGGTCCATGCGCGCGTCCACATTCCGATCCATCTGGTGATGGCCGGCGCCCGCGTCCTGAAGAACGAGATCGCTCAACGCCTGCGCGCCAGCGACCTGGACGGCAAGGCCGCATCCGTGGCGACGCAATATGTCTGCAATCTCTTCGACCTCGCGATCGAGCAGATGAGCCGCGCCTTCATGCGCGACATCAACCGCGGGGCCCGCAACGACGAGGCCTATCGTCTCTTCGCGTTGGGGCAGAACATATCCACCGAGCGGGAACGGCAACGGGCCGCGCTGCTCGAATGGAGCCAGGCGGTGCTGATCGGCCTGCATTACCGGACGCCCGAGCAGGCGCTGCCGCGCCTGGCCGCATCCGAATTCGGCCTGTGGCTGCAGCACAAGGGCGCGGTGCTCTTCGAGAGCGCCCCGGCCCTGCGCCAGATCATGGACGCCGTGGCGCGCCTGGATGACACGGTGCTGCCCCGGATGATGCACGGCGACGCGCCGGGGCAAGGCTCGCTGCCGGACCAGGTGCGGGAACTGCAGGAGCTGGTGGCGCGCATCAAGCATCTGCTCAACGGTCTGTTCGACATGGTGGCCGAGATCGAAAGCGGCAGCGATCCGCTCACCAACGTGCTCAACCGGCGTTTCCTGCCGTCGGTCATCGGGCGCGAGATCTCGATTGCGCGGCGCCAGCGCTCGGACTTTTCGGTGCTGTTGCTGGACATTGATCACTTCAAGGCCATCAACGACGAGTACGGCCATTCGGGCGGCGACCAGATTCTGCGCCAGTTCGCCGAGCTGGTGCACCAGACCTGTCGCTCGAGCGACTTCGTGTTCCGATATGGCGGCGAAGAGTTTCTCGTCGTGCTGGTGGACACCGGAGGAGAGGCGGCGCTCGCCGCCGCCAAAAAGCTCAACGCCGAGATCCGCCGGCACCGCTTCACGATTGCCGAGTCCGGCGCGCTGCCCGTGACGGCCAGCATCGGTGTGGCGACTTTCGATGGGCATCCCGACTACGCCTATCTGATCGATCGCGCCGACCAGGCGCTGTACCGCGCCAAGCAGGCCGGCCGCGACCGCAGCGTCGCCGCATGAAAAAAGGCCGCCCCGAAAAGGGCGGCCCTGTGCATGTCCACGCGAGGGAAGGATCAGACCTTCTTTTCGCCGCCCAGCGCTTCGACCAGCTCGGCCATCATCTTGGCCAGCTCGCCGGTCATGAGCATCATGTCGGAATCGAACTTCTCGTCGTCGTTCGCGGCGATGCCTTCGTTGCCTTCCTTCAGCACGTCCAGCGGCGCAACGCGCTTGACGTCCAGTCCCTCGGTCAGCACGAACGACACGCGGTCGGCCCAGGTCATGGCCAGGCGGGTGCACTGCTTGCCCGACTGGATGTGACGGCGCACGTCATCGGCATCGATGGAGTGCTTGACGTAGCGGATCGCCGCGCCGCTTTCGCCGGACGAGCGCAGTTCGGTGTCCTGGTCGATGGTGAAGTTGGTCGGGGCCTCGTCTTCGGCCAACCAGCCGGTCATGGCCGAGGCGGGCGATTGGGCCACGTACAGGTTTTCCAGCGGGAAGGGATCGACGCACTTGGCCAGCAGGCCGATGACTTCGTCGGCCTTGGCCGAGGCGGCCGCGTCGATGACCAGCCAGTTGTTCTTCGGGTCGATCCACACGCGCGTGTCGCGATACACGCTGAAGGCGCGCGGCAGGAGCTCGTCCGTGACGCGCTCCTTGATTTCCTTCATCTGCTTTCGGCCCGGCTTGTAGCCTTGCTGCTCTTCGATCTCCTGGGCGCGCGCCTTGGCGACCTGGTTGATCACGGTGCCGGGCAGAAGCTTCTTTTCCGCGCGCAGGCTAAGCAGTATCTGGCCATTGACCTCGTGGGCAAGCCCGCCGTTTTCGCGCGGAGGAACCCATCCGAGGCTTTGCATTTCCAGGTTGTTGCCGGCTTGGTAGGCATGGCGCGCCAGCGTTTCTTCAAGCTGCTCGCCCGTCAGAGTCCAGGGCGAGGAGAGGCGATAAATCTTGAGATTCTTGAACCACATGAGCGTCGGCCAAAAGGGTTGATTCTATACGACGCGGCCGCTTTGCCGAAGCGGCTTGACGCGTCGGCAACAGACGACACGTTCTGTCACTGACACGGGTCGGCCTATCCGGTAATGTCCGGCGCACCAGCGTGCACTTGGAGAGAAAACATGAAAATCATTGGCGCGATCCTGATCGTCCTGGGCGTGGCCGCCCTGGCGTACAAGGGCTTCAGCTACAAGTCCGAGGAAACGGTCCTGCAGATCGGTTCCGTGAAGGCAACCGCGGAAACCGAGAAGTCGGTGCCGATCCCGACCTGGGCAGGCATTGCCGCCATCGTGGCGGGCGTGGTGGCGATCGGCGTGGGCATGCGTCGATGATCGACGCCGGCCGCCAGGCCGGCTGCGAGGATCGAGGCTAGATGGTGGCGGCTGCGTTTGCGGCCGCCATTCTTTTGGGCGGGCCAAAAAAAGCGGCCCGGCTCAGTGAAGAGTCGGGCCGGTACGGGAGCACGCAATACCGCGTCATAAAAGGCTCGCGGGGAACGCGGTATCGGTGTCAGAACACCAGCCCTGCAATCGTCTGACAGGGGGATCAATCGTCAGGCAATCTTGCGCAAGGCCGTAATCTGAGCGCTCAGTCTACCGGCGCCGGTCTGACATGGTCCTGAAAGTGGGGCGCAAAAAAAAAGCTCCATAAGGAGCTTTTGAAAGGCCGGGCAGGCGCAGCAGTCCCGCCCGGCGGGGGATGGTCTATCAGGTGTTGATGTCGTTGTCCTTGGACTCGCGCACGAAGAGCGTGCCGATGACCAGGGTCATGACCGCGATGATGATCGGGTACCACAGGCCATCGTAGATGTTGCCGGTGGCCGCCACCACCGCGAATGCGACGGGAGGCAGGAAGCCGCCGAACCAGCCGTTGCCGATGTGGTAGGGCAGGCTCATCGAGGTGTAGCGGATGCGCGTCGGGAACATTTCGACCAGCATGGCGGCGATGGGGCCGTACACCATGGTCACGAACAGGACCAGGATGGTCAGCAGCACCACGACCATGACGCTGTTGGTCTGGGCGGGGTCGGCCTTGGCCGGGTAGCCGTGGCTGCGGATGGCTGCCGTCAGCGCCTTGTCGAGTTCAGCGGCCTTGGCCTTGAATTCGGCCGGGGCCATCGATTTGCCGTCGAACGACGCGAACTCATCGTTGCCGATCTTCACGCGCGCCACCGAGCCGGCGGGGGCCGCTTCGTTGCGGTAGTTCACCGAGTTGCGGGCCATGAACGACTTGACCACGTCGCACGAGCTGGTGAACGACGCCGTGCCCACCGGGTTGAACTGGAACGAGCAGGTGCTGGGATCGGCGATCACCGTGACCGGCGCGGTGGCTTGCGCCTTTGCCAGCGCCGGATTGGCGAAGTGCGTGAGGCCCTGGAAGATCGGGAAGTAGGTCGCTGCGGCGATCAGGCAGCCCGCCATGATGATGGGCTTGCGGCCGATCCTGTCGGACAGCGCGCCGAACACCACGAAGAACGGCGTGCCGATCAGGAGCGCAATGGCGATCATGATGTTGGCGGTGTTGGCGTCGACCTTCAGCGTCTGCGTCAGGAAGAACAGGGCATAGAACTGGCCCGTGTACCAGACCACGGCCTGGCCGGCGGTCAGGCCAAGCAGCGCCAGCAGCACGACCTTCAGGTTCTTCCATTGGCCGAACGATTCGGCGATCGGCGCCTTGGAGCCCTTGCCTTCTTCCTTCATGCGCTTGAAGGTGGGGGATTCGTTCAGTTGCAGCCGGATCCACACCGAGATGCCCAGGAGCACCACCGAGATCAGGAACGGAATGCGCCAGCCCCAGGCCTTGAAGTCATCTTCGCCCATGAACGTGCGGATGCCCAGGATGACCAGCAGCGACAGGAACAGGCCCAGCGTTGCGGTGGTCTGGATCCACGACGTGTAGAAACCGCGGCGTCCGTGCGGGGCGTGCTCGGCGACGTAGGTGGCCGCGCCGCCGTATTCGCCGCCCAGTGCCAGGCCTTGCAGCAGGCGCAGGATGATCAGGATGGCGGGGGCCGCCAGGCCGATGCTGGCGTAGCTGGGCAGGATGCCCACGAGGAACGTGGACAGGCCCATGATCACGATCGTGACCAGGAAGGTGTACTTACGTCCGACCAGGTCGCCGAGCCGGCCGAACACCAGCGCGCCGAAAGGACGCACCGCGAAACCGGCTGCGAAGGCCAGCAGCGCGAAGATGAACCCCGCGGTGGGATTTACGCCAGAGAAAAAGTGTTGGGCAATGATGGCCGCGAGCGAGCCATACAGATAAAAGTCATACCACTCGAACACCGTGCCGAGCGATGACGCGAAGATGACCTTGCGCTCCTCCTTGGTCATCGGACGCGGTTCCGCGGATGGACCGCGGCCTGCCATGGTAGTTGTGCTCATGATGTCTCCTCGTTTTTGGCCGGCGGTTTTCCGCCGTGCATCACCCTCCGCCGGCGGGGCCGACATCGAGCTATGCGTCACATTGCGGGGCGACCCTGACGAGGTTCTGACGTGACCCTTACTTGAATCTTAAAATTGAAACAAATAGTAAGCTTCCCTGGGGAGGCTAGGGATAGTCCTTAGCTTTCCAGCGGCTCGGAAGCGGGGGAGTAGAGGGGGAAAGCGACGCGGATCCGGGTCCCGGGCAGGTCGGAATATTCGGATGGATGGTCGCCGATCACAACGGTCGCCCGGTGCTTCTGGGAGATCTCGCGCACGATGGCCAGGCCCAGGCCGCTGCCATCGGACGACGTGCCCAGCACGCGATAGAAGCGGTCGAACACGCGCTCGCGCTCGTCGGGCGGGATGCCCGGGCCCGAGTCCTCGACTTCGAGCACGCCCTGGCCCTCCGCCTGCAGCACGCGCACGGTGATGTGGCCGCCGCTGGGCGTGTAGCGCAAGGCGTTGTCCACCAGGTTGTTGAGCAGTTCGGCGAGCAGCAGGGGGTTGCCATTGATTTCGACCGGGGTATCCGAGCCCTCGAAGCCCAGGTCGGTGCTGAGCGACAGCGCCAGCGGGACCCAGTGCATGGTCTGTTCGTAGGCGATGGCGTTGATGTCGGTGCGCGTCAGGCCGATGGCGCTGGGATTCTCGGCGCGCGCCAGCAGCAGCAACTGGTTGACGAGCCGCGTCGCGCGTTCCGAGCCGGTCACCAGTTGGCGCAGGCTGGATTGCATTTCCTCGGGGCTGGCATCGCGCAGCGCCAGTTCGGCCTGCGTGCGCAATCCGGCCAGCGGCGTTTTCAGTTGGTGCGCGGCGTCGGCCACGAAGCGGCGCTGCGCCTGCACGTTGGCGGACAGGCGGTCCAGCAGGTCGTTCATGGCCGCGACCAGCGGCGCGATCTCGGACGGCGCGGCGCGCTCGTCAATGGGCGAGAGGTCGTCTGGCCGCCGCGCCCGCAGCCGCTGCTGCAGCGCATTCAGCGGCGCGACCCCGCGCGACAGGCCGAACCAGACCAGCAGCACGGCGATGGGCAGCACCACGAACTGCGGAATGATCACGCCCTTGATGATGTCGTTGGCCAACTGCGTGCGCTTTTCGACGGTCTCGGCCACGATCAGCAGCGCGGGCTGCGTGCCGGGCAGGTGCAGGTCCACCCACGTGAACGCAAGCCGGATGCCGAAGCCGCGCAGCGTGTCGTCTTCGTACTGCACCTCGCCCGGCCGGGGCTGTCCGACGGTGGTCGGCAGGGGCAGCGCGCGGTCGCCGCCCAGGTATTCGCCCCGGCTGCCCAGCGCCAGCCAGAACACGCTGTCGGTCTCGTCGGCGCGCAACACGTCGCGCGCGGCATCAGTCATTTTCAGCACCGCGCGCCCCTCCTGCGCGTGGACCTGCCGGGTCAGGACGTGCAGGTTGTTGGCCAGCGCGCGGTCATACGGGACGTTGGCGATGTTCTGCGCGACCACGTACGTGATGGCGACGCTCATCGGCCAGAGGAGAAACAGGGGCGCCAGCATCCAGTCCAGGATCTCGCCCAGCAGCGAACGCTGCGGGGGCGCAAAGCTCGGGCCCTTGGACCCGGCTTGCATGATATCCAGGGCTTCCTGGTTGAGCGGCTCCGGCGAGGGCTCAGCTTGCGAGGTACGCCGCACCCTGGTCCCGCTCAAGACAGTAGCCCAGGCCGCGCACGGTGACGATCTTCACGCCGCTGGGTTCGAGCTTCTTGCGCAGGCGATGCACGTAGACCTCGATGGCGTTGGTGCTGACTTCTTCTCCCCACTCGCAGAGGTGGTCCACGAGCTGGGTCTTGCTGACCATGCGACCGCTGCGGGTCAGGAGGATTTCGAGCAGGCTGACCTCGCGCGCCGACAGGTCCAGCGTCTGGTCGTCCACGATGGCGACGCGGCCGGTCTGGTCGAACAGCAGCCGGCCGTGCTTGATCATGGTGGCGCCGCCGCCCGCGCCGCGCCGGGTCAACGCCCGGACTCGGGCTTCGAGCTCGGACAGCGCAAAGGGTTTGGCCATGTAGTCGTCCGCGCCCAGGTCCAGGCCCTTGACGCGCTGCTCGATGCTGTCGGCGGCCGTAAGAATGAGGACGGGCAGGGCGGAATTGCGGGCGCGCAGGCGGCGCAGCACTTCCAGCCCGGCCAGTTGCGGCAGGCCGAGGTCCAGGATGAGCAGGTCGAAGGCCTGGGCGGCCAGCGCGGAATCCGCGGCGAGCCCGTCGCGCACGGCGTCGACGGCATAGCCGTTGTGGCGCAACGAGCGGGACAGGCCGTCGGCCAGGATGCTGTCGTCTTCGGCGATTAGGATACGCATGGGCTGCTGCAAGAATGAAACCCGCCGCGCCTTCCGCCGCTGGGCGGCGCGCTTTCCGCCTGGGGCGGCCCGGCGGCGGAAAAAGGGGAAAATACCGGGATCGCTCTGGATTCTGTCATATGGCGCGGGGCTTGCCACTCAGGGTATACGTGCAAAAGACTGGCACACTGGGTTTTTGTCCAGTACAATCCGATGCCATAATCTGATCCGTAGCTCAAGGCGCCGACGGAACCGTCCGCTCCGGCCGCCAGATTCGACCGTCTGACTTCGCTGTCAGAACCGCATTTTCCCGACTTCCAGATACGTTACAGACAGGACTCCTCATGGACGACAAAACCACCAAGGCCGCCGCTTCGGAAAAGGCCAAGGCGCTTGCCGCGGCGCTTTCGCAGATCGAAAAGCAGTTCGGCAAGGGCTCGATCATGCGCTACGGCGACAACGAGGTCTCGCACGACATCCAGGTGGTCTCCACGGGCTCTCTCGGTCTGGATATCGCGCTGGGCGTCGGCGGCCTGCCGCGCGGCCGTGTGGTCGAAATCTACGGTCCGGAATCGTCGGGCAAGACCACCCTCACGCTGCAGGTGGTCGCCGAAATGCAGAAGCTGGGCGGCACCTGCGCCTTCGTCGACGCGGAACACGCCCTGGACGTCCAGTACGCCTCCAAGCTGGGCGTCAACCTGGCCGACCTGCTGATCTCGCAGCCGGACACGGGCGAACAGGCGCTGGAAATCACCGATGCGCTGGTGCGCTCCGGTTCGGTGGATCTCATCGTCGTCGACTCGGTCGCGGCCCTGGTGCCCAAGGCTGAAATCGAAGGCGAAATGGGCGATTCGCTGCCCGGCCTGCAGGCCCGCCTGATGAGCCAGGCGTTGCGCAAGCTCACCGCCACCATCAAAAAGACCAACTGCATGGTCATCTTCATCAACCAGATCCGGATGAAGATCGGCGTCATGTTCGGCAACCCCGAAACCACCACCGGCGGCAACGCGCTCAAGTTCTACGCGTCCGTGCGCCTGGACATCCGCCGCATCGGCTCCATCAAGAAGGGCGATGAGGTCGTCGGCAACGAAACCCGCGTCAAGGTGGTCAAGAACAAGGTCGCGCCGCCGTTCAAGCAGGCCGAGTTCGACATCATGTACGGTGCCGGCATCTCGCGTGAAGGCGAAATCATCGACCTGGGCGTGGCCGCCAACGTGGTCGACAAGTCCGGCGCCTGGTACAGCTACAACGGCAACCGCATCGGCCAGGGCAAGGACAACGTCCGTGAATACCTGAAAGAGCACAAGGACATGGCCATCGAAATCGAAAACCGTGTTCGCGAAAACCAGGGCATTGTTAGCCGCGCCGCCGAATTCGTGCCCACCGCGGAAGACGCCGCCGAGTAACCGGGGCGCTTCACCGGCCGCAAGCGCGCTTGCGGCCGAGACCCCTTGCCGTTCCTCATGCGGGATCGGCGAACTGCGGCAGGCGCCTGGACGGGCCTGCCGTTTTGCATTGTGTACAGCAAGCAGGAACGCGCATGAGCTGGAAATCGACTCCCGCGTCAGCCGAGCGCCTACGCGCCAAGCTGGATGACGAATTCGAAACGGTCGCCAAACCGCAAGGCTTGCGGCGCACCTCCGATGCGCGTCTGCCGCGCGAGCCCGCCGTTGTGGCGGACGACGCTGCCGATGATTGCGCCCCTGTCTGGCAACGCAGCTCCGAACAACGCAGCTCCGAACAACGCAGCGCAGGTCGTCCGCGACGCGCCGAATCGGACGGCGACGACGCGACACCCGCTGACGGCAGACCGGCCCGCAAAGGGCCGTCGCTGAAGATGCGGGCGGTGGGCTATCTGTCGCGGCGCGAACATGCGCGCGAAGAACTGGCTCGCAAGCTTGCGCCCCACGCAGAAGATCCCGATGAAGTCGCCACCGTGCTCGATGCGCTCGAAAAAGAGGGCTGGCTGTCCACTGAACGCTTCGCGCAAAGCCTGGTCCATCGGCGCGCCTCGCGCCAAGGGGCGGCGCGCATCGTACAGGAACTGCGCCAGCACGGCGTCGACGACAACCAGGTCGCCGAACTGCGCGACCAGCTTCGCGCCACCGAATACGACCGGGCGCTGGAAGTCTGGAAAAAGCGCTTCGGCGCCAAGCCCGATGACCGCACGGCCTACGCCAAGCAGGCGCGGTTTCTGGCCAGCCGCGGTTTCGCGCACGACGTGATCCGGCGCATCCTGGGCGAGGGCGACGAAGACTGACGCCGGTTCCCGCATGGGCTGGCGCCCGCAGGCCGAAGCAAGTCCCGCTATTTCGCCGACTTGATCCCCGACAGGGTCTTGAAGCACACGTCGCGGGTGATGGTCAGGAACTCGTCGATGTACGAGGCATCCGTGTCCTCGCTGCGCACGGTGGCATACAACGTGCGCCACACGCCCTGCGGGCCCAGGCGGCAAAGCCGCAGCCATCCCTGGTTCATGTATTCAGTGAGCGCCCAGTTGGGCAGGGCCGCCACGCCCCGGTTGCTGGCGACGAGCTGCGCGATGATGGGCGTCAGCTCCGCCTTGCGGATCGCGGCGGGCTCCACGTCCGCCGGGTCCAGGAAGGCTGTGAAGACGTCCAGGCGCTGCTTGTCCACCGGGTAGGTGATCAGCGTCTGGTCCGCCAGTTGCTCCGGCATGACGAACTTGCTGGCGGCCAGCGGATTGGATTCGGACACCGCCAGCACCAGCTCGTACTTGAAGAGCGGCAGGTATTCCACCGCGTCCAGCGGTTGCGGGTCCGACGTGATGACCAGGTCCAGGTCGCCGCGCACCAGCGCGGGCAGCGGGGCAAAAGAGAACGCCGCGGACAGGTCCAGGGCCACATCGGGCCATTGGACGCGAAAGGCGTCCAGCGCCGGCATCAGCCACTGGAAGCAGGAATGGCAATCGATCGCCAGGTGCAGCCGTCCGGTGCGCCCGGCCGCCAGGCGCTGCAGGTCGCGTTCGGTGGCGCGGATGCGGGGGAGAACCTCGTCGGCCAGAGCCAGCACGCGCAGGCCGGCGGTGGTCAGCCGCGCTGGGCGGGTCCGGCGATTCAGCAAGGGCGTGCCCAACCGGGTTTCCAGGTCGCGCAGCTGGTGGGATAGGGCCGATTGCGTCAGGTGCAGGCGCTCGGCGGCTTCCTGGAGACTGCCGCCTTCGCGGATGGCGGTCAGCGTTTCGAGATGGCGGACTTCTAGCATGAGGGTGCGATCATTTCGGGCGTTCGAACCGGATCCCGGCAGGGAAGGGAGGCTGCGGGCTCCGGGCCAGGACAAGTTGGTGTTCTCGCTAGTTTATGAGATTTTTTCATCTTATGAATGTAGACATTGATTTTGATTCATTTTGATTTGGCCTCAGAATGATCGTCACTTGAACAAAATTTGTCGAATGGCGGTGTTCACATGACTACGATTCATAATTTGGGGTTCCCCCGCATCGGCGCCCAGCGCGAACTCAAGCGCGCGGTCGAGGCCTACTGGGCTGGCAGGCAGAGCGCCGAAGCGCTGGAAGAAACGGGCCGCGAGCTGCGCGCCCGGCATTGGAAGCTGCAGGCCGCCACCGGCATGAAATTCGTGCCGGCGGGCGATTTCGCCTGGTACGACCAGATCCTGGAGTGGACGACGCTGCTGGGCGCGGTGCCCGCGCGCTTTGGCCAGAAAGACAATGAACCGGTCTCGCTGGATACGCTGTTTCGCATGGGCCGCGGCCGCGCCCCGTCCGGCAACCCGGCCGCCGCGTGCGAAATGACGAAGTGGTTCGACACCAACTATCACTACATCGTCCCCGAGCTGGTGCCCGGGCAGACCTTCCGCATCGCGCGCGAATCCCTGTTTGAACAGGTCAATGAAGCCCGGGCGCTGGGGCTGGAGGTCAAGCCGGTGATCCCCGGACCTCTGACCTGGCTGTATCTGGGCAAGGGCGACGCCTTTGCCGATGGCGCCGCCGACGCCGGCAAGCTGCAACTCCTGGAGACGCTGCTGCCGGTGTATGAGGAAGTGCTGGCGCGCCTGGGCAAATTGGGCGTGCAGTGGGTGCAGATCGACGAGCCGATCCTGGCGCTGGACCTGCCGCAGGCCTGGCGCGAGGCGTTCCTGCAGTCCTATGCCACGCTGTCCGCAAGCCCCGTGAAGCTGCTGGTCGCCACCTACTTCGACGGCCTGAAGGACAACCTGTCGACGGCGCAGGCCCTGCCGGTGGCCGGTCTGCATGTGGACCTGGTGCGCGCGCCCGAACAATTGGCTGAGGTGGTTGCCGGTCTGAATGACGGGCAGGTCCTGTCCGCGGGCATCATCAATGGACGCAACATCTGGCGCACCGACCTGGACGCCGTGATCGCCACGCTGGCGCCGATCGCACGCCAGTTGGGCGACCGTCTGTGGCTGGCGCCTTCTTGCTCGCTGCTGCATGTGCCCGTCGACCTGGACAACGAAACCGAGCTGGACGCCGAGCTCAAGAGCTGGCTGTCCTTTGCCACCCAGAAGCTGGATGAATTGAGCCTGCTGGGCCGTGCGCTGGGCAACGCCACCGATCCGTCGGTGCAGGAGGGCTTGGTCCGGCAGCGCGCCGCCCTGGCCGCCCGCCGCGCCTCCACCCGCATCCATAATCCGGCCGTCGCGCAGCGCATGGCCGCGGCCGCGGGCGTGTCGCGCGACCGCGCGCCGTTTGCCGCCCGCATCGCTCGCCAGCAAGCGCAACTGGGCCTGCCCGCCTATCCGACCACCACGATCGGCTCCTTCCCGCAGACCGCCGAGATTCGCGCGCTGCGCCGCGACTGGAAGGCTGGCGCGCTGACCGATTCCGCCTACGAGAGCGCGATCCGCAAAGAGATCGAGGAAGTCATCCGCTTCCAGGAGAAGGTGGGCCTGGACGTGCTGGTCCACGGCGAACCCGAGCGCAACGACATGGTGGAGTATTTCGGCGAGCTGCTGGCCGGTTTCGCCTTCACCAAAAACGGCTGGGTGCAGAGCTATGGCTCGCGCTGCGTGAAGCCGCCGATCATCTTCGGCGACGTCGCCCGGCCCGCGCCCATGACGGTGGGGTGGTCGTCCTATGCGCAATCGCTGACCGACAAGCCGGTCAAGGGCATGCTGACCGGCCCGGTCACCATCCTGCAGTGGTCCTTCGTGCGCGACGACCAGCCGCGCGAGCAGACCTGCCGGCAACTGGCGCTGGCCCTGCGCGATGAGGTGATTGACCTGGAAGCCGCCGGCATCAGCGTGATCCAGATCGACGAGCCCGCCATCCGCGAAGGCCTGCCGCTGCGCCGCGCCGATTGGCAGGCCTACCTGGACTGGGCCGTGGACTGCTTCCGCCTGTCGACCGCCGGCGTGCGCGAGGAAACGCAGATCCACACCCACATGTGCTATTCGGAGTTCAACGACATCATCGAGTCCATCGCGGCGATGGACGCGGACGTGATCACGATCGAAACGTCCCGCTCCAACATGGAGCTGCTCAAGGCGTTCGAGGACTTCCGCTACCCGAACGACATCGGTCCGGGGGTGTACGACATCCATTCGCCGAACGTACCCGAGGTGGGCTGGATGGTGGACCTGATGAACAAGGCCGCCGCCCGGCTGCCCAAGGAGCGTCTGTGGGTCAACCCCGACTGCGGCCTGAAGACGCGCGCCTGGCCCGAAACGCAGGCCGCGCTGATCGGCATGGTGCAGGCGGCCCGCGCACTGCGCGAAGCGGCCTGACGCTCGTCCGGCCCCGGCCCGGCACCCGAGCCGGGCATCCCGACCCCGGCGGCCGCCCCCGACGGCCCACCCAGAAACCCGGCTCGCGCCCCAGGCGCCAGCCGGGTTTCGCGCCATGGAACCGTATCCGGGCCGCCAGGAAACACCGGCCGGCCAATTAATACGATTGTTGCGTGGCGGCCTGCGCTATACTTTGAAGGTTTTGTTGCCGCGCACCATTTGCGCAGGCCATCTTTGCCCCGCAGGCCCCACGCATGCCCTTGCCACCGCCGGATTGTCCTCGCCAACCGCTGCATACGCGTTCCATACGTGTGCAGTCGTACGCGCGCGATGACGGCAACTGGGATCTGGAAGCCGAGCTTATCGACGTCAAGGCGTACGATTTTCCCAAGCGCGACGGCGAGATGTTCAAGGCCGGGCAACCCATCCACCACATGCTCCTGCGCATCACCATCGACGAGGAATTCTCGATCGTGGCGGCCCAGGCCGTCTATGACGCGGCGCCTTATGGCGAGCATTGCAAGGCCATCGAGCCGGCGTACACTGACCTGATCGGCATGAACCTCCTCAAGGGGTTCCGTCGCCAGGTCAAGGAGCGGTTCGGGCATGTGGAAGGCTGTACGCACATGACCGAACTGTCGCAGGTGCTTCCCACCGCGGCGGTCCAGACCATGGCCAACCGCCGGCGGCAGGAAATCAACCCGAACCGGCGTCCATTCCAACTGGACGGCTGCCATGCGCTCAGCACTGGCGGCCCTGTGGTGGCTGAGCATTATCCCGAGTGGTACACCGGGGGTAGCGCTGAGGCATCGGCCGAGTCGTCCTCCGATTCACCTTCTTTTTCTCATACGTCCTGACAGGTAACACATGAAAATCCACGAGTATCAAGGCAAGGAACTGCTGAAGCAATTTGGCGTCCCCGTGCCGCGCGGGATCCCCGCTCTTTCCGTCGACGAGGCCGTGGCTGCCGCTGAAAAGCTGGGTGGACCGGTCTGGGTCGTCAAGGCACAGATCCACGCTGGCGGCCGCGGCAAGGGCGGCGGCGTCAAGCTGGCCCGCTCGCTGGATGACGTCCGCAAGCTGGCATCCGAAATCCTGGGCATGCAGCTGATCACGCACCAGACCGGCCCCGAAGGCCAGAAGGTCCGTCGCCTGTACATCGAAGACGGCGCCGACATCCAGAAGGAATACTACGTTTCGCTGGTCACCGACCGCGCCACGCAGAAGGTCGCCTTCATCGCCTCCAGCGAAGGCGGCATGGACATCGAGGAAGTGGCTCACTCCACCCCCGAAAAGATCATCACCGAATACATCGACCCGCTGACCGGCCTGTCCGCCGAGCAAGCCACCAAGATCGCCAACGCGATCGGCCTGCCCGCCGACTCGACCGCCCAAGCCGTGGACGTGTTCCAGAAGCTCTACAAGTGCTACATGGACACCGACGCCTCCCTGGTCGAAATCAACCCCCTGAACCGCGACAGCAAGGGCAACATCATCGCCCTGGACGCCAAGTTCAACTTCGACTCCAACGCCCTGTTCCGTCACCCGGAAATCGTCGCCTACCGCGACCTGGACGAAGAAGATCCCGCTGAAATCGAAGCCAGCAAGTTCGACCTGGCCTACATCCAGCTCGACGGCAACATCGGCTGCCTGGTGAACGGCGCCGGCCTGGCCATGGCCACCATGGACACCATCAAGCTGTTCGGCGGCGAGCCGGCCAACTTCCTGGACGTCGGCGGCGGCGCCACGGCCGAGAAGGTCACCGAAGCCTTCAAGATCATGCTGGCCAACAAGAGCGTCAAGGCCATCCTGGTCAACATCTTCGGCGGCATCATGCGCTGCGACGTCATCGCCGAAGGCGTGATCACCGCGTGCAAGGCCGTGAACCTGAACGTGCCGCTGGTCGTTCGCATGAAGGGCACGAACGAAGAACTCGGCAAGAAGATGCTGGCCGATTCGGGCCTGCCGATCATCAGCGCCGACACGATGGCCGAAGCTGCCACCCGCGTTGTAGCCGCCGTCAAGTAAAGAGAAAATCAAGGATTCACAATGTCGATTCTGATCAACAAGGACACCAAGGTCATCACCCAGGGCATCACGGGCAAGACGGGCCAGTTCCACACCCGCATGTGCCGTGAGTACGCCAATGGCAAGGCCGCCTTCGTGGCCGGCGTGAACCCCAAGAAGGCGGGTGAAGACTTCGAAGGCGTGCCGATCTTCGCGTCGGTCAAGGAAGCCAAGGCCGACACCGGCGCCACCGTGTCCGTCATCTACGTGCCGCCCGCGGGCGCTGCTGCCGCCATCTGGGAAGCTGTCGAAGCCGAACTGGACCTGGTGATCTGCATCACCGAAGGCATTCCCGTCCGCGACATGCTGGAAGTCAAGAACCGCATGAAGGCCAAGGGCAGCAAGACGCTGCTGCTGGGCCCGAACTGCCCGGGTCTGATCACCCCCGACGAAATCAAGATCGGCATCATGCCGGGTCACATCCACCGCAAGGGCCGCATCGGCATCGTCAGCCGTTCGGGCACCCTGACGTACGAAGCCGTGGCGCAAGTCACCGAACTGGGCCTGGGCCAATCCAGCGCTGTCGGTATCGGCGGCGACCCCATCAACGGCCTGAAGCACGTCGACGTGCTCAAGCTGTTCAATGACGATCCCGACACCGACGCCGTCATCATGATCGGCGAAATCGGCGGTCCGGACGAAGTCAACGCCGCCGAGTGGGCCAAGGACAACATGAAGAAGCCGGTCGTCGGCTTCATCGCTGGCGTCACCGCGCCTCCCGGAAAGCGCATGGGCCACGCCGGCGCGCTGATCTCCGGCGGCGCCGACACGGCCGACGCCAAGCTGGAAGTCATGGAAGCCTGCGGCATCCGCACCACGCGCAACCCCTCCGAAATGGGCAAGCTGCTCAAGTCGGTGCTGTAAGTTTCAGCATTGCGCTGCAAAAAGCCCGCTTCGGCGGGCTTTTTTTCGTCTGGATTTTTTAGCTTTTCCTAGGGTAATCCCGCGTCCAGGACGCGGTCGGGCCAATCATACGGAAAGCTGAACGAAACTATAATGAAAGAAATTTCGCACGTACCCAGCAAGAATGCCGTCGGGCTCGCACCAAGACGGTCAGTACGTTGTTTTCTTCATTTCATCCATTAATTTGGTTTTGTCCTAGGGGGATCACACCTAGGAAAGAGAGGCATGGAACTCAGTTCAGCGGCATTCTGGATCGCGTTGCTCCAGATCATTTGGGTCAACATTCTGCTATCAGGCGACAACGCCGTGGTTATTGCGCTGGCGGCGCGTTCACTGCCCCCGGCGCAACAGAAAAAAGCGATCGTGGTCGGTTCCGCCGCAGCGATCATCATGCGTATCGTGCTCACGCTCGTCGCGGCCAAGCTGTTGCTGCTGCCGTGGCTCAAGCTGATCGGCGCGCTGCTCCTGGTCTATATTGGCGTGACCTTGCTGCTGCCCGAAGGTGAAGAAGACGGCGCCGGCAAGTCGCATGGCAACCTGCTCACCGCCATCCGCACCATCATGATCGCCGACCTGGTCATGAGCCTGGACAACGTGGTGGCAGTGGCCGCCGCGGCAATGGGTGACACGACCTTGCTCGTGCTTGGTTTGGCAATCAGCATTCCCCTGGTTATCTTTGGCAGCACGTTGCTCTTGAAAGTCATTGAACGCTTCCCGCTCATCGTCTGGGTCGGCGCGGCGCTGCTGGGCTTCATTGCAGGCGAACTGCTGGTGGGCGATCCCGCATTGCAGGAACCCGTGGCGCGCATCGATGCCGCGTTGGGTGTGACACAGCACAGTTTCGCGCTGATGTCGGGCGCATTGGGTGCGGTGATGGTCCTGTTGATTGGTAAAGTTTTGCTGATGCGTCAGAAAGCTGACTGAAAGCTGAACTACAATAATATGTTTTTCTGAAATTTCCTGCCGTGCGCAAGCACGGCAGGAGCGGCCGGGCCGGGACCGGCCACTCTTTTTATAAATGCCTTCGGGGGTTCAAAGTGCTTGAGTTTTTCCAGACGCTGAGTTGGGCAGCGGTATTCCAGATCATCCTCATCGACATCCTGCTCGGCGGCGACAATGCCGTCGTGATCGCGCTGGCTTGTCGCAACCTGGCGCCCAAGCAGCGGATGCAAGGCATCCTGTGGGGCACCGCGGGTGCGATCCTTCTGCGTGTCGTCCTGATCGCCTTTGCCCTGACGCTCCTGTCCATCCCGTTCCTGAAGGTCGTGGGCGGCCTGTTGCTCGTCTGGATCGGCGTCAAGCTCCTCGTTCCCGAAGACGATGCCCATGGCAACGTGAAGGGCGGAACATCCATCGCCGCGGCCATCAAGACCATCATCATCGCTGACTTCGTGATGAGCCTGGACAACGTCATCGCCATTGCCGGCGCGGCCCAGAACGCCCACGCCGACCACCAGATCGGCCTGGTTGCCTTCGGCCTGATCGTCAGTGTGCCGATCATCATCTGGGGCAGCACGCTGGTGCTCAAGCTCATCGACCGCTATCCGCTGGTCGTCACGTTCGGCGCTGCGCTTCTGGGCTGGATCGCCGGCGGCATGCTGATCACCGACGTCATTGTCGAACGTCAATTCGGCGTTCAGCCGACTGCGGTTAAAATCGGCGCAGAAATCATTGGCGCCTTGCTGGTTGTTGTCCTTGGACGGTGGCTTGCAAGCCGCAAGAACGCTTCCAAGGAATCAGCACATGAGTCTGCGTAGATCGACCGATCCCCAGCAATCCGAATCGGGCCTTAGCCTTCTTCAAGGCCTGTTCGTGCTGGCCATCCTCGGGGTAGTCGCGACGGTCATCGTCTCCAACTTCGTTTGATGGCGTCACGTGTCTCTACCGCAACGCCTGGTCATCGCGACCCGCGCCAGCCGGCTTGCCCTGTGGCAAGCCGAGCATGTGCGCGATCGGCTGCGCACGCTGTACCCAGCGTGCGCGGTTGAACTTCTTACCCTGACGACCCGAGGCGACCAGATCCTCGACCGCACGCTGTCCAAGGTGGGCGGCAAGGGCCTGTTCGTCAAGGAACTCGAAACCGCGCTGCTCGACGGGCGCGCCGATCTCGCCGTCCACTCCCTCAAGGACGTGCCGGTTGAGCTGCATGCCCCGTTCGAGCTTTGCGCCGTCCTCGATCGCGCGGATCCGCGCGATGCCTTCGTATCCAACCGCTATGCCTCGCTGGCTGACTTGCCCGCGGGCGCCGTCGTGGGCACGTCCAGCCTGCGCCGCGAATCCCAGATCCGCGCCCGGTTCCCCGCCCTGGTGGTCAAGCCCCTGCGCGGCAACCTGGATACGCGCCTGGGCAAGCTCGACAAGGGCGACTACGACGCCATCGTGCTGGCGGCGGCGGGCCTGGACCGATTGGGCCTGGGCGAGCGCATCCGCAGCCTGCTGGACCCCGCCGACAGCCTGCCGGCCGCCGGGCAGGGCGCCTTGGGCATCGAAATCCGCGACGACCGCGACGACATGCGCGCCTGGTTGGCGCCGCTCGTCAGCGCGGACACGACCTCCTGTGTGCTGGCCGAACGCGCCGTATCGCGCAAGCTGGGCGGTTCGTGCCAGGTGCCCCTGGCGGCGTTCGCCCAGATTTCCGGCGACACGTTGTCGCTGCGCGCCCTGGTGGCTTCACCCGATGGCGCCCGTATCGTCCGGGCAGTCCGCACGGGTCCTGTCAGCGAGGCCGAGGCCATCGGCGAAGCTGCCGCGAACGAATTGCTGGACGGGGGCGCGCAGGCCATTCTTCGCGACTTGCTCCATCCCGACGGACCCGGCTGATGGGCCCGGCGTTTGCAGCCGCCCCTGGGCCGCGCATCGCCGTACTGACGCGGCCCGCCGGGCGCAACGAAACGCTTGCCGACCGCTTGCGCGGCGCCGGTTGGCAGGCCTCTATCCTGCCGGCCCTCGAAATCCATCCCCTGTCCATTGCGTCCGAGGACTTGCCGCGGCCTGCCGACTACGATCTGGTCGTGTTCGTCAGCGGCAATGCGGCCCGCCAGTATCTGGACCAGATCGCCCTCGCGGACGGCGCCGTCGCCTGGCCCGCGAACGTGGCCGCAGCCACCGTGGGCCCCGCCAGCGCGCTGGCGCTGCGCCAGACCGGTCATTTTGGCGCGAATACAACACTGCTGCACCCCGACGAATCCGCGCCCAGCCACGATTCCGAAGCCCTGTGGCGCGTGCTGCAGGCGCAGCCGAGCCTGCCCGCCCGCGTGCTGCTGGTGCGCGGCACCCAGGGCCGCGACTGGCTGGGCGACACGCTCCAGGCGCATGGGGTCAGCGTCACGCGCCATGCCGCGTACCAGCGGCGGCCGGCCGCATGGACGCCCGCCCAGCTTGACGCCCTGCGCCACTGGGCGGATGCGGGCGTCGCCGCCACCTGGCTGGTCACCAGCGGGGAGGGCGCCGATGCCATCCGCGGCCAGCTCGACTCCGCGGGTCTTGCCGACTGGTGGGGGCGCTGCCGTTTCGTGCTGACGCATCCCTCGCTGGCGCGGCGCGTGCCGCAGGCGGGCGATGGCGCGGGCGGTCCGGCGATGGTAAAAATCTGCTTGCCCAACGACGAGTCGATATTCCAGGCTTTTGTTGCTGCTTGATTCGTTGGTTCGGACTGACACCGAATACAATCGCGTCATGACAGACAAGACTCCCGCTACCGATCCGGCCGTTCATCCGGCCGCCCCGGACGCAAGCGCGTCCGCATCGGCCCCGGCCGACTCCGTCAAGGCCCGTCCGGCCAAGCGCCGCAGTGGCCCGATGGTCACCGCCCTGATAATCGTCATCCTGCTGGCCGTGGGCCTTGGGTATGCGTTGTGGAAGCAGCGCACCCAGTTCGTATCCGCCGGCCGCGAAGTGGCCACCCGCATCGACACGTTGAGCGCTGACGTGGCCCAAGCCCGCAAGGACACCCGCGAAGCCCTCGCCCTTGCGCAGGCGCAGGCGGGGCGCGTGGCGGAACTCGAAGACACCCTGCGCGAAACGCAAAGCCAATACAACGCCCTGCAGCAGGCCTGGCAGAACTTCAACGACAGCGCCAGCGACGAGCTGCTGGCCAACGACGTCGAGCGCCTGCTGACCATCGCCAACCAGCAACTGCGCCTGGCGGGCAACGTTTCCAACGCCATCGTTGCCCTGGAAACCGCCCAGTCTCGACTGGCGCGCGCGGACCGTCCGCGGTTCTCCAGCCTGCAGCAATCCATCAACGGCGACCTGGACCGCCTGCGCGCCGTGTCCACCGTGGACATCCCGGCGCAATCCGCGCGCATCGAACGGCTGGTTGCCCTGGTCGGCAAGGCGCCGCTGCTGGTGCCCGATGCCGTGTCCCCGGGCGTGGCGCCGGTTGGCCAGGCCCAACCGCCTGCGCCGGCCCCCGCCGTCGATCCCCAGGCCGACCTGCCTGCCGATGCGCCCTGGTGGCAGCGCTGGCGCGCCGAGGTGGCCTCCTGGCCCGGCCGCGCGGGGTCCGCGCTGGCCCATGAACTCGGCGGGCTCATTACCATCCAGCGCGTGGACGAGCCGGCCGCGCTGCTGCTGTCGCCCGAACAGGCCGACCAGGTGCGCGGCACGCTGCGCCAGCGCCTGCTGACGGCGCAACTGGCCATGCTGATGCGCCAGCCCTCGGTCTGGAAGAGCGAACTCGACAACGTCGGCTCCACGCTCTCCAAGTATTTCGATGGCCGCTCGCCCGACACCGTCGCCGCCCAGAACCTGGCGCGCGAACTGGCCCAGACCGACATCGCCGTGCGCATGCCGGACGTGGCGGACAGCCTGAACGCCGTGGCCGCCTTGCGGGCCGCCGGCTTCAAGACCAGCGATCAGGACTGAGGCTTATGCGTACCTGGTTCTGGACCCTTCTGCTCGCCGTCGTCGCCGTCGCCCTGGCGGTGGTGCTGCGTTCGCATTCGGGCAACGTGCTGTTGCTGGTGTGGCCGTGGCGCATCGACATGTCGCTGACGCTCGCCGTCCTGCTCATCGTCGCGACCTTCGTCATCCTGTACGTGGGCTTACGCCTGCTGGCCTGGCTGCTCGCCATCCCGGACCGTGTCCGGGCCTGGCGCGGCAAGCGTGCGCAGGCGCGCGACCACGAATTGCTCGAACGCGGCTGGATCGGCCTGCTCGAAGGCCGCTACACCCACGCCGAAAAAGACCTGACCAAGCTGCTGGACCAGACCAAGGTGCGCACGCGCCGCGTTCTGGCGGCATTGTCGGCGGGCCGCGCCGCCCACGGCCTGGGCGAATTCGACCGGCGCGACCGCCTGCTGGCCACCGCCCAGGAGCAGGCCGGCACGGATCCCGGCCTGGTCGAAGCCACGGCCACGGTGTCGGCCGACATGCTGCTCGACCAGGGCCGCGCCGAACGGGCGCTGACCGTGCTGGCGCCCCTGGCCGACGGCGGCGCACGCCACCTGCACACGATGCGCCTGCTGCTGCGGGCGCATACCGCGCTGAATCACCCCGAACAGGTCTTCACGTTGGCGCGCGGGCTCCTGCGCCGCAACGCGATGGGCCGCCACGAAGCCGATCTCCTGATCGACGCCGCCGGGTCCGCGCGCCTGCGCGCCGCCGCGGGCAGCGATGCCTGGCGCGCCATCTGGAAAGACCTGAAAGCCGAGGAACGCCTGTTGCCCGAGATCGCCCTGGCGGGCGCGGCGGCGTTCGAAGCCGCGGGCGAAGCCAACGAAGCGGCCCGCGTCCTGGAATCGGCCGTCGCGGTCAAATTCAATCCCGCCCTGGTGGCTGCCTACGCGCGCTGCGAAGCCGAGCAGGTGTCGCGGCGACTTGCCAAGGCCGAGACCTGGCTGCAGCAGCGTCCGACCGATCCCGATCTGCTGACCGCCCTGGGCATGCTCTGCCTGAACGGACAGCTCTGGGGCCAGGCCGAACGCTACCTGCTGCGCAGCCTCGCGCGGCGCAGCGATGCGCAGACGCACGCGTTGCTCGGCAGTCTTTATGATCGGCTCGACCGTCCGGCCGATGCGGTCCGCCACTGGCGCCTGGCAACGGCCGCCAGCATGGCCTTGCCGGTGCTGGCCTCGGACGCGGCGCTGCCTGCCGCCGATACGGGCTCGGATCCCTATCGCGTCGATGCCGAAGGCGGCTATGCCGTGGGCCTGTCCGATACGGACACCGATGCGGACGTCGGCGGCGACTACCCGTCCCTGCCGCCGGCCGTCGCGGCGTCCGCCTCCGACTACGTGCTGGACCCGGATGCGCGCGTCAGCAACGCGCAGCGCGACCGCGCCCTGGCCCCCGAGGACGCCCCGCTGGCCCGCGGCACGTCCGACATCGAAGAGTATTTCGACAGCGCCCCGATTCCCGCGGCTGCTTTCGATGAGCCGGTGCCCACGTACTCGCCCGCGCCGGCCCCTGCGGCGCCCGCTCCCAAGCCCACGCCGCCCGCGGCGCCCGTGCCGACCACCAAGCCGCCGTTCAAGGACGACGGCTCGATTTGAATATCCTTTCAGACAAACAAGGTTGAACCATGAGTCTTGATCGCGTCTCCCCTGGCAAGAAGCTGCCGGAAGACTTCAACGTCATCATCGAAATCCCCATGAACGCCGACCCGGTGAAGTACGAGGTCGACAAGGATTCCGGTGCGATCTTCGTTGACCGCTTCATGCTGACGGCCATGCACTACCCGTGCAACTACGGCTACATTCCCCAGACCCTGTCCGAAGACGGCGACCCCGCCGACGTGCTGGTCCTGACCCCGTTCCCCATCCAGATCGGCGCCGTCGTGCGCTGCCGCGCCATCGGCGTGCTGGAAATGGACGATGAGTCGGGTGGCGACGCCAAGCTGCTGGCGGTGCCGATCGAAAAGCTGTACCCCCCGTACCGCAACATCAAGTCCTATGAAGATCTGCCGGCGGAAGACATCTCCCGCATCCAGCACTTCTTCGAGCACTACAAGGACCTGGAAAAGGGCAAGTGGGTCAAGGTCAAGGGCTGGAAGGGCGTCGATGCCGCGCACGAGGAAATCGTGCGCAGCGCCGAGCGCTACGCGAAGGGCTGATCGGGATCGGGCCGTGCCGGCATTGCGCCGGCCGGCCATGCGAAGCGGCGCGGCCGCGACGGCTGCGCGCCGGTCGCCGCCGCGCCGTTGTGTTGTGGGCGACCTCATCCGGTCCGCGCACGCGGCGCAGAAAGGGATACACTCGCGAGTGCTTTTCAAACGCCCGGCCGCCCAAGAACAACAACGCCCCTATCGCGGGGTGACAGGGCATGCCAAGCGCGCGGCGTCGGGGTAACATGTTTCGCCGGTTTTCCGGTCACGTATTTGTCATAGGTTGATAGCTCATGGACTACGTTTTACCTCCCCAGCCCCCCGTCGCGGTTCCCGTTGCCGGCAGCGCTGCGCTGTTCCCCGTGCGTCGCGTCTACTGCGTGGGCCGCAACTACGCCGAGCATGCCAAGGAAATGGGATTCACCGGCCGCGAAGACCCGTTCTTCTTCTGCAAGCCCGCCGACGCCGTGTTGTTCGTGGCCGACGGCGAGACCGGCAAGATGCCGTATCCGCCCAAGACCTCCAACCTGCACTACGAGATGGAACTGGTCGTGGTGCTGGGCAAGGGTGGCCGCGACATCCCCGTCGAGCAGGCCAATGAATGCGTGTGGGGCTACGCGCTGGGCCTGGACATGACCCGCCGCGACCTGCAAGGCGAAATGAAGAAGCAGGGCCGTCCCTGGGAAATCGGCAAGGCGTTCGACCAATCCGCGCCGTTGGGCCCCATCCATCCGCGCAGCGTCGTCGGCACGCTCGACAAGGGCGCCATCTGGCTGGACGTCAACGGCGAGCGCAAGCAGTCCAGCGATATTTCGCAGATGCTGTGGAACGTGCCGGAAAGCATTTCGTACCTGTCGGGCCTGTTCGAGCTGCAGCCCGGCGACATCATCTTCACCGGCACGCCCGAAGGCGTGGGCGCCGTGCGCCAGGGTGACGTGATCACGGGCGGCGTCGAGGGGCTGGGCGAACTGCGCGTGCAGATCGCCTAGGGCCGGGCGTCTTCATTTTTTTCATTCAGGAGCTACAGCATGCGCGGCAAGATCGTGCTGACTGCCTTTGTCGTGTTCGGCTTTGTGCTGGCCGGTTGCAATACCGTGGCCGGCATGGGCAAGGACATGTCCCGGGCGGGCAATGCCATCACCAACGCGGCCGACAAATAATCGGCTCGCCGCGGTAAGAAAAAGCCCCTTGAGCGATCAAGGGGCTTTTTCGTTGCCGAAGCGATGACGGGTGCGGGCCTGGACCTACAGCACGTCGCCCGCGTAGTCGGCCAGGCGAGACCGTTCGCCGCGCTGCAGCGTGACGTGGCCCGAGTGCGGCCAGCCCTTGAAGCGGTCAACGACGAACGTCAGGCCCGAGCTGCCTTCCGTCAGGTAGGGCGTATCGATCTGGGCGATGTTGCCCAGGCAGATCACCTTGGTGCCGGGGCCCGCGCGGGTCACCAGCGTCTTCATCTGCTTGGGCGTCAGGTTCTGCGCCTCGTCGATGATCAGGTACTTGTTCAGGAAGGTGCGGCCGCGCATGAAGTTCAGGGATTTCACCTTGATGCGCGAGCGGATCAGGTCCATCGTGGCCGCGCGGCCCCAGTCCCCGTTGCCTTCGCCGTCGCCCATGTTCAGCACGTCCAGGTTGTCTTCCAGCGCGCCCATCCAGGGCAGCATCTTTTCTTCTTCGGTGCCGGGCAGGAAACCGATGTCTTCACCGACAGGCACCGTGACGCGCGTCATGATGATCTCGGTGTAGCGCTTGGTCTCCAGCACCTGCGTGATGCCCGCCGCCAGCGCCAGCAGCGTCTTGCCCGTGCCGGCCTGGCCCAGCAGCGACACGAAATCGCACTCCGGGTTCATCAGCAGGTTCATGGCGAAGTTCTGCTCGCGGTTGCGCGCCGTGATGCCCCAGACATTGTTCTTGCCGTGGGTGTAATCGCGCAGCGTGGCCAGCACCGCCATCTTGCCGCTCACTTCGCGCACCTGCGCGTACAGCGGCATCTGGCCTTCGAAATAGACGAACTGGTTGACCACGAACTGTGAACACAGCGGGCCGTGGATGCGGTAGAAGGTGGTGCCGCCCTGTTGCCAGGATTCGACGTCCTTGCCGTGCTTGTTCCAGAAGTCCTCGGGCAGTTGCATCACGCCCGAATACATCAGGTCCGAGTCTTCCAGCACATGGTCGTTGAAGTAGTCTTCGGCGGCCATGCCCAGCGCGCGGGCCTTCAGGCGCATGTTGATGTCCTTGGACACCAGCACCACTTCGCGCTGCGGGTATTTTTCCTGCAGCGCGCGCACCACGCCAAGGATCTGGTTGTCGGCCTTGCCCATCGGCAGGTCCGAGGGCAGGGTGCTGTGGATGGCCGTGGTCTGGAACATCAGGCGCCCGGTGGCGTCCTTGTTGCCCAGCTTGGCCAGTTCCAGGCCTTCGTCCAGGTGCGTGGCGTCCTGCACCAGCGAGTCCAGGGACCGGCTGACCTGGCGCGCATTGCGCGCCACTTCGGACATGCCCTTTTTCTGGTGGTCCAGCTCTTCCAGCGTCATCATCGGCAGGAAGATGTCGTGTTCCTCGAAGCGGAACAGCGAGCTGGGGTCGTGCAGCAGCACGTTCGTGTCCAGCACGAACAGCTTGCGCGGGGCGTTCTCGGCGCGGGCCTTGCCGCGCTTGGCGGGCGCTGGCGCGGTCTTGGCCTGTTGGCGGGCGGGCGCGCGCGCGGCCGGCGTCGCCGGCGCGGGCGGCGGCACCTCGCGAGCGGGGGATGGCGTGTGGGCCTTGCGCGCCGGCGCGGCCATGCCATCAAGTTCTGGCTGGACCAGCAGTTCGTCCTCGTCTTCGGCGAGGGCGGCCTGGGTGTTGGACCGCGCAGCGGCAGTCTTGGTGGTGCGGGCCTGCGCCCGGGCGGAGTCGCCCGAGGGGAAGGTCAGGATGGCTGCGGGGCGGGTAGGCAACTTCGGAAGCGGCATATGCGTCACTCTCCTGTTTGGGCCGGCTATAGCGCCTGACGGGTATTCCTGTGCGGCTAACCGATGCTTTTGGCGGCTTGCAGGACTTCCTTGGCGTGGCCCGGGACCTTCACCCCGCGCCACTCCTGCACCAGCACGCCATAGGCATCGATCAAGAAGGTGCTGCGTTCGATGCCGCGCACCTGCTTTCCATACATGTTCTTTTGCTTGATGACGCCGAACAGATTGCAGACGGTTTCGTCGGCGTCGGAGATGAGAGGGAAGGGAAGCTCGTACTTGGCCTTGAAATTCTCGTGCGACTTCAGCGAGTCGCGCGAGATGCCGATCACGATCGCGCTGGCCGCCAGGAACTCGGCGTGCAGGTCGCGGAAATCCTGGCTCTCGGTGGTGCAGCCGGGCGTGTTGTCCTTGGGATAGAAATACAGGATCACCGCCCGCCCCTGGCACTGCTCAAGGCTGATGGGGCCTATCGTGCTTTCGGCGGTGAACAGCGGGGCGGGTTTGCCTATGCTCGGCGTCATTGACTGGTTGCTCCATTGGGAGGGATGAGGGCGACGACCACGCGCCGGCCCTCAGCCATCAGGATGTTGTAGGTGCGCGAGGCGGCGTGGGTATCCATCGTTTCCACGCCGATGCCCACGGCCAATAGGGGACGTAATACTTCGGGACGCAGGAACCGTTGCTTGCCGCCGGTGCCCACCAGCAGGACCTCGGGCGCATTGGCCGGGCGGCTGGGCGAGGATTCCGGGGCGTCCAGGAAATCCATGGGGTCGCGGGCGGGCTCGGACAATCCGGCTGCCTGGAGCAAGAGGGAGGAGGTGATGTCGGCCGGCGACTCAACGGGCCAGACGGTAACTTCGCCTTCGGGGCCAAACGCGACCGACGAAGAAAAACGTACCTGGTTGACCTCGATGTAGCCATCGCCATAAGCGGTGACAGTGTTAAGAGCGGCCGTCGCAGGATCGGTATGCAGCTTCAATAAGAACTCCGGCTTTACGTGCTTGATAATAGCGCATAGGACACGCCGCATGTTGCAACGTATCCACGAGGGGAAAGTGGCTTTTTTTGCCTCATTTGCCGCCCGGGCGTCGTTGCGCTAGATTACAGGGTTTTGCTGCGCTGCAAACGTGTGCCGGCGCGGCTTTGAGCCCCTTTCCCTTCGCGCGACCGCGCCCTGGTCTTTTTGCCTTTTCGCCCCTAAGGATTCCCATCATGAGGAAGTTCTCTCGCATCGAGCGTTTGCCCCCGTACGTTTTCAACATCACCGGCGAGCTCAAGATGGCGGCGCGTCGGCGCGGCGAAGATATCATCGACATGTCGATGGGCAATCCGGACGGCGCAACGCCCAAGCACATCGTGGACAAGATGGTGGAGGCGACCTGCCGCCCCACCACGCATGGCTATTCCGTATCCAAGGGCATTCCGCGCCTGCGCAAGGCGATCTGTGACTGGTACCAGCGCCGCTACGCGGTCGAGTTCGATCCGGATTCCGAAGCCATCGTCACCATCGGTTCGAAAGAGGGCCTGGCCCACCTGATGCTGGCCACGCTGGACCGCGGCGACACCGTGCTGGTGCCCAACCCCAGCTACCCGATTCACATCTACGGCGCGGTCATCGCGGGCGCCAACATCCGCTCCGTGCGCATGACGCCGGGCGTGGATTTCTTCGAGGAACTGGAACGCGCCGTGCGCGAATCCATCCCGAAGCCCAAGATGATGGTGCTGGGCTTTCCCAGCAACCCCACCGCGCAATGCGTGGACCTGTCGTTCTTCGAACGCGTGGTGGCGCTGGCCAAGGAACACGACATCCTCGTCGTGCATGACCTGGCCTATGCCGACATCACCTTCGACGGCTACGTGGCGCCCTCCATCATGCAGGTTCCCGGCGCGCGCGATGTCGCGGTCGAGTTCTTCACGATGAGCAAGAGCTACAACATGGCGGGCTGGCGCATCGGCTACATGGTCGGCAACCGCGAGCTCGTCAACGCGCTCGCGCGCATCAAGAGTTATCACGACTACGGCACGTTCACGCCGATCCAGGTGGCTTCCATCGCCGCGCTGGACGGTCCGCAGGACTGCGTGAACGAAATCGTGGCGCAGTACCAGAGCCGCCGCGACGTGCTCGCGCGCGGCCTGCACGAAGCAGGTTGGAATGTGGAGATTCCCAAGGCGTCCATGTACATCTGGGCGCAGATCCCCGAACCCTACCGGGCGATGGGCTCTTTGGAATTTGCCAAGCGTGTCCTGTCGGATGCGAAAGTGGCCGTTTCCCCCGGGATCGGCTTCGGCGAGTATGGCGACGATTATGTGCGCTTCGCGCTCATCGAAAACGAGCAGCGCACCCGCCAGGCGGTGCGCGGCATCAAAGATATGTTCCGCAAGGACGGATTGCTAAAGTAGGGCTACCCCCCGCAGCGCTGCGCGCTTCCCCCCAAGGGGCGCCGCAGCGGACCGGCGAAGTCGGCTCCGCGCGGCCGCGCTGGGTGCTGCCAAGTAGGGTGTCCCTTGCACAGCATTATGGAGAACTGAAATGAATTCCCCTCAACGCCCGCCCGCAGAGGGCGGCGCGATGAACCCCATGAAAGTGGGCCTGCTGGGTCTTGGCGTGGTGGGTGGCGGCACGTGGACCGTGCTGTCGCGCAACGCCGAGGAAATCGCCCGCCGCGCCGGCCGCCGCATTGAAGTCACCCGCGCCGCCGTGCGCGACGTGGAGAAGGCGCGTGCCCGCGTGGGCGACTCCATCCTGGTCGATACCGACGTGCATGCGCTGGTGCGCGATCCCGAGATCGACATCGTCGTGGAACTCATCGGCGGCGATACGCTGGCGCGCGATCTGGTGCTCGAAGCCATCGCCAACGGCAAGCATGTGGTCACCGCCAACAAGGCGCTCCTGGCCAAGCACGGCAATGAGATATTCGCCGCCGCCTCCGAACGCGGCGTGATGGTGAACTTCGAAGCCGCCGTCGCCGGCGGCATCCCCATCATCAAGGCGATCCGCGAAGGCCTGACGGCCAATCGCATCCAGTGGGTTGCCGGCATCATCAACGGCACCACGAACTTCATCCTGTCCGAGATGCGTTCGCGCGGGCTGCCGTTCGCCGACGTGCTGGCCGAAGCCCAGCGCCTGGGCTACGCCGAAGCCGATCCGACCTTCGACGTGGAAGGCGTGGATGCCGCGCACAAGCTGACGCTGCTGGCCTCGCTGGCCTTTGGCGTGCCGGTGCAATTCGATCGCGCCTACATCGAGGGCATCTCGCAACTGGCCGCCGAGGACATCGAGCATGCCGAACGCCTGGGCTATCGCATCAAGCTCCTGGGCATCACCAAGCGCCGCCCCGACGGCATCGAATTGCGCGTGCATCCGGCGCTGGTGCCCGCCGAGCGCCTGCTGGCCAATGTCGAAGGCGCGATGAACGCCGTGCTGGTCAAGGGCGACGCGGTCGGCCCGACGCTGTACTACGGACAAGGCGCGGGCGAAGAACCCACCGCCTCGGCGGTCGTGGCCGACCTGGTCGACGTGACGCGCCTGCATACCGCCGATCCCGGCAACCGCGTGCCGCACCTGGCGTTCCAGCCCGATGCCATGTCGGACACGCCGATCCTGCCGATCGAACAGGTCAGCACGTCGTACTACCTGCGCCTGCGCGTGGACGACCAGCCTGGCGTGCTGGCCGACATTGCGCGCCTCCTGGCCGACCGTTCCATCTCCATCGGTTCGATGATCCAGCAGCCCTCGCACATCGGCGGCGCCGACATCATCTTCCTCACGCATGAGGCGGTGGAAGGCAACGTCAACCAGGCCATCGAGCGCATCGAATCGCTGCCCTTCGTGCGGTCCAAGGTCACGCGCCTGCGCGTGGAGAACCTGACGTGAGCAAGACCGACTCCGGAGCGCCTCTGGCGCTTTCCGCTGGGCGGTCCCCCTTCAAGGGGGCCTGCGCGCGGACCGGATCCGGCAAGGCTGGCGCATCGTGGAGCAATTGACATGAAATACATCTCGACGCGCGGCGGCATGGCCGCGCAGGAATTTTCCGACATCCTGCTCGAAGGCCTGGCGCCCGACGGCGGCCTGGCGGTGCCGCAGACGCTGCCGCAGGTATCGGCTGAAACGCTGGAATCCTGGCGCGGCCTGTCGTACGCCGACCTGGCCTTCGAGGTGCTGTCGCTGTTCGCGACGGACATCCCCGCGCAAGACCTGCGCCGCCTGACCCGCGCCGCCTACACGCCGCAGATCTTCAACAGCGAAGACATCGTCCCCCTGCGTCCGCTGGATGGCGGACTGTCGTTGCTGGGCCTGTCGGAAGGTCCGACGCTGGCCTTCAAGGACATGGCCATGCAGTTCCTCGGCCAGGTGTTCGAGTACGTGCTCGCCAAGCGCGGCACCACGCTCAACATCGTGGGCGCCACGTCCGGCGATACCGGCTCGGCGGCGGAATACGCCTTGCGCGGCAAGCAGGGCGTGGCGGTGTTCATGCTGTCGCCCCATGGCCGCATGAGCGCCTTCCAGCGCGCGCAGATGTACTCCCTGCAGGACGAGAACATCCACAACATCGCCGTGCGCGGCGTGTTCGACGAAGCGCAGGACATCGTCAAGGCGCTGGCCAGCGACCTGGCCTTCAAGACCCGCTACCGCCTGGGCGCCGTGAACTCGATCAACTGGGCGCGCATCGCCGCCCAGGTCGTGTACTACTTCCACGGCTGGCTGCGCGCCACCGAACGCGCCGGACAGCAGGTGTCGTTTGCCGTGCCGTCGGGCAACTTCGGCAACATCCTGTCGGGGCACATCGCGCGCAGCATGGGCCTGCCCATCCGCCGCCTCGTGCTGGCCACGAACGAGAACAACGTGCTGGAAGAATTCTTCCGCACCGGCGTGTATCGCCCCCGTCCGGCGGAACAGACCTACGCCACGTCCAGCCCGTCGATGGACATTTCCCGCGCCTCCAATTTCGAGCGCTTCGTTTTCGACCTGGTGGGCCGCGACACGGGACGCGTGAAGGAATTGTGGACGGCGTTGGCGCGCGACGGGTCTTTCGACCTGTCCGAGCTCAAGGACCAGTTTGAATCGCGGTACGGCTTCGTGTCGGGCGCCAGCTCGCACACGGATCGCCTCGCCACGATCCGCGCCGTGTACGACGCGACCGGCGTGCTGGTCGATCCGCATACCGCCGACGGCGTGAAGGTCGCTCGCGAGTTCGTCGAACCCGGCGTGCCGATGCTCGTGCTGGAAACCGCCTTGCCGGCCAAGTTCTCCGAGACCATCGAAGAGGCGCTGGGCCGTCCCGCCACCCCCCCGGGCAATCTTGCCGACCTGGAATCGTTGCCGCAGCGCGTCGAAATCATGGACTGCAATATCGAGTCCGTGCGTCGTTTCATCGAGGCCAACGCCAAGGTGTAAATCGCGCTTGCCGCATGTATTCGGTTGCAACCCCTCCCAGGCCCGCCCTGCGAGGGGTTTTTCGTTATTGGGGTCGGGGCCGATTACGTTCTTAAGCATTTTGCCGACAACCCGACACGATTTCGGGGCCGGATTCCGATAGAGTGAAATCACCTATTCAACACTCGGAGAACACGACCATGAACCTGAAGACCATGACGTTGGCCCTGGTGATGACCGGAGTTGGAGTGCTGGCCGGATGCTCGTCGCCCTCGGTTATCAACCAACGCGACGGCTCTTCGACCGTAGCGCCCGATGAGCCCGAATACGACAAGAAGTCGGGAATGTACGAATACGAGCAGAATGGCAAGAAGGTTCAGATCAACAAGGACGACGTGAAGTCCATCGAAGAGGTCAAGTAAGGCGCGCGGCAGCCTGATCAATCTGAACAGCCTGAACAGCCTGACAGTAAAAAGCCCCGGCCAGTTTCGAACTGGCCGGGGCTTTTTACTTTTGCGTCGAGGCTGGTAATCAGCCCGCGGCCTTGCTGCCTGCGTCTTCGGCGTGATAGCGGCCCACGCGTTCGACCTCGTTCTTCGAGCCCAGGATGACGCTCACCCGCTGATGCAGCTTCTCGGGCTGGATGTCCATGATGCGCTGCACGCCATTGATGGCCGCGCCGCCCGCCTGTTCGATCAGGAAGCTCATGGGGTTGGCTTCGTACATCAGGCGCAGCTTGCCGGCCTTGCCCGGTTCGCGGGCGTCCCACGGGTACATGAAGATGCCGCCGCGGGTCAGGATGCGATGCACGTCCGCCACCATCGAGGCGATCCAGCGCATGTTGTAGTCCTTGCCCAGCGGGCCGGTCGAGCCGGCCAGGCAGTCGTCGATGTAGCGCTTGACCGGGGCAGCCCAGTGGCGCTGGTTCGACATGTTGATGGCGAATTCCTTGGTGTCTTCCGGAACGCGGATGTTCTCGTGCGTGAGCACCCACGAGCCCATTTCCCGGTCCAGCGTGAAGCCCACCACGCCATTGCCGATGGTCAGCACCAGCATCGTCTGCGGACCGTAGACGGCGTAGCCGGCCACGACCTGCTTGTTGCCCGGCTGCAGGAAGTCCGCTTCGCAGACCGGCGCGCCCGACACATTGTGCGGCGCCTGCAGCACCGAGAAGATGGTGCCGATGGACACGTTCACGTCGATGTTCGACGAGCCGTCCAGGGGATCGAACAACAGCAGGTATTCGCCCTTGGGATAGCGGTTCGGAATCAGGTGGATGGTCTCCATCTCTTCCGAGGCCATCGCGGCCAGGTGGCCGCCCCATTCGTTGGCTTCCAGCAGGATTTCGTTGGACAGCACGTCCAGCTTCTTCTGGACTTCGCCCTGCACGTTCTCGCTGTCGAGGCTGCCCAGGACGCCGCCGAGCGCGCCCTTGCTGACGGCATGGCTGATCGCCTTGCAGGCGCGCGCCACGACTTCGATGAGCAACCGGACTTCCGGCGCGAGGGCTTGGGCGGAGCGCTGTTGCTCCACCAGGTATTGAGTCAGTGTTTTACGTTTCAAAAGGGTCTCCCTATGCAGCAAATTCTAAAGCCTTGGATACGATTTCCTGTACGTTGCGCGACAGGCCGTCGTGCTGGCGCACTTTCTCAAGCGCGGCCTGCATCGGCGCGCGCAGCGCAGGCACGAAGCGCGACCAGTTGTCCAGGGCGCGCGCCAGGCGCGCGGCGATCTCCGGATTCAACGCATCCAGCGCCAGCACCTGTTCGGCCCAGAAGGCATAACCCGAGCCGTCCGGATGGTGCATGCCGCGGGCGTTGTTCAGGCAGAACTGGAAAATCAGCGCGCGGGCGCGATTGGGATTGCGCAGCGTGAACGCCGGATGCTTTATCAGCTCGCGCGCGGTCTGCACCGTGGTCGAGCGGGCCGCGGCCTGCAGCGCGAACCACTTGTCCACCACCAGGGGATCGGCGCTCCACTTCGCGTAGAAGGCGGCCAGCGCGTCCTGCGGGAAGTCGCCCTGCCCAAAGTTGATCAGCGCCGACAGCGCGGCCATGCTGTCCGTCATGTTGCCGGCGTTGGCATACTGCTGTTGCGCCAGCTGCTGGGCCTGCGGTTCGCCCGCCGCCATCAGGTGGCTGAGCGCCAGATTCTTCAGCGCGCGCTTGCCCGCGGGCACGGGAGCGGGGCTGTATTCGCCCGGCGTCTGGTTGTCGTCGAACGCGCGGCGCAACTCGGCTTGCAGTTGCCGGCCGAGCTCCGCGCGCAGGAAGTCGCGCGCCACGGCCAGCGCGGGCGGATCGACCTGCTGCATGCGCTCGGCCAGGGTCTTTTCCGACGGCAGCGCCAGCGCGCGTGCGCGGTAGGCGGCGTCGAGCGCGGGATCGGTGAGCAGCGCGCGCCACGCCTGGATGAAGGCGGCGTCGGCGTGCAGCGTGCGTCCGGCCTGGCGGGCTTGCGCCAGCGCCAGGATCTGGCGCGTGGCCAGTTCCTGGCCGGCTTCCCAGCGGGCGAAGGGGTTGCCGTCGTGCGCGGACAGCAGCGCCAATTCCTCGTCCGACCAGTCGTAGTCCACGATGACGGGCGCGGAAAAATCGCGCAACAGCGACGGCACGGGGCTCTCGGCGATATCGTCGAACACCCATTGCTGGCTTTGCGTCGTCAGTTCCAGCAGGGCGGTGTCGACGACGGCGCCTTCGTGGCGCAGCGGCAGGGCATTGCCTTCGTGGTCGAGCAGGCCGATCGCAAAGGGAATGTGGAAGGGCGCTTTTACGTAATCGGCGCCGGCCTTCTTTTCCACGCCGACCGGCGGGCAGGACTGGGTGAGCGTCACCGTGCAGCGGCGGGCGGCGGCGTCGTGTTCCAGCTTGACCGAGACGCGCGGCGTGCCGGCCTGGCGATACCAGCGGCGGAACACCGACAGGTCGCGGCCGGGATGCTGGCGCTGGTAGACCGATTCCATGGCGCCGACAAAATCGTCGCACGTCACGGCCTGGCCATCATGGCGGCGGAAATACTCGTCCATGCCGGCGCGAAAGCCTTCCTCGCCCAGCAGCGTGTGCTGCATGCGGATGACTTCGGCGCCTTTCTCGTACACGGTGGCCGTGTAGAAATTGCCGATCTCCTGGTAGCTTTCCGGGCGGATCGGATGCGCCATGGGGCCGGCGTCTTCGGGGAACTGGGCCGCCCGCAACGCCACCACGTCGTCGATGCGCTTGACGGCCCGGGCGCTGGCCGCGGCGTCCGCGTCCATGCCGTGCGCCATCATGTCGGCGCTGAACTCCTGGTCGCGAAAGACCGTCAGGCCTTCCTTGAGGCTGAGCTGGAACCAGTCACGGCAGGTGACCCGGTTGCCCGTCCAGTTGTGGAAGTATTCATGACCGATGACGGATTCGATGCCTTCGTAGTTCGCGTCGGTGGCCGTGTCGGCGTTGGCCAGCACGTAGGCGGCATTGAAGATGTTCAGCCCTTTGTTCTCCATGGCTCCCATATTGAAGTCATGGACGGCGACGATCATGAAGCGGTCCAGGTCCAGCTCGAGCCCGAAGCGAC
Organism: Achromobacter sp. NFACC18-2; assembly: GCF_900108985.1. Classification (NCBI taxonomy): domain Bacteria; kingdom Pseudomonadati; phylum Pseudomonadota; class Betaproteobacteria; order Burkholderiales; family Alcaligenaceae; genus Achromobacter; species Achromobacter sp. NFACC18-2. The sequence goes on along the minus strand of NZ_FNYM01000014.1, from coordinate 125,409 downwards.
TTTCGTCCCAGCGCAGCGCGCGCACCAGGGAATCCAGCGCCCATTCGGTCCTGGTTTCGGACCCCGGATCGCTGTAGACCTGCAGCAGCACCTCGCGGCCGCTGGCGGTGCGGACCTTGGTTTCACGGTGCGTCAGGTTGCCGGCCACCAGCGCGAACAGGTAGCAAGGCTTGGGGAAGGGATCTTCCCATTCGACCTCGTTGCGGCCGTCGGGCAACTGGCGCGAGGCGATCAGATTGCCGTTGGACAGGAGCACGGGGTATTCCGGGCGGGCGCGCAAGGTCACGCGATAGCGCGACATGACGTCGGGACGGTCGGCAAACCAGGTGATGCGCCGAAAGCCCTCGGCCTCACATTGCGTGAAGAAATTGCCGCCCGATACGTACAGCCCCATCAGCGTGGAGTTGGCCGATGGCTTGCAGCGGCTGACGATTTCGACCGTGGCATCGGCCGGCAGGCCCTGCAACGTGAGGGTGTGGTCCGACAACTGGTAGCGGGCGGCGGGCAGCGGCTCGCCATTCACGCCTACCGACACGAGTTCCAGCTCTTCTCCGTCCAGGATCAGGGCGGCGTCGGGTCCGGCTTCGGGCCTGCGCCGCACGTGCATCGTGCAACGCACTTCGGTCGCGTCGGGCGCGAGGTCGAAGGCCAGGGCGACTTCGGGGATTTCGTAGGGGTAGGGCTGGTAATCCTTGCGGTATACGGTAACGGGTGTTTCGGTGCGCATGGGATTTGCAGTCCTGTATGAACAATGCGCCTATTGTAGTGGTTGGCCGCGGGCCACACCCCCGGGCTTACGGGCTAGCCTTAAACTTTTGGCAAGCGCGTATGTCAAAGCTCGGTATCATGCGCCGTCGCGCAAAAGGAGCCGCAAATGTCCAGCACGTCGTTGTTCAGCAGTCTCGGCCGGTGGGCCGGTATATTGGCCGTGCTGGGCGCGTTGACCTTGACGGGCTGCGCCGCGCCGACCGTATCGGCCAGGGTGACGTCGTTCCAGCAATGGCCAACGGGCGTCGAGGGCCAGACCTATCAGTTCGTGCCGGCCGACTCCTCGCAAATCAATAATCTGGAATACCAGTCCTTCCAGGACATGGTGCGTGCCGGCATCGGCGCCACGGGCCTGGTCGAAGCCCGGTCCGGCGCAAAAGGCCGTTTCGACGTGTCGTTCCGCTATGGCAGTTCGCAGACCCAGGTGATGGTGCGCCGTCCCTATGATCCGTACTTCTACGGCGGTTATGGCGGTTTCTATGGGCCTGGGCCCTGGGGCATGGGCGCGGGATTCTGGGGGCCGGACTGGGTGGACGTGCCCATGGTGGTCCAGCGCAATTCCTTGTCGCTTTTCATTCGCGACACTCAGCAGGGCGGCGCCGAGGTATACCGTTCGACCGCCTTCATATTGAGCGAGCGTGACGATTTGATCCGCACGATGCCGTATCTGGTGCGTGCCATATTCGACAATTTCCCGGGCAATAATGGCGCGGAGCGCGAGATTCAATTCCCGCTGCGCTGAGTCCTTGGCGCGCGCGGCGCGCATTCTTAATATAAAAGCGGCGCACCATCATGGTGCGCCGCTTTTATTTCTTACTGCAGAATAGGTTTTATTCTTTGATAAGAAAACTCTCGCGGGTGGCGCCGCCAGCCTCTTCGGCGGCGAGCCAGCGCGGCGCCTTGCCGCGGCCGCTCCAGGTTTCGCCGGTTTGCGGATGGCGGTACTTGGGCGCAACGGCGCGCTTGGCGGTGGCGCCTGCGCGGGCGGGGGCGCTGGCCTTGCGGCGGCCGCCCGTGGCGGCGCGGGCGGGCTTGCCGGCGCCGTAGGCTGCGATGATTTCTTCGGGGGTGATGTCGTACTCGCGCATCGACGTGATGATCGAAGTGATCACGGGTTTGCGGCGCTTCGTCTGGAGGACTTCAGCCTTCTTTTGGAGCTTGTTGATTTCCTTTTCGATCTTTGCTTGCAGAGCTGCGTAGGTTTCTCGGGCCATGGTTTATTCCTGATTATGGAACTGCTTTAATCGCCGGCGAAGTTATGTTTATTTGTTGTGCTTCGCATAATACAGAATTTGCGCGCGGGCTTTGTCACTTTCAGACTAATTACTTTGTATCAAAAGGGTTGTTAGCCTTTTGGCCGGTGGGTGGCCGCACTCTTCATAACATGGGAAGGTAAATCTTAAATTTGGGACAAACTGAAACAAGCGCTTGCTTGGGCTGACAGGTCGACAGGATGGGGATCGATTGTCTGACAACTGGGAGGCCGACGCCCAATGTTGGCGGGGCTTGCGCGCATGCCGAACGACCGCAGGGAAACCATTTGGGCGCAATGCCGTCTATATGCCAGCCATTACCACCACGCCGCCGAATTGCGGCCTATACGGTGCGCAGATGCCTGTATTCACGACGCAAAAACGTGCGTCATGCATTTTGGCATTCTCATCCTCCGGGAATGATATGGTCGACTTGCCGGCGCTCCGTCCCCGACATTTCATTTTGTTGTCAGGTCGTGTGACGACCTGGAAAAAGACCTGGAAAAGACCCGGAAACGACTGGAAAGCGACCGGGAATCGACGTGGGCGCGGTTTGCCGCCATCCCCTCAAATACTTAACTTGATACCCAATGTACCGTCCCCATGTGTATGGGAAAGATAATGCGCGGCCAATGCCCGTCCGATGCGAGACCATTTTGTCCTGCCATGGCGGATGCGGGCGCCCGTAACTTTTGCCGCCTGTCGGGACGCCGGAGCCTGGTCGGCGTTACGATACGGTCTTGAGCGCCATCGCGCGCATGCGCGGCCCCGCTGCCGTTCCTGAACTGAGCCTATGAAAATCATCGATCCCGCCATTGCATCCCTGGCCACCGCCAAATCCCTTCTGCTCGACCCCTGGGGCCTGACCGAAGCGGACATGGCGCGGGCACTGGGTGAAATCTTCACCCACAAGGTCGATTACGCCGACCTGTACTTCCAATACACGCGCAGCGAAGGCTGGAGCCTGGAAGAAGGGATCGTCAAGACGGGCAGCTTTTCCATCAGCCAGGGTGTGGGCGTGCGGGCCGTCAGCGGAGAAAAAACCGCGTTCGCCTATTCGGATTCCCTGTCGCCCGAGGCGCTGCTGTCCTCGGCGCACGCCGTGCGCGGCATCGCCCGTCGCGGCGCCGGCAAGGTCAAGGTGGCTGCCCACGTGGAGGCCGAGATCGGCCGCAGCCTTTATGCGGACATCGATCCCGTGGCCAGCCTGAGCGCGCCCGAGAAAGTCGCGCTCCTGGAGCGCGTCGAGCGCATGGCGCGAGCGCGCGATCCGCATGTGATCCAGGTGATGGCGGGGTTGGGCGCGGAGTATGACGTGGTGCTCGTCGCGGGCAGCGATGGCCGCCTGGCCGCCGACGTGCGCCCCTTGGTGCGCCTGTCGCTCACCGTGATCGCCGAGCGCAATGGCCGTCGCGAAATGGGCCACGCGGGCGGCGGCGGGCGGCTCGGCCTGGCGTACTTCACCGACGACATGCTGCAGGGTTATGTCGAGCGGGCAGTGCACGAAGCGCTGGTCAATCTTGAGGCGCGTCCGGCGCCTGCCGGCGAAATGACCGTGGTCCTGGGCTCGGGCTGGCCCGGCATCCTGTTGCACGAAGCCGTCGGTCATGGCCTCGAAGGCGACTTCAACCGCAAGGGTTCCAGCGTGTTCTCCGGCCGCATCGGCGAACGCGTGGCATCCAAGGGTGTGACGGTGGTCGACGATGGCACCATCCCTGATCGCCGCGGTTCGCTCAATATCGACGACGAGGGAAATGCCACCCAGCGCAACGTGCTCATCGAAGACGGCATCCTGCGCGGCTACATGCAGGACACGCTCAACGCCCGCCTGATGAAGACCGCCGCTACCGGCAACGGCCGCCGCGAATCCTTTGCGCATCTGCCCATGCCGCGCATGACCAATACCTACATGCTGGCGGGCGACAAGCCCGCCGATGAGATCGTGGCCTCGGTCAAGCGTGGCCTTTATGCAGTCAACTTCGGCGGCGGTCAGGTCGACATCACCAACGGCAAGTTCGTGTTCTCGGCTTCCGAGGCTTACATGATCGAAGATGGCAAGGTGACCTATCCGGTCAAGGGCGCCACCCTCATCGGCAACGGCCCCGATGCCATGAACCGCGTCACCATGATCGGCAATGACCTGCAGCTCGACTCCGGCGTGGGCACTTGCGGCAAGGACGGCCAGAGCGTGCCCGTCGGCGTGGGCATGCCCACCGTCCGCATGGAAGGACTGACGGTCGGCGGCACGGCCTGACGCGGTCCAAAGTGTCCTGAAGCGGTAAATAGGGGGCGGCACGCGGCAAAATTGCCAGCGTGACGCCCTCAAAAAATTGTGCTAGAGTCTTTTCCCATGAAATTCGCGTCCCCCGCCTTTTATTTTTATTTTTTTGGTTTTCTGAAGCCGCTGGCGGAGGAAGGGACGCGCTCAATCTGAAGTTTGGAAAGAATCCCCCCAAAAAAGCCGCCAGCAAACTGGCGGCTTTTTTTGTGCCGCCGTGGCGGGCAAACCAGGAGCAGTACCGTGTCACACAACACCGACGATCTTCGCATTCGAGAAATCAAGGAACTGAACCCGCCCTCGCACGTCATGCGCGAGTTCGCCTGCACCAAAGAGGCGTCCGAGACCGTGTTCGCCGCCCGGCAGGGCATGCACCGCATCCTGCACGGCATGGACGACCGCATGATCGTCGTGATCGGTCCTTGCTCCATCCACGACACGCGCGCCGCGATCGAATACGCCAAGCGTCTCAAGCCGGTGCGCGACCGCCTGAGCGCCGACCTGGAAATCGTGATGCGCGTCTACTTCGAGAAGCCGCGCACCACCGTCGGCTGGAAGGGCCTCATCAATGATCCCGATCTGGACGGCAGCTTCGACATCAACAAGGGTGTGCGCGTGGCCCGCGAGCTGCTGCTGGACATCAACAGCATGGGCTTGCCGGCGGGATGCGAGTTCCTGGACATGATTACGCCGCAATACATCGCGGATCTGGTCTCCTGGGGGGCGATCGGGGCGCGCACGACGGAAAGCCAGGTGCACCGCGAGCTGGCTTCGGGCCTGTCGTGTCCGGTGGGGTTCAAGAACGGCACGGACGGCAATGTGAAGATCGCGGTCGACGCGATCAAGGCGGCTTCGCAGCCGCATCATTTCCTGTCGGTGACCAAGGGCGGGCATTCCGCCATCGTGTCCACCGCCGGCAATGAGGACTGCCACGTGATCCTGCGTGGCGGCAAGACGCCGAACTATGACGCAGCCAGCGTCGATGCGGCTTGCCAGGACGTGTCCAAGGCCGGTCTCGCGCAGCGCATCATGGTCGATGCCAGCCACGCCAACAGCAGCAAGAAGCCCGAGAACCAGCCGCTGGTCATCGAAGACGTCGCGCGGCAGATGGAAGCGGGCGACGCCCGCCTGATCGGCGTCATGGTCGAAAGCCACCTGCTGGGCGGCCGCCAGGACATGGTGCCGGGACAGCCGTTGGTGTACGGCCAGAGCATCACCGACGGCTGCATCGACTGGGACGCATCGGTGGCCGTGCTCGAACGCCTGGCGCAGGCCGTGCGTGAGCGCCGCCGGGTGGCGCTGACCTCCGGCAAATGAGGGGGATGCGCGCCGCGGACCGCCTGCCTGGGGCGGTGTGCGGCGCAGCATGCGGGGCGGCGTAGAATATTCGGATTATCGAACCCCGGGAACTCCTAGATCATGAACGCTCCCTTGCACGCCGAAACGTTGCGCCGCGCGGTGCCCGCCGCCTGTCTGGATGCCTTGCGCGCGCGCTTTGGCGACCGCCTGTCGGAAACGGCCGCCGTGCGCGAACACCACGGCCGCGATGAATCGCCTTATCCCGCCATGCTGCCCGATGCCGTGGTCTTTGCGCAGTCGACGGAGGATGTCGCGTACGTCGCCAAGGTGTGCAATGAACATCGCGTTCCCTTGATTCCCTACGGTGCCGGCTCGTCGCTGGAAGGCCACATCCTGGCGATCCAGGGGGGCATCAGCCTGGACCTGTCGCAGATGAACAAGGTTCTGGCCATCAACGCAGAAGACCTCACCGCCACGGTGCAGGCGGGCGTGCTGCGCAAGCAGCTCAACGAAGAAATCCGCAACACGGGCCTCTTCTTCCCGATCGATCCCGGCGCGGACGCCAGCCTCGGCGGCATGGCCGCCACCCGCGCCTCGGGCACCAACGCCGTGCGCTACGGCACGATGCGCGAGAACGTCATGTCGCTGACCGTCGTCACCGCGGACGGCCGCATCATCCGCACCGCGGGCCGCGCGCGCAAGTCGTCGGCGGGCTATGACCTCACGCGCATTTTCGTGGGCAGCGAGGGCACGCTCGGCATCATCACCGAAGTCACCGTGCGCTTGTATCCGCAGCCTGAAGCCGTGTCCGCCGCGGTCTGCAATTTCCCCACGCTGGACGCCGCGGTCCAGAGCGTGATCGAGATCATCCAGATGGGCGTGCCCGTCGCGCGCGTCGAGTTCATGGATGCGGCCAGCGTGCGCGCGGTGAACCTGCACAGCAAGCTGAGCCTGCGCGAAACCCCGCTGCTGGTGTTTGAATTCCACGGCAGCCCCGCAGGCGTGCAAGAGCAAGCGGAAACCGTGCAGGCCATCACGGCCGAGCATGGCGGCATGGACTTCGAATGGGCCGAGCGTCCCGAAGACCGCAGCCGCCTCTGGACCGCGCGCCACAACGCGTATTTCGCGGGCCTGCAATTGCGCCCGGGCTGCCGCGCCAGCACGACCGACGTCTGCGTGCCCATCTCGCGCCTGGCCGATTGCGTGCGTGACACGGTCGAGGAACTGGATCGCGCCAGCTTTCCCTACACGATCGTGGGCCACGTCGGCGATGGCAATTTCCATGTGCTGATGCTGCTGGATGCCGATAACGCGCAAGAGTGGCAGGAATCCGAAACCATCAACCACAACCTCGTGCGCCGCGCCATCGCGGCCGACGGCACCTGCACGGGCGAGCACGGCGTGGGCCTGCACAAGATGCAGTTCATGGCGGAAGAACACGGCGAAGATGCGCTCGACCTGATGCGCAGTCTCAAGCACGCGTTTGACCCGAACAACATCCTGAATCCCGGCAAGATCGTGTCCTGGTAGGAAGCGGGCGGGACGGCTTGTCCCGCTTGCATTGCCGCTGGCTTGCGGCTTTTCTGCGACAGGCCGCTACGGGGTTTACGGCTGGTTACGTATGCGTCGGCCGCGATGCCCTTTAGCGCCTGGAAGGTGCGGGTAAATCCCGGCCTGTTTATCGTGGGCACACGCGCTATTGTTGCGCTCATGAATTCACTGGTCGAAACTGGCCTGGCACAAGTGCAGGCGCCTTATTCGCTGCAGCAGCTCGTCGAGGCGTTGTCGGCCGCGTTGCCCGCGCACTGTGTGCTCTATCGCGAAGAAGACACGCGTCCTTACGAGTGCGATGGCCTATCCCTTTACCGCGCGGTTCCCGCCGTCGTGGCCTTGCCTGAAACCGAAGAGCAGGTGCAGGCCGTCATGCGCATCTGCAAGCGGCTGAACGCACCCATCGTTGCGCGGGGCGCCGGAACGGGTCTGTCGGGCGGCGCCATGCCGCACACCCGGGGCGTGCTGCTCGGGCTGTCCAAGTTCAATCGCATCAAACACATCGATCTGGCCAGCGCGACCGCCATCGTGCAGCCCGGCGTGCGCAATCTTGCGATCTCGGAAGCCGTGTCGCCCTACGGCCTGTACTACGCGCCGGACCCGTCCAGCCAGATCGCATGTTCCATCGGCGGCAACGTCGCTGAGAACTCCGGCGGTGTGCATTGCCTCAAGTATGGCCTTACCGTGCACAACGTGCTGCGCGTGCGCGTGGTCACGATCGACGGCGACGTGGTCGAGCTGGGATCGGAGGCGCCCGATGCGCCGGGGCTGGATCTGCTGTCGGTCTTCGTCGGATCCGAGGGCATGCTGGGCGTGGTGACCGAAGTCACCGTCAAGCTGATCCCCAAGCCCGCCTGCGCGCAGGTCGTCATGGCCAGCTTTTCCAGCGTCGAGGCGGCCGGCAACGCGGTCACGCAGGTGATCGCGGCGGGCATGATCCCGGCCGGGCTGGAAATGATGGACCGCCGCGCCACGCACATGGTCGAACCTTTCGTGCGCGCGGGCTACGACATGGATGCGCAGGCCATCCTGCTGTGCGAATCGGATGGCACGCCTGAAGAGGTGGCGCATGAAATCGCGCGCATGGAAGCGGTATTCCGCGACGCCGGCGCCACGCGTTGCCAGGTGTCCACCTCCGAGGCCGAACGCCTGAAATTCTGGGCGGGGCGCAAGAATGCGTTTCCCGCCGCCGGGCGCGTCTCGCCCGATTACTACTGCATGGACGGCACCATACCGCGCCGCCATCTGGCGCGCGTGCTGGGCGCCATCGAGCAAATGGAAGACGAATTCGGCCTGCGATGCGCCAACGTCTTTCATGCCGGCGACGGCAATCTGCATCCGCTGATTCTGTTCGATTCGAATAAGCCGGACGAGGTGGAGCGCGCTGAGAAATTCGGCGCCGCCATTCTCGAGCTGTGCGTGCAGGTGGGAGGAACCGTGACTGGAGAGCACGGTGTGGGAATGGAGAAGATAAATCAAATGTGCGTGCAATTCTCTCGCGAAGAACTCGACGCGTTTCTGGCGGTAAAGCGGGCCTTCGATCCGCCGTGCCTGCTCAATCCTGAAAAAGTCATCCCAACGCTGGCCCGTTGCGCCGAATACGGCAAGATGCACGTCCATGCGGGAGAACTGCGCTTCCCCGATCTCGCCCGTTTCTAGGACGCTTTCCTTATGGATTTTGTCCTGTCGGAATTGTGCGACCAGGTCATGACGGCGCGTGCCGGACACAAACCCCTGTTCGTGATGGGCGGTGGCAGCAAGCGCTTCTATGGCAATTACCGGCCGGTGCGGCCGCAGGATGGCCACTGTCTGCTGGACATGACGCCTTACCGCGGCATCGTCAGCTACCACCCGTCCGAACTCGTGGTGACCGTGCGCGCCGGCACGCCGCTGGCCGAACTGGAGGCCGCGCTTGCCGAGCACGGTCAGATGCTGGCGTTCGAACCGCCGCATTTCGCGCCGTCGGCGACGGTGGGCGGATGTGTGGCGGCCGGACTTTCGGGGCCGCGCCGCATGAGCGCCGGCGCCTTGAAAGACTTTGTGCTGGGCGCGCAGCTGCTGGATTCGGAAGGCCGCATCCTGTCGTTCGGCGGCGAGGTCATGAAGAACGTGGCCGGCTACGACGTGTCCCGCCTGCTGGCCGGGTCGCATGGCATTTTCGGCGCCATCCTCGAGGTGTCGCTCAAGGTCGTGCCCAGGCCGATGGAAGAGATCACGCTGGCGCTGCCCGCCACGCAGCCGCAGGCGCTTGCCAACTTTGCCTTCTGGCGTGGCAAGCCGCTGCCCATCTCGGCCACGAGCTGGACCGGGGAGGGCGATGGCGGTGAAGGGATGACGAGGGTGCGCCTGTCGGGCGCGCCGCCGGCGCTGGCAAGCGCGCAGGCGCTGATCGGCGGCGACGTCCTGGCGCCCGACGCCGCCGCGGCATGGTGGCAGTCGCTGCGCGAGCAGACCGATGCCTTCTTCGCACCGGACCGCCCCTTGTGGCGCCTCGCCCTGCCGCCCACCACCCCAGACCTGGAGTTGGGGCCGACGCTGCTGGAGTGGGGCGGCGGCCAGCGGTGGCTGTCCGGCCCGCACGATGCGGCAGCGCTGCGCGCGACCGCGGCCCGGCACGGCGGCCACGCGACGCTGTTCCGGCCCGCCGGCGCCACGCCGCCCGCCGATGGCGTGTTTCATCCGCTCGCGCCGGGCGTCGGCGCGATCACCCGCCGGCTCAAGCAGGAGCTCGATCCCGCGGGTCTTTTCAATCCTGGCCGCCTGGTCCTGGAGCTATAGGGCATCATGCAAACCAATCTGGCATCCTGGGCGAGCGGCACCGAACTGGGCGAAGAGGCGGACGCCATCCTGCGCCGCTGCGTGCACTGCGGCTTCTGCACCGCCACCTGTCCAACCTACCAGGTCCTGGGCGACGAGCTGGACAGTCCGCGCGGACGCATCTATCTCATCAAGCAGGTGCTGGAGGGCAAGGAGCCCACGCAGTCCACGCAGCAGCACCTGGACCGCTGCCTCACCTGCCGCAATTGCGAGACCACCTGCCCCTCGGGCGTGGAATACGGGCACCTCGTCGATATCGGGCGCAAGATCGTGGACGAGCGGGTGGAGCGTTCATGGGCGGACAAGACCAAACGCACGCTGCTGCGCCGGACGATGCTCTCGCCCCTGTTTGCGCCGGCCATGCGCCTGGGCCAGAGCCTGCGCGGCATGCTGCCGCAGGCGCTCAAGCGCAAGGTGCCGGAACGCCGCGACGCCGGCCCGCTGCCGCAGGTGGCGCGGCATGAGCGCCAGGTGCTGATGCTGACCGGATGCGTGCAGCCAGCCATGATGCCCACCATCGACGCCGCCACCATCCGCGTGCTGGATGCCGTCGGTATCGGAGCGCGCCTGGCGCCGGGCGCGGGCTGCTGCGGCGCAGTGAGTTTCCACCTGGATGCGCAGGACGAGGCCCTGGCGCAGATGCGCGCCAACGTCGATGCGTGGTGGCCGCTGGTGCAGGACGCCAAAGTCGAGGCCATCGTCATGAATGCGTCGGGCTGCGGCGCGATGGTCAAGGAATATGCGCACCACCTGCGCCATGATCCGGCCTATGCGCAAAAAGCCGCCGACATCGTGGCGCTGGTCAAGGACGTGGCCGAGATCGTCGCGCCGCATGCCGGGTTGCTGCGCGCGCGACTGCCGGCTGGCACCCGGGCAGCATTCCATCCGCCTTGCACCCTGCAGCACTGGCAGGGGTTGAGGCCGCTGTCGGAGCAACTGCTGGCCGACCTGGGATTCGACCTGCAGCCGTTCGCGGACAAGCATTTGTGCTGCGGATCGGCGGGCGCGTATTCGGTGTTGAACCCGGACATCGCGATGGAACTGCGTGACCGCAAGCTGGGCGCCATTGCGGCAGCAAGCCCGGATGTGATCCTGTCGGCCAACATCGGATGCATCGGCCATCTGCAAAGCGGCACCGAAACGCCGGTGCGCCATTGGGTCGAGGTGGTGGACGAACAGTTGCGCAAGGCTGCGCAGCCCTAGGGCCGCGCAGCGCCTGGCTTGCCGGCTATTCGACGGCCTTCACCATGTCTTCCAGCACCTTCTTGGCGTCGCCGAAGACCATCATCGTGCGGTCCATGTAGAACAGTTCGTTGTCCAGCCCGGCATAGCCCGAGGCCATGGAACGCTTGTTCACGATGACCGTGCGCGCCTTGTAGGCTTCCAGGATGGGCATGCCGGCGATGGGCGACTTGGGATCGTTCTTGGCGGCGGGATTGACCACGTCGTTCGCGCCCAGCACCAGCACGACGTCGGTCTGTCCGAACTCGCTGTTGATGTCTTCCATTTCGAAGACCTGGTCGTAGGGCACTTCGGCCTCGGCCAGCAGCACGTTCATGTGGCCGGGCATGCGGCCGGCGACCGGGTGGATCGCGTATTTGACGGTCACGCCGCGGGCGGTGAGCTTTTCGGCCAGTTCCTTCAGGGCGTGCTGCGCGCGGGCCACGGCCAGGCCGTAGCCCGGCACGATGGTCACGCTTTCGGCGTTGGTCATGAGGAACGCCGCATCGTCGGGGCTGCCTGACTTGACGCTGCGCTGCTGGGCGTCTCCCGCCGCGGCGCCGCCGCCCGACTGCCCGCCGAAACCGCCCAGGATCACGTTGAAGAATGACCGGTTCATGGCCTTGCACATGATGTAGGACAGGATGGCGCCCGACGAGCCCACCAGCGAACCGGCGATGATCAGCATGGGGTTGTTCAGCGAAAAGCCGATGCCCGCCGCCGCCCAGCCGGAGTAGCTGTTCAGCATCGACACCACCACCGGCATGTCCGCGCCGCCGATCGGAATGATGATCAGCACGCCCAGCACGAAGGCGATGAGGGTCATGATGATGAAGGGCGTCCATTCCTGCGTGAGCATGAACCAGAAGCCGCACCCCAGCATCAGCAGCGCCAGCGCCAGGTTCAGCAGGTGCTGGCCGGTGAACACCACGGGCGCGCCCTGGAAGAGCCGGAACTTGTACTTGCCCGACAGCTTGCCGAAGGCGATGACCGAACCCGAGAACGTGATGGCGCCCACGAAGGTGCCGATGAAGAGCTCGAACCGGTTGCCGGTCGGGATGGCCATGCCGGCGGGCGCGATGCCGAAGGCGTGGGGTTCGGCCACGACGGCCACCGCGATCGCGACCGCCGCCAGGCCGATCATGCTGTGCATGAAGGCGACGAGTTCCGGCATCTTGGTCATTTCGACGCGCTTGGCCATCAGCGTGCCGACCGAGCCGCCCACCAGCAGTCCCAGCACCACCCAGCCCAGCCCGATCGTGGCCGTGCCGCTGCGCGCCAGGCCGATGATGAGCGCGGCGGTGGTCAGCACGGCGATCGCCATGCCAGCCATGCCGAAGGCATTGCCCAGGCGCGAGGTGGTGGGGTGGGACAGGCCCTTGAGCGCCTGGATGAAGCAGACCGAAGCGACGAGATAAAGCAGGGTGACGAGGTTCAGCGAGATCATTTCGCTTCCTCCTTGCCCGGCTTGCGGTCCTTTTTCTTGAACATTTCGAGCATGCGCCGCGTGACGAGGAAGCCGCCGAACACGTTGACGGCGGCCAGGGCCACGGCAAAGACGCCCATGCCGCGCGCGAGTCCGCCTTCGGTCAGCGCGGCGGCCAGCATCGCGCCCACGATGATGATCGCGGAAATGGCGTTGGTCACCGCCATGAGCGGCGTGTGCAGCGCGGGCGTGACGTTCCAGACCACGTGATAGCCGACATAGATGGCCAGCACGAAGATGATGAGGTTCATCAGGGTGGGGTTGATCGCTTCCATGGTCACGTCCTCCGCATCACATTGCCGCCTTCGCACATCAGGCAGGCGGCCACGATTTCATCGTCGCGCTGGATCGCCAGCGCGCCGTCCGCATTGATGATGAGCTTCAGGAAATCCAGGATGTTGCGCGCATAGAGCGCCGAAGCGTCGGTGGCGACCAGGCCGGGCAGGTTGGTCAGCCCGATGATGGTCACGCCGTGCTTGTCGACGATTCGGCCTTTTTCGGACAGCGGGCAGTTGCCGCCGCGTTCGACGGCCAGGTCCACCAGTACCGAGCCCGGCTTCATGGCCGCGACGGTTTCCTCGGAGACCAGCGTGGGGGCGGGGCGGCCGGGGATCAGCGCGGTCGAGATGACGATGTCGGCCTGCTTGCAGCGCTCGGACACCAGCGCGGCCTGGCGGGCCATCCATCCGGGCGGCATGGCCCGGGCGTACCCGCCCGTGCCTTGCGCGATCTCGCGTTCTTCGTCGGTTTCGAACGGCACGTCGATGAATTTGGCGCCCAGGGATTCGACCTGTTCGCGCGCGGCGGGGCGCACGTCGGAGGCCTCGACCACCGCGCCCAGCCGCTTGGCCGTGGCGATGGCCTGCAGGCCGGCCACGCCCGTGCCCAGCACGACCGCGCGGGCGGCCTTCAGGGTGCCGGCGGCGGTCATCATCATGGGGATCAGGCGGCCGTAGTGATGGGCAGCCAGCAGCACGGCCTTGTAGCCGGCCAGGTTGGCCTGCGATGACAGCACGTCCAGGCTTTGGGCGCGGGTGATGCGGGGGGCGGCCTCCAGCGCGAAGCCGGTCAGGCCGGCGGCGGCCAACTGCGCCAGGCCTTCCTCGTCGAAGGGATCGAGCATGCCCACCACCACGGCGCCCGGCTTCATGTGGGGCAGTTCATCGGGGGAGGGCGCGCGAACCTTCATGACGAGTTCGGCGCCCAGGGCCTCCTGGGCGGAACCGAGCGTGGCGCCCGCGGCGACGTAGGCGTCGTCGAGATAGCGGGCGGCGCTGCCTGCCCCGCGCTCCACGACCACTGTGTGCTTGCCGCCCACATACTTCTTGACGGTCTCCGGTGTTGCTGCGACACGGGTTTCCCCGTCTCGGGTTTCCTTGGGTATCCCGATGTGCATCGACGCCTCTCCTCAGAAGGTTCGCCGTAGTTATACACGGAATGTGCGTTCTCACGCTCCCCTCGTTTGGTCCGCTTGTGCGCGGGCAAAAAAAACCCCATGGCGAACCATGGGGTGCGGGTCTTGCAACCCGAATGCTCCGGCCAGTCAGACGACGTCGCCGGCCGGCACCAGCGCGCAGACGTCCGGCGTCAAACCGTCTGTGCGCGAGTCCAGAGGATCAGCGCGGCGGTGAGGTCGCGCAGATCGGCCTTCAGGCGGCCGTAGTTCTCGCTGGGACGAAGCGACACTTCGTCCATGTACAGCTTGCGGTTGATCTCGATCTGCAGGCTGTGGCGGCCTTCTTGCGGGCGGCCGAAGGCGCGGACCAGTTCCACGCCCTTGTAGGGGTCGTTCACCGTGACGTCATAGCCGCGTTGGCGCAGCCAGGCCGCGATGAATTCGCGGAAGGCTGGGTCGCTGGTGCTGCCGTCGCGGTCGCCCAGCACGAAGTCGGGGTGGACCAGGCCGGGGCGGTCGGTGGCGAATTCGCCGGCCACGCTGGGCATGGAGTGGCAGTTGATGTGCCAGACCTTGCCGAACTTGCGGTGCGCGTTGTCCAGCACCTGGCCGAGCGCGGCGTGGTAGGGCTTCCAGCAGGCGTCGATGCGGTGGCGCACTTCCTGGACAGTCAGCTTGCGGTCGTACAGGGGCGTGCCGTCATCGAGCATGCGCCAGATCAGGCCCTTGCCCAGCTTGACCTTGGGCGAGGCGTTCAGCGCGTCGGGCCACGCCTCGTCCAGCAGCAGTTCGTCGATTTCGTCGGGCGCGCGGTTGGCGTCGATGTAGGCGCGCGGAAAGGCCGCGGCAATCATCGGCACGCCCATCTCGATGGCGTCGCCCCACAAGTCGTCAACCCAGGTGTCCTCGGCGGTGCGCAATGCGCCAAAGTCCACCGCGGCAGCGAAATCGGGGGGGTAGGCGGTGCCGCTGTGCGGGGAGTCCAGCACAAGGGGAGCCAAAATTTCCGAATCGGGGTATTGCTGCGGAAGGTCGAGGCGGTAGGACAGGGGTTGGGTAATTCGCATAAGGGGGTACTGCGTTCGTGAATCGGAGGTCCCCGCGCGCCAGGACGCGCGGGGACCGAAGACCGGTTAGTCGATCTTCACGTTGGCTTCTTTGGCGATGCGCTTGTTCTTGGCGATTTCAGCCGAGATCTGCGCGCCGAATTCGGCCGAGGTGTTGGCGGCCGGCGAGGCGCCCAGGGCAGCCAGGCGCGACTTGACGTCTTCTTCGGCGCTGACCTTCTGGACGGCGGCGTTCAGCTTGGCCAGCACGGGGGCGGGCAGCTTGGCCGGAGCGACCAGGCCGAACCAGGACGCGTCGTTGACGGCCGGCAGGCCGGCTTCGGCGAACGTGGGCACGTCGGGCAGGGCGGCCACGCGCTTGGGCGAGGCGACGGCCATGGCGATCAGGCGGCCGGACTGGACGTGCGGCAGCGTGGAGGGCAGGTTGTCATACATGACGTCGACCTGGCCAGCCAGCGCGTCGTTCAGCGCCGGGCCCACGCCGCGGTACGGCACGTGCATCAGGTCGGTGCCCGACGCCATCTTGAACAGCTCGCCCATCATGTGCGACACGGAACCGTTGCCAGCCGACGCGTACGTCAGCTTGCCCGGCTGGCTCTTGGCCAGCGTGATGAATTCGGCGATGTTCTTGGCCTGGACCTTCGGGTTGATGGTCATGATGTTCGGCACGGCAGCCAGGTTCGAAATGGGCGTGAAGTCCTTCTCGCCATCGAACGGCAGGTTCGGGTAGATGGCCGGATTGATGCCGTGCGTGCTGACGGTGGCGATACCCAGGGTATAGCCGTCCGGCGCGCTGCTGGCAACGAACGCGCTGCCGATCGAGCCGCCGGCGCCGCCGCGGTTTTCCACGACGACGGTCTGGCCCAGTTCCTTGCCGAGCTTGTCGGCGAACAGGCGGCCGACGATGTCGGTGGTGCCGCCCGGCGGGAAGGGGACGATCAGGCGGATGGGCTTGCTGGGATACGCGTCTTCAGCGTGCGCGATACCCGAGGTCAGCGGCGTGGCCAGCGTCGCGGCGGCGACACACAGGCCCAGTACTACATTACGGCGTTGCATGGATTCCCCTACTAATGAATGGAAAGCGGTTGCGCAAAGGCAGTCGCAAACGCAACGATTCTTTCCTGGCGGCCGGGTTTGCGCAAACGAAAGTTTCTCCGTAAGCTATGACTTTTTTTCATACCTCTTTTTCGGCCAGCCTCGATTGGCGTTACTTTTACGTAACGTTTGCGTCCCGCGCAGGCCGTCGTCAGGCCCGCAGGGCAGGGAGCCCCACCTTTAGTGGGGACTACAGATGAGGCGTTTCTGTCCCTCTTTAACCGATCTTCAAGCCTTCGAGGTGGCCGCCCGCCATAGCAGTTTCACCCGCGCTGCCCAGGAGCTTTGCGTGACGCAGGGCGCCGTGAGTAAACAGGTGAAACATTTGGAGGAGTTCGTCGGGGTAGAACTATTCCTGCGGATCAGGCAAGGCCTGGTCCTCACCGAAGCCGGCCGCAGTTATCTCACGAAGATCCAGGCAGGGCTCGGCCAGATCGAGGCGGCCACGGTCGAACTGATCGCGCACCAGGGGCGAGGGGGCACGCTGAATCTCACATGTATGCCGACCTTCGGGGCGCGCTGGCTGATTCCGCGGCTGACCGCGTTCATGCGCCTGCGCCCCGATATCCATGTCGAATTCCTGCCGCATCGGCAGGGCTACGATTTTTCCACGCCGGAGCTGGATGCCGCGGTGCGGTTTGGCGAGGGCCTCTGGCCCGGCAGCGGCGCGGACTACATCGTCGGCCGCGAAATCCTGCCCGTCTGCAGCCCGCGCCTGATCCCGGCCGGCTGCAAGTCGCCCGAAGACCTGCTGGCGTATCCGCTGTTGCACCATACCTCGGCCCTGGAGGGCTGGCGCGACTGGTTCGAGCAGGCCGGCTGCGATACGCGGCGTAGCCTGGAGGGCGCGCGCTTTGACCAATACGCGCTGCTGTCGCAGGCCGCGGCGGCGGGGTTCGGGGTGGCGCTGATTCCGCGCTGCCTCATCGAGGACGAGCTGCGTGACGGCAAGCTGGCCATTGCCATTCAGTTGCCGATCCGGGCGCGCATGGGCTATTACCTGTGCTACCCCGAGCAAAAGGCCAACCTCCCCACCTTGCAGGCCTTCCGCGCCTGGCTGATGGAAGTGTCGCGGGCCGCCGAGCCGCAGCCGCGGGAAGACACCGTCTCCGATCTAAAATAGCCGCATCATGAGTCAAACATCCACCAAGAAAGGCCGCGTTGTCGTCGGCATGTCCGGCGGGGTCGATTCTTCGGTCACCGCCTGGCTGCTCAAGCAACAGGGCTACGAGGTCGTCGGCCTGTTCATGAAGAACTGGGAAGACGACGACGATTCCGAATACTGCTCCACCCGCCAGGATCTCCTGGACGCCGCCAGCGTGGCTGACCTGGTCGGCGTCGAGTTCGAATTCGTCAACTTCGCCGCCGAATACAAGGACCGCGTGTTCGCGGAATTCCTGCGCGAGTACTCCGCGGGCCGCACGCCCAACCCGGACGTCCTGTGTAACGCCGAGATCAAATTCAAGGCCTTCCTGGATCATGCCATGGCGCTGGGCGCGGAGCATATCGCGACGGGGCACTACGCCCGCGTGCGCGAAGTGCCCGTCGAGGGCGGCGGCACGCAGTTCCAGCTGCTCAAGGCGCTGGACGGCTCCAAGGACCAAAGCTATTTCCTGCACCGCCTGAACCAGGCGCAGCTTTCGCGCACGCTGTTTCCCCTGGGCGAGATTCACAAGACCGAGGTGCGGCGCATCGCGCACGAGATCGGCCTGCACAATGCCGCCAAGAAGGATTCCACGGGCATCTGCTTCATTGGCGAACGCCCGTTCCGGGAATTCCTGAACCGTTACCTGCCCACCGAGCCCGGCCCCATCCTGACCCCCGAAGGGCAGCAGGTGGGGCGCCACGAAGGACTGTCTTTCTACACGCTGGGGCAGCGCAAGGGCCTGGGCGTTGGCGGCGTCAAGGGACGCCAGCGGGAAGACGGCACGGCCGAGGCCTGGTACGTGGCGCGCAAGGACCTGGCGCGCAACGTGCTGTACGTGGTGCAGGGGCACGATCATCCGTGGCTGCTGTCCGGCAGCCTCACGGCGCAGGACGCGAGCTGGGTGGCGGGCCATCCGCCGGCCCCGGGCGCCTACGGCGCCAAGACGCGCTACCGGCAGGCCGACGCGGCGTGCCGCCTGGGCAATGCCGCGGACGGCGCGTTTTCGCTGGAATTCACCGAGCCGCAGTGGGCGGTGACGCCCGGCCAGTCGGCCGTGCTATACGATGGCGAGGTTTGCCTGGGCGGCGGCATCATTCTCTAGGATGCGCAGCCGCTCGTAACCAAGGCCCCCCGGGCGCGATGCCCGAGGGGCCTTGTTCATGACAATGTTCATCACAATAAAAGAGAGGAGATGGCTGTGGATGTGACGATGGTGATATGCCTGCTGGCGTTGGGCGGCGTGGTCGGGTTTGCCGCGGGCTTGCTGGGCATCGGCGGCGGGATGCTGCTGGTTCCGTTCTTGACGATGCTGTTCACCTGGCAGCGCATGCCGGCCGACCTGGTGGTGCATGCCGCGATCGCCACGTCCATGACGTCGATCCTGTTCACCTCCATCTCCAGCGTCCGCGCCCACCAGCAGCGTGGCACCATCAAGTGGGGCATCGTGGCGGCCATGGCGCCGGGCATCATCGTCGGCGGGCTGCTGTCGGGCGGCGCGGTGTTCGCCGCGCTCAGCACGCTGTGGCTGTCGCTGTTCTTTGCCCTCTTTGTGGGGTATTCCGGCTGGAGCATGCTGCGCAACAAGAAGCCCAAGCCCACGCGCCAGATGCCGGGCGTCGTCGGCACCAGCGCGGCCGGGGCGGGCATCGGCTTCCTGTCGGGCCTGGTCGGGGCCGGCGGCGGCTTCCTGTCGGTGCCGTTCATGGTCTGGTGCAACGTGGCCCTGCACAACGCGGTGTCGACCTCGGCGGCGCTGGGCTTTCCCATCGCGCTGGCCAACAGCGTGGGCTATATCGTCTCGGGCCTCAACGAAGCCGAGACCTATCCCGGAATGCTCGGATTCATCTACTGGCCGGCGCTGCTGGCGCTGGTGTGCACCAGTGTCCTGACCGCGCCATTGGGCGCGCGCATGGCCCATCGCCTGCCCGTGCAGACGCTCAAGCGCGTATTTGCCGCGCTGCTGTTCGCACTGGCCGCGTACATGCTGTTCAAGGCCTGGCAGACCTGGGCAGCTTGATCGGGATAAGGAAAACCGGCCGCGGAGAGCGGCCGGCGCAGCGCACGCCCGGTCAGGCCGGGCGCTTCTGGAGGCCCGTCAGGCCGTCTTGGGCACCGTGTCGATGAACGACTGGCGCTGGGACAGCTTGTCGTACAGGCGGGCCAGATTGGGTTGGCCGGTGCGCCAGTCCAGGGTGGCAAAGCGCAGGTCCAGGTAGCCCAGGGCACAGCCGACGGCGATGTCCGCCAGGCTGTAGTTGATGCCCATGCAATGGGCGTTTTCACCCAGGCTCTTGTTCATGGCGTCCAGGCTGGCGTGGATCTTGCCGTGCTGGCGTTCGATCCATTCGGGGCTGCGCTGGGCCTCGGGGCGCTGGTTTTCCTTGACGATGGTCACGCACGCGTCCAGGACGCCGTCTGCGATGGCTTCCCAGCACTTGACGGCCGCGCGGTCGCGTCCCGGCTGGGGAATCAGCCGGGCGACGGGAGACAGGGTGTCCAGGTACTCGACGATGACGCGCGAGTCGAACAGGGCGCCGCCATCTTCCATGACCAGGCAGGGCACCTTGCCCAGCGGGTTGTACGTTTGGATCTGCGTGTCGGCGGACCAGACGTTTTCGAGTTCAAGCCGGTAGTCCAGCTTTTTCTCGGCCATGACGATGCGCACTTTGCGCACGTAGGGACTGGTAAGCGAGCCGATCAGTTTCATGGAGTCACAAGCGGAGTCGGAAAGCGGCCGAAGTATAGCAGGCCGCATGACGGTCGGAATTGTCCGCAGGCCGGAATCTTCGTCAGTTTGCCACAATGTGGGGCTGGCTCGGATGATAAAATCGTCGGGTTTTCCCATCCGTAGCTTTTTCTCTCCCAGACCATGCAAATCGCCGATCAGCTGAGCCAACTCAATGCCCTTTCGCCACTGGATGGCCGCTACGCTTCACGGGGCGACGCGCTGCGCGGTCTGCTGTCCGAGGCCGGCTTCATGGCGCACCGCGTGGAAGTCGAGGTCGCCTGGCTCGTCGCCCTGTCCGACGCCGGCCTGCCCGAGCTGCCCGCCTTCTCCGAAGGCGCCCGCGCCCGCCTGGCCCAACTGGTCGCCAATTTCTCCGAAGCGGACGCCGGCCGCATCAAGGACATCGAGCGCGTCACCAACCATGACGTGAAGGCGGTGGAATACTGGCTGAAGGAAAAGGTCGCCGATGACGCCGAACTGGCCCGCGCGGCCGAGTTCATCCACTTCGCCTGCACTTCTGAGGACATCAACAACACGTCGCACGCGCTGATGCTGTCGCGCGCCCGCGACCAGGTCGTGGTGCCGCGCCTGCGCGAAGTGGCCGCCAAGCTGAATGAACTGGCCGTGGCCAACGCCGACCAGCCGCTGCTGTCGCGCACGCACGGCCAGCCGGCCAGCCCCACCACGCTGGGCAAGGAATTCGCCAACGTGGCCGCGCGCCTGAACCGCGCCATCGCCGCCGTCGAGGCCGTCGAGCCGCTCGCCAAGCTCAATGGCGCGACGGGCAACTACAACGCCCACCTGTCCGCCTATCCCGAGATCGACTGGCCCGAATTCAGCAAGCGCGTGCTGGCCGGCCTGGGCCTCACCCAGAACCGCCACACCATCCAGATCGAACCGCACGACTGGATGTCGGCCCTGTTCGACGCGATCACCCGCGCCAACATCATCATCCTGGACCTGGACCGCGACATCTGGGGCTATGTGGCGCTGGGCTACTTCAAGCAGCGCCTGAAGGAAGGCGAGGTCGGCTCGTCGACCATGCCCCACAAGGTCAACCCGATCGACTTCGAAAACTCCGAAGGCAACCTGGGCCTGGCCAACGCCGTGCTGCGCCACTTGGCCGACAAGCTGCCCATCTCCCGTTGGCAGCGCGACCTGACCGATTCCACCGTCCTGCGCAACCTGGGCGTGGGTCTGGGCTACTGCCTGGTGGCGTGGGATGCCTGCATGCGCGGCCTGGGCAAGCTGGAAGTCAACGCGGCCGCCATTGACGCCGACATCGACGCCTGCTGGGAAGTGCTGGCCGAGCCGGTGCAGACCGTCATGCGCCGCTATGGCCTGCCGCAGCCGTACGAACAGCTCAAGGCCTTGACGCGCGGCAAGGGCATCACCGAAGAGGCTCTGCGAGAATTCATCCAGGGCCTGGCGCTGCCTGAAGAGCCGAAGGCCCGCCTGCTGGCGATGACCCCGCGCTCCTACATCGGCCTGGCAGCCGAGCTGGCCCGGGCGGTATAGTCGCCATGCCGCGCGCGCCATGCGCGCGGCGTTCACGTTGTACCTACGGGAGAAAGCAATGAAGAAGTTGTCCACGCTTGCTGCGCTGGCCTGTATGACGGTGGGTCCGCTGCTCGCGACGTCCGCCTCCGCGCAGTTCGCCAAGCCCGAAGACGCGGTCAAGTACCGCCAGTCGGCGCTCTCGCTCATCGCCTCGCATTTCGGCCGCATGGCGCCGGTGGTCAAGGGCCAGGCGCCCTATGACGCCGCGCAGATCAAGGCGAACGTCGAGGTGCTGAAGACGCTCTCGGCATTGCCCTGGACGGCTTTCGGTCCGGGCACGGAAGGCGGCGACGCCCGTCCGGAGATCTGGAGCGATGCCGCGGGCTTCAAGCAGAAGCAGCAGGCGTTTCAGGACAACATCGTGAAGCTGTCGGCCGCTGCCGATGCCGGCGATCTGGACAAGCTGCGCGCCGCGTTCGGCGACGTGGGCGCTAGCTGCAAGGCCTGCCACGACGCGTATCGCAAAAAGAAGTAAGCAAGGCTGAGGCTGCGCGCGAGCCAAGCGCCTCGCGCCTTCCAAAGAACAAGCCCCGCACTGAAAAAGCCCCGAAGTCGGATTCAAGTCCGGCGTTCGGGGCGGTTCAGGCGGGGCTGTTTCTTGCGCGCGCGCGACGGCGCGTATGTGAGAAAGGTCTGCGAGAAAGGTCTGCGAAAAAGGTCTACGAGAAAGACATGTCCGATACGATCTCCAGGGATCGTATCCACAGCACCAGGCCGGTGACGCAGGCGCCCAGCACCAGGGCGCGCAGCCAGACGGCCAGCCCGTCTTGCGTGGGCGGCGTGCCCGGAGGAATGTCCTTGGCGTCGACGTTGCCGGTGATGATGGCGCGCACCAGCCGTTTGCGTCGCACGACGGCATACCAGGCCACGGCCAGCACATGCAGCGCGACAAGGCCGATGATGACCCACTCGTTGAGTTTGTGCCACGAGGTCATGGCGCTGGCGGTGGCTTCCGACACGTATCCGAACAGCGGGCCCTGCGTCATGATGTCGTCGGTGGTGAAAAGGCCGCTGACCGCCTGGAAGCCCACGACCAGCAACAGCGCCATCACGGACAGGGCTCCCAGTGGATTGTGGCCGGCTGGCGCCGCCGCGCCCTTGAGGTAGCGGGCGATCGACGATGGGCCTCGCACGAAGTGCGCGAACCGGACGTAGCGCGGGCCGACAAAGCCCCACAGCAGGCGAAAGAGGATCAGGCCCAGCGCCGTACAGCCAAAGCGCACGTGCCAGTCCATGTACAGGCCGCCCAGCTTCACGCTGACGAACGCGCCGACGATACAGACGACGAGGGCCCAATGAAAGAGTCGAGTGGGAAGGTCCCAGATGCGGACCGCGAGACGATTGTTCTGCATGTCGATATCGCCAGGGCTGGAATTGCCGCGACTTTAGCACGCACAAAAGCAAACCGCCGCGTATGAAACGCGGCGGTCTTGACCCAGCTCAGCGAGCGTTGCGGCGCACCGGTTCGATGCGATGAACGTGTTCGTGGCGGAAGCGGATACGCTGGCCGGGCGCCTTTTGCGCGGCCGCACCGCACGGCACCACTTCGGTCGTGTAGGTGGTCGTGCCGTTGATCGGCGCATTGAAAATGACGGTTGCGCGGATCTCGGGGCCGTTGGCCGGCTTCAGGTAGACGATGTCGCCGATATGGATGGGCATGTCGTCGAGCTGGGTGTGGGCCGGGCGCTGGATCAGGTCGGTGGTGGTGAAACGAGTATTCATGTTGTGTTCTCTTTAGGTTCTAGTTATTGGAAAAGCTGCGTATTGCCAAGTGGGGCGCAAGGCGGCGTTGAGGCCGGGCATTTGCACCTGTGCCGTGCCCGCCGGGTTGTATTGGACAGGCATTACATGACACTAACGCATTGTTGCCGCCATCTCTTTGCGCATTCTCATGTTTCTGCGCGTCGTTTTGATGGCGTGATGCGGCGGTGATGCCATCCTCCAGTCCTGGATGGCATCGGTTCGGGTCCGCGTGGCTTGGATGTACAAGACTTCCGCTTGCGCGTTTGCCTGCGCGGTTGCTTACGCCCGTGCGGCCCGAGATCATGCAGAGCGGCTAGGCTCTTGCATTCGCGGTCATTGCCCGCGATATGTGTTGCTGCTTCCGATAGGGCAGCTTTGGGATGATTGCGGTGGCTTCAGGCCGATCCGGAACTGACGGGTCGGCTAAGGCGGTGCTGCGACCTGGCCCTGCGATTGCGTTTTTCGCTTGTTTTTCGCTATATACGTCGCAATGACGCAGGGGCTTACAGGCGTTGGCTGGAACGGCGGGAGTGATCCCGCTTCGGTTCCGGTGTGCTCCCAGATGGGTAGGGTCTGGGAAGACGTTGGTGACTGTACGGTGTTGCCCGTACAGCGGTATTCTTACGTTGGTCTTTGCAGCCGGTTGTTTTAAGCCGCAAAATTTAAGCCGCAAGAGCCAACTGACGATAATATCCGGAGTTGCCCGATTTTGCAAGCGGTTTCTGTGCAAAGGGCATAAGCGGAGCGTGCCGTACGCTCAGTGCGCCGCGGGACGGGCCTGGCGCTGGGCCTCGATGATGAGCCCTTCAAGGCGCGGCGACATGCGCAGCGCCACCTGGGCGGCCGTCGAGCCGTCGGGTTGCGGGGCGGTTTCCAGGGCGAGTTCGATGCGCTCGTTGTCGAACGCTTCCGGCGCGGCCTCGATTTCCACATAGCGGTCGAGCAGGGCGTCGACGGCCTTCTGGGCGTCCGCCAGGGCTTCGTCCGACAGCTTGCCATTGCCCAGGTACTGATTGACCACGCGCGCCAGGTCGTTCATGAAAAGGAGCAGGGCATTCGCGCCGCGGCAGTCCGGATGCGTGAAACCCCAGGCCTGGGAGGAAGCGTTCTGATTCATGTCGTCAGCCAAAATGCGATGTTGCGGGCGGCCGCCGGCCGCCGGATCCGTGATTTTAGAGGAAGCCGGCGTCGATCCGTCGCGCGGGCGCGAGGGCCCGCTCCCCTGTGTCAACTCGCTTCGATGGCAACAAAATCCGCCCCTCGGGATGCGGGGACGGCCCCTGCCGGATAATCTGCCGGAAATGCCCGCAGCGGCGGGCGCCGGAATCTGCAAAATCGGAGTGCGAAAGGATGCGCATGGTCTTGGTTCGCGCGTGCGTGACAGGCATGGCGGTGGTCTCGTTGCTGTTGATGACGGCCTGCGTAAATAAAGAGCCGCAGGAGCGCGCCGCGTTCATACAGTTGCTGCAGGCCCGGATGAACAACGTGACGCTGGTGCCGATCGGCATGCTGAGCAAATCCGAAAAGGAAGCCATCGGCGATTACGACGACGCCTACGAGGTGATCACGGACTTCCAGGACGCGATGGCCAAGGCGGCCTCGCCGCTGCGCGAGGTGCTGGCGGTCGAGACGATCCGCTCCGTGGGCGAGATCGTGGAGCGCAGGGCCAGCTTCGAGGCCGCCCGCAAGACCTTGGCCGACGCCGCCGCGCAGGTCCAGGAGGCGCGCGGCAAGGCTGATCGGGCGCGCACGGACCTGGCCCTGCCCGCCGACCTGGCGCCGGTGTACGACGGGGTCTACGACGAAGCCGTGAGTGCGCCGGCTGCCGAGTTGATGGATGCGGCGGCCAAAATGGATTCGGTCGCGCGCGACGCGCTGGGCATTGCCGACCTCGTGGCGGCCAACGCCGCGGACATCCTGCTCGTGGACGGGCAGGCGCGCGTCGCCAAGCCCACGCTGCAGCAGGAATTGAACCTGCGCCTGCAGGGATTGAACGCGCAGTCCGATGCGCTGGAGGCGGCGCGCGCGACCCTCCTGCAGGCGGCCGGCGCAGGCCCGGCGGCGCCATAGCCATGCGACAGACCCCTCGCGACCCGAGCGCCGCCCGGCCGCGCTTTGTACAATGCGGCTCTTGCGGCGATTGCCGTGCCTTGGACGGACTATGAGCCAATCTTCCGGCGTGCACTACAAAACCTTTCTGCTCCTGCTGGTGGTGGTCACCATCGCGTTCGGATGGTTGTTGTGGCCTTTCTATGGTGCCGTTTTCTGGGGCTCCATTCTCGCCATTCTCTTCGCTCCCTTGCAGCGCCGCCTGGTGATGCGCGTCGGGGGACGGCGCAATCTGGCTGCGCTCATCACCTTGCTGCTGGTGCTGCTGCTGGTGATTCTTCCGCTGGTCGTGATCAGCGGATCGCTGGTGACCGAAGGCGCCAATCTCTATCAAAGCATCAAGTCCGGCCAGATCAACTTCGGGGCCTACTTCCAGCAGGCCATGGAGGCGTTGCCGCCGTCGGTGCATGCCTTGCTGTCACGCTTCGACCTGGCCGACATTCCGAGCCTTCAGGAAAAGCTGAGCGCCGGCGCGATGCAGGCCAGCCAGTTTCTGGCGACCCAGGCATTGAGCATCGGACAGGACACATTCCAGTTCGTGGTCAGCTTCGGCATCATGATGTACCTGCTGTTCTTCCTGTTGCGCGACGGGCCGCAGTTGTCCGCGCGGCTGCGGCGCGCGGTGCCCCTGAGCGACGGCCACAAGCAGCACCTGTTCCGCAAGTTCACGACCGTGGTGCGCGCCACCGTCAAGGGCAACGTCGCGGTGGCGGCGGCGCAGGGCGCGCTGGGCGGCATCATCTTTTCCATTCTTTCGATCCAGGGCGCGCTGCTGTGGGGCGTGATCATGGCCTTCCTGTCGCTGCTGCCGGCGATCGGCGCGGGCCTGATCTGGGCGCCGGTGGCGATCTATTTCCTGCTGACGGGCGCCGTGGTCAAGGGCGCCGTCCTGATCGCCTTTGGCGTGCTGGTCATCGGGATGGTCGACAATGTCCTGCGGCCCATCCTGGTGGGCAAGGACACCAAGATGCCTGACTACGTCGTGCTGATCTCCACGCTGGGCGGCATGGCCCTGTTCGGCCTGAACGGCTTTGTGATCGGTCCGCTGATCGCTGCGCTGTTCATGGCGAGCTGGGATCTGTTTTCGTCCGCGACAAGCGACGCGGCGGTTGCCCCCGAGGCAAGCGCATCCGTGCCGGATGGCGCTGCGGCCGGCGGCCCTGTTGCAGGCACGCCGGCGGCTGCCCGTCGGGCCCGTCCCGAATAGCCCCGCCGGGCTCCCCGGGAGCGCCTGGCCGGGTGTATGGTGTAGCAGCGCCGGCGGCTTTGCCGCCGGCCGTTCGTGTCAACCTCGCCAACCAGGAGCGCATGGAATATGGAATGGAAACTGCATCGGTCGGGCTGGATCGAAGAGCGTAATTTCGACATCGAATTCGCGGAAACACCCGAGGGCTACCACGTCCGTGCGCGGGTCTTCGGCTTTCCTGTGCTTGAAGACACCAAGCACGTGTTTCCCAACGAGGCGCTGGCTGAAAAAGGGGCGTTGACGCTCCTCAAGAGCCAGTTCGCGGGGACGCCGGACCTTGAAGACAGCTAGCGCGGAAAAAACGGGGAAATCATCAGGCACGGCGGCAGGTTCGGGACGCGCAGCCCCGGCGGCGCGCCGCGCCCCGGCTGACGGCGACGAACCCGGTGGCGCGCGCCCGCGCTGGCCGCGCCGCTATTCCATGAAGACGGGCCTGCTGGTGCTGGTCTTTGCCTGCATCACCCCGTCGCTGATCGTGGCGACCGTTGCCGTCTACGAAAGCTACGTCGTACAGAAGGACCGGATCTACCGCGACACGATCTTCCTGGCGCGCAATCTCACGGCCATCCTCGACCGCGAGCTCACCGGCGTCGAGGCCGGCCTGCAGATGCTCGCCTCGTCTCCCGACCTCGTGGGCGGGGACCTGGAGGGATTTCATCGGCGCGCGCGCGACGCCGTGCGATTCCAGATCGCCGACAGCTACGTCCTGACCGACAAGGAAGGACGCCAGATCCTCAACACGCGGGTGCCCTATGGAGCGGCCTTGCCGGCGGGCAGTGCCCCCAAGGAGCTGCTGCGCGTCTTCCAGTCGCGTGCCCCGGTGCTCACCGGCCTGTTTGTCGGCGGCCTCTCCAAAAGGCCCACCATTGCGCTGGGCGTGCCCGTGCTGCGCGACGAAGAGGTGGTCTATAGCCTGAATGTAGCGCTGTCGCCCGAGAGCATCGCCGACGTGCTGGGCCGGCGTGCGCTGCCCGAGGGCTGGGTGGCGGCGGTGCTGGACGAGTCCGGCACCATCGTCGCGCGGACCCGGGACACGTCCCGGTTCGTGGGCCAAAAGGCGGTGCCCGCGCTGGCACGCGCCATGCAGCAGGATAGCGAGGGTTCGCTCGAAACCATCACCAAGGAGGACTCACCGGTCTACACGGCGTTCAGCCGGTCGTCGCTGTCGGGCTGGACGGTCGTGGCCGGCGCGCCCACGCAACTGTTGACCACGGGCCTGTACCGCTCCATTGCGTGGATCGCGCTGGGCACGCTGTGTGTGTTCGGCCTGGGATTGTGGTTGGCGCTGCGGCTGGCAAGCCGGCTGACGTCGGCTGTGCACGGACTGGTCGCGCCCGCCGTGGCGCTGGGCGAAGGCCGCACGGTGGAACTGCCGGCCACACGCGTGAAGGAAGCCCAGGAAGTCGGGGCGGCCATGTTGCAGGCGTCGCGCATGCTGGCGCGCGCGCAGCACCTGGCGCACTACGATCCCCTGACCGGCCTGTGCAACCGGGTGTTGTTCGGCGAACTGGTGATGCGGGAACTGGCGGTGGCGCAGCGCAGCGGCGACGCGTTCTCGATCCTGGCGATCGATCTGGACGGCTTCAAGGCGGTGAACGACATGCACGGCCACGCCGCGGGCGATACGGTGCTGAAAGAGGCGGCAGACCGCATGGCGAGCGCCATCCGGGTGTCCGACGTGGCGGCAAGATTGGGGGGCGACGAGTTCGCGGTGCTGCTGCTGGGCGCCAGCGGAGAGCATGCGCGGCATGTGGCCGAGGCCCTTGTCGAGAGCCTGTCGCTGCCGTATCCGGGCGTGCGCGTCGCCGTATCGGCAAGCATAGGCATCGCCGAGTATCCGCGATCGGGCACGACCATGATGCAGCTCCTGGAGCGCGCGGACGTGTTGCTGTATCGGGCCAAGGGCCTGGGCAAGCGGCGGGTGGCCCTGGACCCCTGAGGCCGGGCCTCGCCGCGCGCCCGTCAGATGTCGTGGCGCGGCGGCGGCAGGGCGGTCAGGACTTCACCCGACCTCAGGCGGTAGCGCCTGTCGTCCAGCGCAATCACATGGTCTCCCTCGGAAGTCCTGAGGATGTAGCGCGAACCGGCGCGCGGCGCGGCGCCGGCCTCGGGCTCGTCCGCCTGCAAAAACACTTCGATGCGGTAGAGACGGCCCGAATCCGTGCTTGCCAGTACGTCGCTCATCCTGCGTATTGAAATGGCCATGCAGCTTATTCTCCATTCGGTTTTCGCTAAACTTGCCGCCTTGGCGCCGCGCCGGCCTGCGGGCGGGCAGGTGTGGCGGGCAGGTGCGGCAAGCAATTGGAAACGGTAATGCAATGGACTCCTGGCCGTAGCGCGGCCACTACCCTGGGTTTGCTGGCGGTGTTGCTGTGGGGCACTGTCGTCGGCCTGATTCGCGGCGTCAGTGAAAATTTTGGACCGATAGGCGGCGCCGCGCTGATTTATACGGTGGGTGCGGCGTTGCTGGTGTTATTGCTCGGCTTTCCCAAGCTGCGCGCATTTCCCCGGTCTTATCTCGTGGTGGGCAGCGTGCTGTTCGTCGCCTATGAGATATGCCTCTCGCTGTCGCTGGGTTTCGCGGCCGATCGTGGGCAAGCCATCGAACTGGGCATCGTCAATTACCTCTGGCCGTGTTTGACGGTGATATTTGCCATGCTCATCAACGGCCAGCGGGCAAGCGTGTGGGTGGCGCCGGGCATCTTGTTGTCGGTCTGCGGCATCGTGTGGGTCGTGGGTGGATCCGGCGGCCTGTCGTTCGAACGCACCGCCGCCAATGTGTCGAGCAATCCTTTGAGTTATGGCCTGGCCTTCAGCGGCGCCATCATCTGGGCCGTGTACTGCAACGTGACGAAGCGCTTTGCCGATGGCAAAAATGGCGTCGCGCTGTTTTTCATGCTGACGGCCGCGGTCTTGTGGATCAAGTACCTGCTCAGCGCGGAACCCTCGCTGGTGTTCACGGCGCCCGCCACCCTCGAACTATGCGTGACCGGGGGCGCGATGGCCGCCGGCTATGCGTTCTGGAACGTGGGGATACTGCGAGGCAACCTCACCCTGCTGGCCACGGCGTCATACTTCACCCCGGTTTTCTCCACCTTCTTCGCCGCCGTGTGGCTGTCGACGCCGCTCACCCTGTCGTTCTGGCAGGGCGTGGCCATGGTCACCGCCGGCTCGCTGGTGTGCTGGGCGGCGACGCGCGGCAGGCCGGCCCGCAACGGTTAGTCCGGGCCTGGCCTTCAGAAGGGGGATTACTCGATGAGCATCGTCAGGGCGACCGCGAATCCCAACGGGACCAGCAGCAACGATGCAAAGGTGGAACTGACGATCGCCGCCGATATCTTCAGCCAGGGCTCGGGCCCTGCGCTGCGTATCGTTTGAATCACCAACGCGACGATACCCATAACCATCAAACAGCTCATGAAAACTGCCAAGTAAGTCATGTTGTCTCCGTCCTCGCCTGATTAAAGGGATGCGGCGCCGCTGAGCGGTCTCTCTGTTTGTGTCGATTGTGCGCCTGTATTTGCGGACTGCACCCTAGGGTTTTCCTGCTGCGGCAAGCGCTTTGTGGCGTATTTGCCTCGGGGTCTGCAGCATGAAAAACATGTGCGGGCGCAGCATTTTCGGCGAGGCGGGAGCGGCTCGCGACGGCGGGGCGGATTGCGCTACGATGGCGTCATCGACATACCGAAAAGGCCGCAAGATGACGCAAGAATTGCGTCCCGGCACGCGCGCCACCCTGCAGGTGCGCCAGCTTTCTCCCGGCGAATTCGCCTGGATCATCACGCTGCTCGATCCTGAATCGGGAAATGTGCGCAGCACCAATTACTCCGACAAGCGCTACGCCAGCCTGGACGAGGCCTCGGCCGCGGGCAAGTCTGCCGTCATGGCATTCCTGGGCGGCGAGGCGCCGGAGCCGTCCGCCGCGCAAGGCGGGGGACGGCGCAAGGACTGACGCGCCGCGGGTTTGGGTCCAGGGCAGATGCCCGAGGCCGCTCAACGTTGCACGACACGGGCAGGGCGCCGGGAACGCGGTTTGCTGAAGCTCAGGCAAGGCGCATGAGCGCCGCTTGAGGAGATGCAACCATGTCCCAATTCCCGCACCGCGAACCCGGCCAGCCGGGCGATCTTCAACCCGACGATCCGGCTCTGCCCGGCAATCCGCCCGAGGACGATCCGCTTCCGGATCCGGGCCGTCCCACGGACAACCCCGACGTCATTGATCCCACGCCGCCCGCGCCGGATCCTCGCGCCCCGGGCACCATCGACCTGGCCTGATTGCGGCCTGCGTCGCGCGATCCCGATTCCATCATCGAAACAAGGAGGTTTCCATGCGCTCCATCTTGCTGTGGCTGCTAGGCGTGCCCATCCCCATCATCATCCTGCTGGCATTGTTCTGGCACTAACCGCTGACTCGTTATCCGCCGCGTTCATGCGGTTGCATAAGACTATGAACAAGGATCGATCATGGAAAATTCGTCTTCATTGAGCCAACCCTACGCCGACGGCCTGCCTGTCCGCGAATCGGCCATTTCGGCTGTTTCGTGGGCGGCGGTCTTCGCCGGCGCGGTGATCGCCGCCGCGCTTTCGCTCGCGCTCTTCGCCGGCGGCACGGGTCTGGGCTTCCTGTCGGTGTCGCCGTGGGGCGATGAGGGCATGTCGGCCCCGGCCATCGGCATCGGCATCATCGTCTGGATGCTGTTCACCCAGATCGTTTCCTACGGCATCGGCGGCTACGTCGCCGGACGCCTGCGGACCAAATGGGTCGACGTGCACTCGGACGAGGTCTACTTCCGCGACACCGCACACGGCTTTCTGGTGTGGGCCCTGAGCGCGATCGTCAGCGCAGCGCTGCTGGGCTCTGCCCTGGCATCCATGGCGTCGGGTGTGGCCAAGGCTGGCGCCTCGGTGGCGGCCACGGCAGGCACGGCTGCCACGGCCGCTGCGGCGGCGGGGGCGAGCGGGGGCGGCATGGAACGCGCCACCGACTATCTGACCGACAGCCTGCTGCGCTCGGATCGTCCGGAGGCAACGGCGGATCCCGAGGCGGCGCGCGCCGAAGTCGGCCGTATCGTGGCGATGAGCGTCACGCGCGGCGACATGACGCCCGAGGACCGCGACTACGTCGTGAAGGTGGTTGCGGCGCAGGCGGGCGTGGAACCCGCGGTGGCGCAACGCCGCGTCGATCAGGCCATCCAGAACGCCAAGAAGGCGGCCGAGGACGCCAAGCAGAAAGCCAAGGAAGCGGCCGACGCCGCCCGCAAGGCTGCCGCGGCGTTCGCGTTGTGGGGCTTTGCGTCGATGCTGATCGGCGCGTTCGTGGCCAGCCTGGCGGCAACCTGGGGCGGTCGTCGCCGGGATGCGGTGTATCGGGTTTGAATCCCTTCGGGGCTGATATTACTCGGGCCCGATATCCCTTAGACGCAATGCAAAAGGCCCGCACACTGTGCGGGCCTTGAAATTCTTGGTGGCGCATCCCTGATTCGAACAGGGGACCTGCGGATTATGATTCCGTCGCTCTAACCGGCTGAGCTAATGCGCCATCCTTTTCTCGCTGGTCAGTTTGCGCTGCAAGTGCTGATCAACGAAGAACGAAATTCTAGCACGAAGTTTTTTGCGAGTGCAAGCGGCCGGGCCTGGATTTTTTTGGGCGCCTTGACTCGCACCTTTCTGTGTCCGTGCGCGGCTTCCCGGACGCTCCGTCAGGCGTCGCGCGCAAGACGGATGCCGGAAAACTGCCAGCGCGCTTCGGGAGGGAAAAAGTTGCGGTAGCTGGCGCGGATGTGGTCTCGCGGCGTGGCGCAGGAGCCCCCTCGGAGCACGAACTGGTTGCACATGAATTTGCCGTTGTATTCGCCCACGGCGCCGGCGCTGGGTTGGAAGCCCGGATAGGCGTCGTAGGCGCTCGAGGTCCATTCCCAGGCATCGCCGAAGAGCTGCACCGGACCGCCCTGGCCGTCGCGCGCGGGGGCGGGGCGCGGGTCCAGGTGGCCGTTTTCCAGCATGTTGGCGCGCGCGGAGAAGGTGCCGTCCGGCAACTGGCGCGCGGCGTGTTCCCATTCGGGTTCGCGTGGCAGGCGCGCGCCGGCCCAGCGCGCGTACGCGTCGGCTTCGAAATAGCTGACGTGGGTGACGGGCGCCTGCAGGTCGGGGTCCTGCATGCCGCGCAGGGTGAAGATGCGCCACGCGTCGCGGTCGCCCTCCCAGTAGAGCGGGGCGCGCCAGCCCTGCGCGCAGACCATGTCCCACCCCAGCGATAGCCACAGCTCGGGCCGCTGGTATCCGCCATCCTGCATGAAGGCCAGGTACTCATGCTGTGTCACCAGGCGGTCGGACAGTTGAAAGGGCGTCAGCAGCACGTCGTGGGCCGGTCCTTCGTTGTCAAAGGCAAAGCCGTGGCCGTCGTGGCCGATGCGCGTGATGCCTCCTTCGTAGCGGGTCCAGCCCGCGGGCGTGGCCGGCGGCATCGCGGGCGGACCCGGCGCCACGTAGGCCGGCTTGAGCGGGTTGGCCGACAGCATGTGCTTGAGGTCGGTCAGGATCAGTTCCTGGTGCTGCTGCTCGTGATTCAGGCCCAGTTCGAGCAGCGCATCGAAATCCGGATCATTGCCGCCCAGCCGCGAGATCAGCGCGTGCATCGCGTCGTCCACATGCTGGCGGTACTGCAGCACTTCGGACAGCGGTGGGCGCGACAGCAGGCCGCGTTGCGGCCGGGGATGCTTGGCGCCGACGGCGTTGTAGTAGGAGTTGAACAGCATCCGGTACTGCGGATGAAATGGCGGGCGGGCAGCATCGAAGCGCGCCAGCAGGAAGGTTTCAAAAAACCACGTGGTGTGCGCCAGATGCCATTTGACGGGGCTGCAGTCCGGCATGGATTGCACCTGGCAATCTTCCGGACTCAGCGGGGCCGCCAGGGCCGTGGTGGTGGCGCGCACAGCGTCGTACCGGTCGTGTTGTCCGGCCTGTCCGCTGGCGTAAGGCCCGAGGGCGGGGTGGGTCAGCAGGCATGCGGGGTCCATGTCGATCCTCAAGATGCGGGGTGGGCGGTCGCGGGTCAGGCGCGGGCGCTGAAAACGGAAAACCAGCCGCGGGTGTCGGACCAATGCGCGACATCGCGAAAGCCCGCGCGGTGGAGCAGGTCGCTGAATGCCTGCGGGGTGAACTTGTAGGAGTTTTCCGTGTGGATGCGCTCGCCGCGCTTGAATTCCCGGTGGCCGCCGGGCCAGGTGACGTGCAGCGCGCGCTGGGCTTCGAGATGCATTTCGACGCGCGAGCGTTCGCTGTTGAAGACGGCTACATGCCGCCAGTCCTCGACATTGAAATCGCTGTCGAGCACCGCGTTGACGTGGCGCAGCAGATTCAGGTTGAACGCCGCCGTCAGGTGCAGGGCGTCGTCGTAGGCCGGTTCCAGCACACTCCGGGGCTTGACGCGGTCCACGCCCACCAACAGTCCTCCGCCGGGACAGGCCTCGCGGATCCGGCACAGCATGGCATAGGCGTCATCCGGGCCCAGGTTGCCAATGCTCGATCCTGGGTAGAAGCACAGCCGCTGCTCGGCCGGAACGTCGGCGGGCAATGCGAGTTCGTGGGAAAAGTCCTGTCCCACCGCCGTGATCCGCAGGTCGGGATACGACAATTGCAGCCGGCGCACGGCCGTCTGCAGATAATCGGCCGAGATGTCGACCGGCACATAGTGACTGGGCCGCAGGCTGGGAAAAAGCCGCTCGGCCTTGACGCAGTCGCCCGCGCCCAGGTCGATCATCGCCTGCACCGGCCCGATGTGGCGCGCGATATCGGCCCCGTGACGCTGAAAGATTTCATCTTCGCAGCGGGTGGGGTAGTACTCGGGCAGTTGCGTGATGGCCGTGAAGAGCGATGAGCCGAGCGCGTCGTAAAGGAACTTGGGATCGATGTGCGCGGGTCGGTCCAGCAGCCCGTCATGCAGTTCGATCTGTTCGGCGCTGGGATGCTGCGGCTCGGACGCGAGGAATTCAGGGGCGGCGGCGGCAAAAAGTGCAGAAGGAGAAACCATGCGTTCAGTTCCTTTTGGGGCGGTTGAAGCGCATTGAGAAGACCTATTGTGGCGGTTGAGGGGGTTTGCGTGTCAAGCGCCAAGCCTCTGAATGCAATGGACTTTTACGAAATCGAAATCAGGTTTTGCGGAGAACGGCGAGGGATGCGGCGCGACCCCGCCCAGGTGCCGCCCCTTGCGATCAGCAAGTTTCGCTCCGCTGAAATATCGGTTTACGGCTGGTTGCGAAAGCTCGGGCAGTGCTGGCCGATGGTGTGGACAATGGGGCTTCGGCCATGCGGAAGTCGTTTCCGCGGCCCATGGCGATGCTGCGTTGCATCAGACGATGCGGGCGCTAGCCGGGGCGGCCCCAAGAATAAAGGAGCTACCATGAATCGAAAGCACCAGCGCGCTGAAATGGCTTTGCATCGTGAACGTGTGAATGACAGCTTGCACGAGCTGCTCGCCGGTACGGAAGACCTTCTGCGTTCGACGGCTTCGTACACGGGCTCCGAAATCGATGCGGCGCGTTCGCGCCTGAAGCGCCAGCTTGCAGAAGCGCGTGAATCCGCAGGCCTGTGGGAAGGCGCTGCCCGTGAGCGCGCACGTCGCGCCACGGCCTATGCGGACGAATACGTGCATGAGCATGCCTGGAAGTCGGTCGGCGTGGCGGCCCTGGTGGGCGCCGTGCTTGGCTGCATCCTCGTGGCGGGCAATCGACGCTAACGCTGCATCATGAGTCCATGTCCGGCCTTGAGCCGGGTTGGGCCGCGCAGTGGCTGGCGGACGATGGCGTCCGGTGCGTGCCGATGGGCGCGCACGGCCCTGCTCGTGTGCGTCGCATCCGCGCTGGCCGCCTGTGCCAGCGTGCCGGACACGCAGGAGCGCAAGGCGCGCGCGGCGCAGGCGGGCCTGTCCGCCGACGCCGCGCAGGACAGCTATCGCCGCGGGCAAGGCATTGCGGCGGACCCGCAGACACCCAAGGATGATTTTCTCGCCCGTCACCTCGCGGTAGAACAGGCCGTCAGCGGCGCGCCGCTGGTGAAAGGCAACCGCGTGCGCCTGCTGGCGGACGGGCCTAGCACGTACAAGGCGATGCTCCAGTCCATCGGCCAGGCGCGCCGGTATGTCCACATGGAAACGTACATCTTCGACGACGACGCCGAAGGGGCGCGCTTTGCCGAGGCGCTGATGGCGGCTCGCGAGCGGGGCGCCGAGGTCTCGTTGATGGTCGATGCCGTGGGCACGATCAAGACGCCCGATGACCTGTTCCAGCGCATGCGCGATGCCGGCATCCAGGTGGCGGTCTTCAATCCCGTGAATCCGGCGAGGGCGCGCGCCGGTTGGTCGCCGAACCAGCGCAATCACCGCAAGGTGCTGGTCGTGGATGGCAAGGTGGGATACCTGGGCGGCATCAACGTCAGCAGCGTGTACGAATCGTCGTCGCTGTCGGGTGGCGGCGGTTCCGGCGTGGGGTCCGGCTCAGGCGGCGGCTCGGGCGATGACAAGGCCGGCGACCCGCCCAAGGATGCGGAATCCGCGCCGTGGCGCGATACGCACCTGCGCATCGAAGGCCCGGCCGTGGCGCAGCTTGAACAGGTGCTGCAGGCGGGCTGGGCGTCGCAGGCGAAGGAGCCGATCAAGTGGGGCGACTCGCATGTCGCGCCGCCCGTCGGCGACACCACCGTGCGCATCCTCGCCAACCAGCCCGACCGCAGCGATGGCTACACGGTGTACCTCACGCTGATGTCCGCCTTTGAAAGCGCGCAGAAGTCCATTCACATCACGATGGCGTACTTCGTGCCGGACCCGGCCTTCATCGAGGTGCTCGAGTCCGCGGCGCGGCGCGGCGTGGATGTGGTGCTGGTGCTGCCGGGCTTCAGCGATTCGTCGCTGGTGTTCCACGCGGGGCGCTCGCACTACACCGATCTGCTGCGCGCCGGCGTCAAGATCTACGAGCGGCGCGACGCGCTGCTGCATGCGAAGACGGCGGTGGTCGACGGCGTCTGGTCCACCGTGGGCTCCAGCAACATGGATTGGCGCAGCTTCGCGCTGAACTTTGAGGTCAATGCGGTCGTGCTGGGTCCCGAGTTTGCGGCCGAGATGGAGGCGCTGTTCCAGCGCGACGTGGCCGATGCCGTCCAGATCACGCCCGAGGCCTGGAAGGAGCGCGGCCTGGACGACCGCTTCATGGAGTCGTTCTCGCGCATTTTCGAGCGCTGGCTGTAGGCGCAGGCGCGCGCGGCGTCATGAGGTGCCCGCGGCGGCGGCCTGTGCCGCGTGTTCCCGCGCCAGGGCGGTGGTGATGTCGTGGGTGGGCTGAAACGAATGCGCCTGCGCCATGGCCCAGCCCGCGCGGAACACCTGGTGCCGGAACTCGCCGCGCAAGAGTTCGCCGGGCGCCAGCTCGGGGAACAGGGCCGACAGCAGGCGGATTTCGCTGGGCGAGATGCGGCGCGCGATATGGTGCGGACGCAACTGGCCGGGGTGCGTCAATCCCGCCGCCGCCAGCAGTTCGGCTAGCGCATGCAGGGTGTTCTTGTGGAAGTTGGCCACCCGCTGCGACTTGTCCGGCACGACCAGCGCGCGTTGCCGCAGCGGGTCCTGCGTGGTCACGCCGGTGGGACACTTGCCGGTATGGCACGCCTGGGCCTGGATGCAGCCAATGGCGAACATGAAGCCGCGCGCCGCGTTGCACCAGTCCGCGCCCATCGCCATCACGCGGGCCATGTCGAAGGCGGTGATGATCTTGCCCGACGCGCCCAGCTTGATGCGGTCCCGCAGGTTCACGCCGATCAGCGTGTTGTGGACCAGCCGCAGGGCTTCGCGCAGCGGCGTGCCCACGTGATCCACGAACTCGACCGGCGCCGCCCCGGTGCCGCCTTCCGCGCCATCGACCACGATGAAGTCCGGCGTGATGCCGGTTTCCAGCATGGCTTTGACGATGGCGAACCATTCCCAGGGATGCCCGACGCAGAACTTGAAGCCTATCGGCTTGCCCCCCGACAGTTCGCGCAGACGCGCCACGAATTTCATCAGCCCGATGGGGCTGTCGAATGCCGAGTGGCTGGCGGGCGAGTTGCAGTCCTGCCAGGGCGCCACGCCGCGCGCCTCGGCGATCTCCAGCGTGACCTTGCCTGCGGGCAGGATGCCGCCGTGGCCGGGCTTGGCGCCTTGCGACAGCTTGATCTCGATCATCTTGACCTGCGGCGTACAGGCATTGCGCACGAACGCCTCTTCGGAGAACGCGCCCTGCTCGTCGCGGCAGCCGAAGTAGCCCGAGCCGATGTTCCACACCAGGCTGCCGCCGGGCTGGCGATGGTAGCGGCTGATGCCGCCTTCGCCGGTGTCATGGGCAAAGTCGCCTTGCCGCGCCCCTTCGTTCAAGGCCAGCACCGCGTTGGCCGACAAGGCGCCAAAGCTCATGGCCGAGATGTTGAATACCGACATGGAATAGGGCTGCGTGCAGTCGGGGCCGCCCACGGTCACGCGAAAGTCGGTGTCGTTGATATGCGAGGGCGACATCGAATGATTGATCCATTCGTAGCGGTCGCCGTAGACGTCTTCCTGGGTGCCGAATGGGCGCTTGTCGATTTCCCGCTTGGCGCGCTGGTAGACGATGGAGCGCTGGGCGCGCGAAAAGGGCGCGGCCTCGGTGTCGTCTTCCAGGAAATACTGGCGGATCTCGGGGCGGATGAACTCGAACAGGAAGCGCAGGTTGCCCAGCACCGGATAGTTGCGGCGGATGGCGTGGCGCGGTTGGATCAGGTCATACACGCCGAGCGCGCCCAGCAGCGCCAGCGGCACGGCGGCCGCGAGCCACCACAAGGACGCCGTCGCGGCCAATAGCGCGGTGACCGCCGCGCCGGCCAGGGTCAACAGAAAGGCCGCGTAGCGGCCGGCTATCCAGTTCATGTCCATCTCCGTTTCGGAATGGAGCAACCATACACCAGGGCAGCCGTCCGGCGGATGAATGGAATGCCGCGTGAGCGGGCGGTCGCGCGGCCGTCGCGCCGGTCCGCTGTGGGCCGGGAATGGCGTATTTACAGGGTTTGCGGACAGACGAAAAAATGGCCTCCGGGATCGGAGGCCATTTTCTGGAACAGTGTTTCTCAGCAGCTGGACGCTGAAGGCGTCTTTTCGACGGCCAGGCCGAAGATCGGGCGCAGGCGCACGCCCAGCGCGCTGCCCGCGAACGCGGCCGGCAGCCACAGCCAGGCATGCAGGCTGCCCGACAGGATGCCGCTGAAGTAGGCGCCGATGTTGCAGCCGAATGCGAGGCGCGCGCCATAGCCGAGCAGCAGGCCGCCGATGACCGCGCCGGCGAGCGAACGTGCCGGCACCTTCCAGACGGGGGCGAACTTGCCCGCTGCGCTGGCGGCGGCAAGCGCGCCCAGCATCAGGCCAATGTCCATGACGGTCGTGACGTCCTGGCGCAGCGGCGCGGCGAGCGACGGCTGCTTGGCCCAATAGGCCCAGGAGGCCACGTCGCCGCCCAACGCGTCCAGCGTCTTGGCGCCCCACAGCGCGAACGCGGACGTGATGCCCCACGGGCGTCCGGCCAGCGCCAGCGTGGAAAAATTCAGCGCCACCAGCGCCACGCCGCCCCAGATGAGCGGCCAGGGACCCTGCAGCAGCGAGACCGGGCGCGCGGTGCGCGACGCGAACGAAATCACGTGGCCATGACGGCGCTTTTCCAGCACGGTCGCGACCCAGGCGATCAGGGCAAAGACCGCCAGGTTGGCGATGAGAGCGGGCGCGAGGCCCCAGGTCTTGATGAGCGAGGTGGGAGCCAGCGCCGGCAGGTTGGACCACCAGCCGAAATGGGCCGTGGCGATGACCGAGCCCACGATGAAGAACAGCAGCGTCACCACCATGCGGGTGTTGCCTCCCCCCACGGCGAAGAGCGTGCCCGACGCGCAGCCCCCGCCCAGTTGCATGCCGATGCCAAAGAGGAATGCGCCCAGCACGACCGATACGCCGGGGGGGCGACACAAAGCCGTTCACCGGCTGGCCGAACAAGGTGCCGGCGGCGAGGAACGGGAAGAAGAGCAGCACGCCCACGCCCAGCATCAGCATCTGCGCGCGCAGGCCCGCGCCGCGGCGATCCGACACGAACACGCGCCAGGCCTGCGTGAAGCCGAAGGAAGCGTGGTACAGCGTGACGCCGAGCAGCGCGCCGACCACCCACAGCGCGCCTTGGCGCCAGCTTACGGTCTGGTTGAGGTACAGCGCGCCGGCCAGCACCAGCAGCGCCGCAATCCAGAGCGGCTTGCGGTTGATCTGGATGGGGGGCAGGGCCGAGGGCAAGGGCAGGGAGGAGGCGTTGGCGCTCATGGGAATCCCGAAGATCAAAACGTAAATGCAAACGGGTGCGCAGTCGCACCCGTGGAAATAGCCGTCAGTCTAGACCGGTCGACAAATCTCTCAAACCACAGATTCGTGCTTGATTAATAACTTTAAGCTATATAGATGCGTGATGCGTGGCCGGCCGTTCCGACGCGAAGCGATGATACGCGCGCGTCCGGCATGGGTCCGGCATGCGCTGGGGTCAGGAGACGGGATGGGCGCTGATCCAGGCCACGAGCAGGCTGACCGTCAGCACCGAAGCGACAGTGCTCACGAGGATGGCGCGCGAGGTCGTGCGGGCATCGCGCCCATACATCTTGGCCAGCATGAACGGGCCGGTGCCGATGGGCAATGCGCTCATCAGCACGGCGGTCCAGGCCCACAACGCGGGCATGGAGAAAACATAAAAGGCCAGCACCGCCGTGGCGGCCGGCTGCAACAGCAGCTTGCCCAGCACGAGGCGCAGCACGCCGGGGCCGGCGCTGGCCGTTTCCGTCTGCGCAAGAAAGAGGCCGATGGTGACCAGCGCGCAAGGACTGGCCGAGGCGCCCAGCAGGGCGACATAGCGGTCCACGCCATCCGGCAGCGCCACGCCGGTGGCCGCCCAGGCCAGCCCCAGCACCGGCGCGGCCAGCAGCGGATTGCGCGCCAGCGCGCGTCCCACCTTGAGCAGCGTGGCGGGCAGGTTGGGCGTCTGCTGGCGGTCGAACTCGATGAGCGCGATGGCAAATCCGAAGAGCACGCTGGCGGTGAGCAGCGTGGTGAAGGTGGCGGGCGCGAGGCTGTCCGCGCCCAGCAGCGCAAGGCACAGGGGGATGCCCATGTAGCCGGCGTTTGCGTAGGACGCCGCCAGGCCTTCTATGCTGCGGTCGGTCAGCGTGTGCGGCCCCCGCTTGCGCGGCAGGAAAGACGCCAGGAACGTGATGGCGATGCCGCCCGCGAAGGCGCCCACGAATCCCCAGTGCGCCATGTGCGCCAGGTCCACCTGCGTCATCGCCCGAAACAGCAGCGCGGGCAGGGACAGGTAGACCACATACCGGTTCAGGGCGTCGGTCGCGTGGGTGCCCAGGATGCGCCAGCGCGCGGCCAGCCAACCGGTCAGTATCAACGCAAAGACTGGCAGGGCGGCGGTGACGACGGCGTTCATGGGCGGGGGCGCGAGGTCGGAAAGGCGCTCATTCTACTTGGCCGCGCCGCGCGCCCTGCGCGTGACGAGCAGAATGCCCAGCGCCGCCAGTCCCATCCCCGGCCAGGCGAGCGCCGGGATCGGCTCGCCCAGGATCAGCAGGGCAATGACCGCCGTGCAGGGCGGCACCAGGAAGAACAGCGCGGACACGCGCGAGGCTTCCCCGTGGCGGATCATGGTGAGCAGCAGGGTGATCGCGACCAGCGAATTGCCCACCACCAGATAGGCCAGGGAGGCAAGCAGGGGTGCGGTCCATTCGATGTGCATCGGTTCCAGCCAGAACGCCAGCGGCGCGGAGACGGCAAGCCCGACGCTGTATTGCGCCAGGTTGGACGCGACCGGATGAATCTGCGTGCCGAATCGCTTTTCGTACAGCGTGCCTCCCGTGATGCAGAGCAGGGCGCCCACCGCGAACAGCAGTCCCCACGGCGCCAGCACATCGATCGAGGCCTTGGCCACGATGACGAGCGCGGCGCCGGCCACGCCCAGCGCCAGCCCGGCCCAACGCCGGGCATCGACGCGCTCATGCGCGATGGCAGGCGCCAGCAGGCCAATCAGGATGGGCTGCAGGGAGGTGATGAGGGCCAGTCCGCCGGCGGACATCCCCTGCTTGAGCGACAGGTAGGTAAAGCAGAAGTAGCCTGCCTGCAACAGCAGGCCCACCATCGCCAGGTGCCCCCACGTGCGTGGGTTGCTGGGCAGCGGCGGGCGCAGCGCAAGCAACAGCGGCGCCAGGATGAGAACGACGCAGGCATAGCGCAAGGCCAGGAACGTCAGCGGATCCGCGTAAGCCAGGCCCACCTTCAGCACCACGAAGCCGCTGGACCACAGCACGAGAAAGAGCGCGGGCGCGGCCTTCAACCAGGCGGGAGGAGCGGCAGGCGTCATGGCGGAACCTGGGCGGCAAGGGCAAGCCGCGATCGTACCCCTTTTCGCGCCGCCTTCATCCCTGCGAGAATGCGGCGTAGGATTTCGTTATTCATTTGCTGCAACGTAGGGGAAGGACATGTCGGCCAATAAACAAGCAACGGTGCGTATCGCCCTGGGTACGTGGGATCGCCTGCGCGAGGACGCGTATTCCGTGCGTCATGCGGTGTTCGTGGTCGAGCAGAAGGTGCCGCCCGAAGTCGAGTTGGACGACGACGACGCGGTGTCCGTGCATGCTGTGGCCTACGGGCCCGACGGCACGCCCATGGGCACGGGACGCCTGCTGCCCGACGGCCATATCGGCCGAATGGCCGTTCACAAGCGCGCGCGCGGGATGGGCGTGGGCGGCCAGTTGCTGGATGCGCTGATCGGCCAGGGTCACGGCGATGGCCATCGCATGCTGGTGCTGCACGCGCAGACGCATGCCGCCGGTTTTTATGAAGCGCATGGCTTCAAGGCCGAGGGCGAGGAATTCGTCGAG
Source organism: Achromobacter sp. NFACC18-2 (assembly GCF_900108985.1). Taxonomy (NCBI): domain Bacteria; kingdom Pseudomonadati; phylum Pseudomonadota; class Betaproteobacteria; order Burkholderiales; family Alcaligenaceae; genus Achromobacter; species Achromobacter sp. NFACC18-2. The sequence goes on along the minus strand of NZ_FNYM01000014.1, from coordinate 82,694 downwards.
GCCGGCATCCCGCACGTGGTGATGACGCGCACCCTGGAGTAGGGCGCTCAGGCTTTACGGTCGCCTTCCTGCAGGTTTGCCCGCCGGCCGTTCTGCGCCGCTGCGGGCAATCGGCCGGGGATCGATTATTGCGCATTGATTATTGCGAATCGATCATTGCGCACTGATCATTGCGCATCGATCAAAAAGCAAAACCCGAAAAAGCAAAAACCCCGAACGCTTTCGCGTACGGGGTTTTTCTTTGGCGCATCACGACAGGTACCTCGTGATGTATTAATTGGTGCCCAGGAGAGGACTCGAACCTCCACACCTTGCGGCACATGGACCTGAACCATGCGCGTCTACCAATTCCGCCACCTGGGCGCTGTTGCTTCACAGAGCTGGTTGCTTTCGCTTCCGGTTCGTGTTCAGCAGCAGAGGAACGAGATTATGCATACTTTTTTTGAAGTGTGCAAGTCGTGCTGCATTTTTTTCACTTTTTTTTGCGTTGCCGCTTTCGATATAGTGTCGCCCATGTCCCGAGCCCTCTGTACCCGCTGCCTGCGTCCGCTGTCGCATTGCCTTTGCGCCTTGATTCCTTCGTTGTCCTGTCGCACGAGCGTGGTGGTTCTGCAGCATCCCAGCGAAGCGCGCCACGCGTTGAATACGGCGCGGCTGGCGGTGCTGGGTCTTGCGGGCGCTCGCCGCGTGGTGGGCGAATATTTTTCCGAGGCCGATTGGGCGGCGCCCGGTCACGCGCCGCGCCTGCTGTTTCCCGGGGAGGGCGCCGATGTGCTGACGCCGGGCTACGGGCAGGACATGGACGTTCCCATCCGGCTGATCGTGCCCGACGGAACGTGGGGGCATGCGCGCAAGCTGTTGCATATCAATCCCGCGCTTGCCGCGCTGCCGCGCGTGATGCTGCCGCCGGGCCTGGCCACGCGCTACCGGGTGCGCCATGCGGATGTGCCGGGCGCGTTGTCCACCATCGAGGCCGTGACGCATGCGCTGAACGCCATCGAGGCGCCGCGCAATTTCGATGCGCTGCTCGCGCCGTTCGAGGCGCTCATCGACGGGCAGATCAACGGCATGGGCGCCGATCTTTATGCCCGGCATCACCTCAATCGCAAAGTGCCCTGGCGATAATGTCCACGCCGGGCGCGCATCCCGTGCCCCAGCCCGGCTCCGAATTCGGGCGCGCAAAGCAAAAGCCCCGGAAACCTTTCGATTTCCGGGGCCTTCAGCCTTTGCAATCAAATCAGTAAATACTGATTCGATTTGAATTCCGTGGTGCCCAGGAGAGGACTCGAACCTCCACACCTTGCGGCACATGGACCTGAACCATGCGCGTCTACCAATTCCGCCACCTGGGCACTGAAAGATACTGTCAGAAGTCTGTGCTACCCTGCCTTCCGTTGCATCGTTCAATTCAACTTTTGAACTAAACCATGCGTCAGGATGCAGTTGGTTTTACAATGCGGCTTTATCAGCACTTCTGACCCGCACTTCTGACCATTTCTGCTTCAGTGTTCAGCCTTGGGCGAACCACAGAAGCTGCGCATTATATACGGAAAATTTAGCTTTGGCAAAACGATCGAATAACGAATCGAATAACAACAGATCAACTCCCTTGCCCGAAGCGCCGCCGGACTTCGATCCTGATGTTCCGTCCCGTGAAGCCATTCTGACGGCGCTGCGCGCCGCCGGTTCGCCCTTGTCTCCGGTTGAGCTGGCCGAGCGCATGGGCATCGAGCGACCCGCGACGATGGTGGGATTCGAGCGCCGCCTGGGCGCCATGGAGCGCGACGGCCAGTTGATGCCCAACCGCAAGGGGGTGCTGCTGCTCGCGACCAAGCTCGACTTCGTGGCGGGCAAGGTGCTGGGTCACCGCGACGGCTTCGGCTTTCTGCTGCGCGACGACGGCGGGCCCGATCTGTTCCTGTCGCCGCGCGAAATGCTCAAGGTGCTGCATGGCGACCGCGTGCTGGTCAAGCCGACGGGCGAATACCGGGGCAAGCCGGAAGGCACCATCGTCGAAGTCATCGAGCGCCGCACCAACAAGCTGGTCGGACGGTTCCTGCACGAGCATGGCCTGTCCATCGTCGTGCCCGAGGACCAGCGCATCAAGCATGACATCCTCATTCCCCCCAGCGACACCAACGGCGCCCAGCACGGGCAGGTGGTCGCGGTGGAAATCATGGAGCAGCCCACCCGCCATACGCAGCCGCTGGGCCGCGTGGCCGAGGTGCTGGGCGAGATCGACGATCCCGGCATGGAAATCGAGATCGCCGTGCGCAAGTTTGATGTGCCGGTCGATTTCAGCGAAGCCGCCTTGAAGCAGGCGGCGCGCCTGCCCGACTCCGTCCGCAAGTCGGATCTGAAAGACCGCGTGGACCTGCGCGACGTGCCACTCATCACCATCGACGGTGAAGACGCGCGCGACTTCGACGATGCGGTGTATTGCGAGCCGGTCGAGCTGGGCTCGGGGCAGCGCAAGCGTCCCGGCTGGCGCCTGCTGGTGGCCATTGCCGACGTCAGTCATTATGTGCGGCCGGGCGATGCGCTGGACGACGACGCGATCGAGCGCGGCACCAGCGTGTACTTTCCGCGCCGGGTCATTCCCATGCTGCCGGAGTCGTTGTCCAACGGCCTGTGCTCGCTGAATCCGGACGTCGACCGCCTGGTGCTGGTCTGCGACATGGTCATTCCGGCCAGCGGCGCGAAGGCCGGCACGGTCACTGCCTACCAGTTCTACAACGCGGTCATGCATTCGCATGCCCGCACGACCTACACGAATATCTGGGCCGCCCTGCAGCAGCCGGGCGGTCCGGCGGCGCATGCCATGCAGAGCGTCATGCCCCAGATCCAGCATCTGTATGAGCTGTTCCAGTTGCTGGCGCAGGGGCGCAAGAAGCGGGGCGCCATCGATTTCGACACGGTTGAAACCAAGATCGTCTGCAACGAGCTGGGACGCATCGAACAGATCGTCCCGTCCGTGCGCAACGACGCCCACAAGCTGATCGAAGAGTGCATGCTGGCCGCCAACACGTGCGCGGCCGACTTCATGGTGCGCAGCAAGCATCCCGGCCTGTACCGCATCCATGAGGGGCCGACGCCGGAACGCCTGCAGTCGCTGCGCGAATTCCTGCGCACCATGGGCTTGTCCCTGGGCGGAGGCGAATCGCCGACGGCCAAGGACTACGGGGATTTCCTCGATTCCGTGCGCGGGCGTCCCGACTACCCGCTGCTGCAGACCATGTGCCTGCGCTCCATGCAGCAGGCCGTGTACAGCCCCGACAACATGGGCCACTTCGGCCTGTCCTATCCGGGCTACAGCCACTTCACCTCGCCGATCCGCCGTTATCCCGACCTGCTCACGCATCGCGTGATCAAGGCCTTGCTGGCGGGGCAACGGTACGTGCCCAGCCTGGACGACCACGCCGTGGTCATTGGCCGCACGCAGCGCGAACACGAGCACGCCATCTGGGAAAAGATGGGCCTGGTGCTGTCGGCCAGCGAACGCCGCGCGGACGAGGCGTCGCGGGACGTCGAGGCCTGGCTCAAGTGCTGGTTCGTCAAGGAGCGCGTGGGCGAGGACTTCAGCGGCACCGTCACCGGCGTGGCCAGCTTCGGCATCTTCGTCACGCTGGATACGCTGCACGTCGAAGGCCTGGTGCACGTCTCCGAACTGGGCGGCGAGTACTTCCAGTTCAACGACGCCCTGCACGAACTGCGCGGCGAGCGCACGGGCATGCGCTACCGCCTGACCGACAAGGTGCAGGTGCAGGTGTCCCGCGTGGACCTGGAGGCGCGCCGCATCGAGTTCCGGCTGGTGCAGGGCACGAGCTTTGACGCGCTGCGCAAGGCGGCGGCCCGTGGGCCGGATGAGCCGATGCGCCGGGTCAAGAAGGCTGCGTCGCCCAAGCCTGCCGGCTTGAAGGGACAGACCGCCAAGGAAAGGCGCGCCGAAGCCAAGAAGGCCAGCAAGCCACCCAAGGCCGCCAAACGGGCCGCGCCCGCCAAGAAGGCCACGCGCAGCCGCCACTGACGCGCCGACGGGCGCCGTCTGAACCTCAAGGCCGGGCCGTCGTTTGGCGGCGCGGCCTTAAGGGGTAACATTGCGTTTATTGCCGGTCTGTCCGGTGGCCCGCCCCCTCTGGGGCGGGTATTCGTTTATCTAAAGGTATTGTTTTATGGCGTCGACCCAAGTCCTGGCCGGGTTTCACGCGGTCGTTGCGCGGCTGCGCCACGCGCCCGAGTCGATCAAGGAAATCTACGTCGAGGCCTCGCGCCGCGACAAGCGCATGCAGACATTCATCGAGCAGGCGGAAAAGGCGGGTTGCCGCCTGCATCCCGTGCCGATGGAGCGCCTGGACGGCCTGTCGCGCGGCACCCGCCATCAAGGCGTCGTGGCGCTGGCCGATGAGCGCCAGCTCGCGGTCGATGTGGACGAAGTGCTTGATCTGGTGGAGGGGCCGCCGCTCCTGCTGATCCTTGACGGCGTGACCGATCCGCACAATCTGGGCGCCTGCCTGCGCACGGCGGATGCGGCGGGCGTGCACGCGGTCATCGCGCCGCGCGACCGGGCGGTCGGCCTGAACGCCACCGTGCAGCGCGTCGCCTGCGGCGCGGCGGACACCGTTCCCTATCTGATGGTGACCAACCTGGCTCGCACGATGCGCGGTCTGAAGGACCGCGGCGTGTGGCTCGTCGGGACGGACGACCAGGCCGCCGACAGCATGCACAAGATCGACGCGCGCCAGCCGATGGCATGGGTCATGGGGGCCGAAGGCGAGGGCATGCGCCGCCTCACGCGCGAAACCTGCGACCAGCTCGTCAACATTCCCATGCTGGGTTCGGTGGAAAGCCTGAACGTCAGCGTCGCCAGCGCCGTCTGCCTGTACGAGACCGTGCGCCAGCGTCAATCCTGATCCTGCCTGCCTTGTAGGTTCCCTTTTCTTGCGTCAGCTCATCATGCACCAGAACGGCTTTACCACCACGATTCTCCATTCCGACCGCAATCAATCCGTCGAGCACGGAGCGGTGCACAAGCCGATGCATCCATCGTCCGAGTTCGCGTACGACGACGCGCGCGAGCTGGCCGCCGTGTTCCAGGGCAAGGCGGGCTTCACCTACGCGCGCCAGGGCACGCCGACCACGACCGCGCTGGAAGCCAAGATCACGCAGATGGAAGGCGGCAAGGGCACGGTCAGCTTCTCGACCGGCATGGCCGCGCTGGCGGCGATCTTCACCACGCTGCTGCGCCGTGGCGATCATCTGGTGTCCAGCCAGTTCGTGTTCGGCAATACCAACAGCCTGTTCGGCACGCTGCAGGACCTTGGCGTGGAAATCACCTTCGTCGACGCGACGGACTCGGGGCAGGTGCGCGCGGCCATCCAGTCCAATACGCGCATGGTGTTTACCGAAACCATCGCCAACCCGGGCACGCAGGTCGCCGACCTGGCCGTGATTGGCGAGATCTGCCGCGAAAAGGGGCTGGTCTATGTGGTGGACAACACGCTGACTTCGCCCTGGATGTTCCGGCCCGCGACCGTTGGCGCATCGCTCGTGATGAATTCGCTGTCCAAGTACATCGGCGGCCACGGCAACGCCTTGGGCGGCGCGGTGACCGATACCGGGCTGTTTGACTGGGCCGGCAGCGGCAACATCCACGAACCCTATCGCAAGGGGCCGTCGACCGGCTGGGGTCTCACGCAGATCAAGAAAAAGGGACTGCGCGACATGGGCGGAACGCTGGCCGCCGAGCCCGCGCACCGCATCGCGGTCGGCGCCGAGACCCTGGCCCTGCGCATGGCCCGGCACTGCGCCAACGCGCTGGCGCTGGCGCGTTTTCTCGAAGAGCATCCCGGCGTGGCGAAGGTGCATTATCCGGGGCTGGCAAGCCACGCGCAGCACGCGCGCGCCGCGGCGCTGTTCGGATCGCGCTTCGGCGGCCTGCTTGGTGTCGAGCTCGCGGACGGCGTGGATTGTTTCGATTTCCTCAATCGCCTGCGCGTCGTGCTGATGGCGACGCACCTGGGCGACACGCGCAGCCTGGCGCTGCCCGCGGCCCACACCATCTATTACGAGATGGGCGCCGAACGCCGCAAGCAGATGGGCATTGCCGACAGCCTGATCCGCGTTTCAGTGGGCATCGAAGACGAAGCGGATTTGCTGTTTGATTTCGATCAGGCGCTCAATGGGTGCCTGAAGGGATAATTCGGCAGACGCGACTTGTGCAAAGGTCGCGCCGGCAACGCAATCGGGTCGGAACCCATGCTTATACAGATCGCAGAAATTTTTACGCCCGAGGAAGCGGCAGCCATCCGCCAACGGCTGGATGCTGCCGATTGGGTCGACGGCAAGGTGACGGCGGGCCACCAGTCGGCCGAGGTCAAGCGCAATCGGCAATTGCCGGAGCAGCATCCGCTGGCTCAGGAGCTGGGCGCGCTGATCCTGCAGCGCTTGTCGGCGAACAATCTCTTCATGTCGGCCGCCTTGCCCCGCAAGATTTTCCCGCCGCTCTTTAACCGCTACGAAGGCGGTGAAGCCTTCGGCTATCACGTGGACAATGCCGTGCGAGGCATCGCCGGCACGGCGGAGCGCGTGCGCACGGACCTGTCCGCGACGCTGTTCTTTTCGGATCCGGACAGCTATGACGGCGGCGAGCTCGTCATCGACGACACCTATGGTCCGCGCGCCGTGAAGCTGCCGGCCGGGCACATGGTCTTGTATCCGGGCACCAGCCTGCACAAGGTCAACCCCGTGACGCGCGGGGCGCGCGTGAGTTCGTTCTTCTGGATGCAGAGCCTGGTGCGCGAAGACAGCCAGCGCGCGCTGCTGCTGGACATGGACGTGGCCATACAGCGCTTGAACCAGGATGTGGCGGGGCATGCGTCGATCGTGCAGCTCACCGGCATTTATCACAATCTGCTGCGCCGATGGGCGGACGTTTGATGAAGCCTAAAGTGTTTTTTCGGGGTGTCGCGCAAACCCCGAAATGCGCGTTTTTGTTTATTGCGAAAACGCCTAAAAGCTAGTATTGACGCGGGTTGCCGTGAGGTTTTCGCTTGACAGCCGCTCTACGCCAAGGCCTAATACACGTCTGCGTCGCTGACGGTTTGCAGGCATTGGTCCAGCAAAACCTAGGCGGCGCAGCAGTTTAAAAGTTGTGCTTTGCAGCGCAAGAAAAAAGTTTATCCACTGTCTGTTCGTCGTTTGCCTGGTCTCGCGTCCATTTGTGGCATCCATCCTGACGGCCATGAACTCCGCCCCCGGCAGACTCCACACCTTGTGAGGGGTACACCTGCATGAACAAAACCGAACTCATCGATCACATCGCCAGCAAGGCCGATATCTCCAAGGCTGCTGCCGGCCGTTCGCTCGACGCCCTGATCGGTGCCGTGAAGACCACGCTGAAGAAGGGCGGTACGGTCACGCTGGTTGGTTTCGGCACGTTTGCCGTGTCGGCTCGCGCCGCGCGCACTGGCCGTAACCCGCGCACCGGCGAAACCATCAAGATCAAGAAGGCCAAGGTGCCGAAGTTCCGTCCGGGCAAGGCCCTGAAGGATGCCGTCAACTGATGAACGGCAGGCGATCGCAAGGCGCTGCGCGCCGCGATTTGCCCACTAGTACGCGGTCCGGTATACTCCGGCCCGCGTATTGCTTTTGAGTACCCCGATTGGCAGTTGTCATGCACGGTTTTCCTGTCAGGAAATTTGCGCGGCAGCTGCACCGAAAGGGTGCTTAGCTCAGTTGGTAGAGCGGCGCCTTTACACGGCGTAGGTCACAGGTTCGACCCCTGTAGCACCCACCAGAAGCACAACATATCGGTTCGGCCGGCACACCGTGCGACAGACCCGAACGCACATCGAACCCGCACACGACATCGTGGCGGGTTTTTTGTTTTCTGACGCGGGCAGCGGCGGGATGGCGCTTCGAGCAAATCCCCTTAGCCGCGGGCGCATCGCGCCTTGGCGCAGGCTATTTCGTAAGCGTTCCATTGACTCCGCTTTGATCCGGATCAGAAATGGTACGCTGTTCCAGACGAAATACAACGTGCGAATCATTCGCATTTGAGATATTATGACGGGCTTGTACCGGTCAGCCGGCGGCGCCATCGTGTGCGCGTCGATTCTCTGGCTGGCCGGAAAGTCACTGCACCCTGGCTGATTCATGCCTAGTCTTCAACCCGGTTGGAATTCTTCTTCGCGGTCTTCTTTTGGTATACGCGCAGGCGCTGGCCTGGCGGTCGTCGCATTGCATGCGGCGGTGATCGGCGCCATTTTCCTGGCGCCGGAAAGTCGTCCTGAATTGGAGGAACCCGAGGCGATCATGGTGAGCGTGGTGGATGCTCCCGTGCCCCAGATCGCCAAAGCCGAACCCATTCCCGAAGTGCAGCAGCCCGTGGTCGAAACGCCGCCCGAGCCTGAGCCCGAGATCGAACCCGAGCCGGAACCCGAGCCCGAGCCGGAATTGAAGCCCGAGCCCGAGCCGGAACCCGAGATCGAACCTGAGCCGGTGGTTGAAAAGCCGCCGATGCCTGCGCCCAAGCCGCCTCCGCCCAAGCCGAAACCCAAGCCCAAGCCAAAGCCTCAGCCCAAGAAGGAAGTGAAGCCTGAGCCCAAGCCGGAACCGCCGCCTCAGCAGACGCCGCCCAGCGGCGCGCCGGAAGGCACGCAGGCGCCTCAGGGCCCGCAGCAGGGGCCGCCGCCCGATCAGCCCGTGCTGGTCTCGAGCATCGAGTTCCAGGGCGCGCGTCCGATGCCCAACTACCCGATGGCGTCGCGCCGCATGCGGGAGGAGGGCCGGGTCGTGGTGCTGGTGGAAATCAATACCCAGGGCCTGGTCGAGCGGGCAACCATCGACGCGTCGTCGGGTTTTCCGCGCCTGGACGAATCGGCATTGGCAGCCGCCCGCAAAGGCCGTTTCAAGCCCTATACCCGCAATGGCGTGGCCTATCCCGCCAAAGCAAAAATTCCGTTCGATTTCGTCATGAGGAACTGAGATGTCCAACGCACTGCATAGCGCCACCCTGGTGGCGCAGGCGACCACCAGCCCGGCCGCGCCGGCTGCCGCGGCCGCGCCCGCAGCCCAGCAAGCCGCCACGACCGGCGGCGACGTCGCCCAGCAAGCCGCGGGCGCCGTCCAGCAGGCCGCTGGCGCCGTCCAGCAATCGGCGGACGTGCTGCACAGCGCCGCCTCGTCGCTGCCCGCAGCGCCGGCGCCGGCGCCCGACATGGGCTTTCTGCACTTTGTCGCCCAGAGCGACTTCGTGGGCAAGAGCCTGTTCGTCATCCTGATCCTGATGTCGCTGGTGACGTGGTACCTCATCCTGGTCAAGGCCGGCAGCAATGTCAGCATGCGCAAGCGTTCGGCCGACTTCCTGAACAAGTTCTGGAACGCCAGTTCGCTGGAACAGGTCGAGCACGAAATCAACACGCACGGCGCGCGCGATCCGTTCTCGCACCTGGCCAGCCATGCCATGCATGCCCAGGCGCACCACAACAAATTCGGCGCGACCAAGCTGGAAGAGTCTGGCAGCAACTCCGATTTCGTCACGCGCACCATGCGCAAGGTGATCGACGAGGAAACCGCCAAGCTGGAAAACGGCCTGACCGTGCTGGCCTCCGTGGGTTCGACGGCGCCGTTCGTCGGCCTGTTCGGTACTGTCTGGGGCGTGTACCACGCGCTGGTCGGCATCGGCATGGCCGATGGCATGACCATCAACCGCATCGCGGGCCCGGTGGGCGAGGCCCTGATCATGACGGGCCTGGGCCTGGCGGTGGCCATTCCGGCCGTGCTGGCGTACAACACGTTCGTGCGCAACAACCGCGTGTACCTGTCGCGCCTGGATGCGTTTGCGCATGATCTGTTTGCGTTCCTGACCACGGGTCAGCAAGTTGCGCTGTCTGACGGCAAGGTGCGCGCGCTGCGTCGCCAGAACGGCCACGCGGTTCAACGCGGGAGCGAATAATGGCCTTTGGCAGCTTTGAGGGTAAAGGGTCCGGAAGCCATACGGTGTCCGAGATCAACATGGTGCCCCTGATCGACGTCATGCTGGTGCTGCTGGTGATCTTCATCATCACGGCGCCGCTGCTGGCGCATTCGATCAAGATCAACATGCCCCAGGTGGCCGCCGAGCAGATCGAGGAAGAGCCCAAGACCGTGGACCTGGCCATTGACGCCAGCGGCGCGCTGTTCTGGGACGAGAAGCCGGTCAATATCGACGACCTGCCGAACCGCTTCAAGTCGATCGCCGGCACCAAGCCGCAGCCCGAGATCCGCATCCGCGCGGATCAGAACACCCGTTACGAAACGCTGGCCAAGGTCATGGCCTCGGCCCGCCGCTCGGGCATGACGCGGATCGGTTTCGTCACGACGCCACCGTCCACCAGCGCTCCCGCACCGGGCGCCCCGGCTCCCGCCGCGGCACCGTCCGGCGGGTGAACGAATCCAGGCAGGGGGCGCATTTCGCGCCCCTTTTTTTTTGGATCGCGCTAGAATCGCGGCATGCGAGTTCTGGTAATCGAAGACGACACCACCCTGGGCCATGCGCTCCAGGAATTTCTGGCCGACCAGGGGTATGCGGTCGACTGGCTGACTGACGGCGACCGGGTCCTGGGCGCCTTGGCGGGCCAGCCCTACGACCTGATGCTGCTGGATCTCAACCTTCCCGGCATGAGCGGCCTGGATGTGCTGCGTCAGCTGCGCCAGGACGGCAACCAGGTTCCCGTGCTCATTCTCACCGCCCGCGATGGCATCGAAGACCGCGTCGCCGGTCTGGACGCCGGCGCGGACGACTACGTCACCAAGCCTTTCGAACTGCCCGAGCTGGCCGCCCGCGTCCGCGCGTTCGGCCGCCGCCGCGCCGGCCAGGCCCAGCCCCTGATCGAAGTGGGGCCGCTGGTGTTCGACACCGTCGGCCGCGAAGTCCGCGCCAATGGCCAGCGCCTGTCGCTGTCGGTGCGCGAGCTCTCCGTCCTTGAAATGCTGATGGCCCGCGTGGGCCGCGTCGTGACCAAGCGCCAGATCGTGAACTCCCTGTCTGCGTGGGACGCGGACTTCAGCGAAAACGCGGTCGAAGTCTACGTGTACCGACTGCGCAAGCGCCTGGAAGGCACGGGCGCCAGCATCCAGACGGTACGCGGCTTTGGCTACATGCTGGATGTGGAAACGGCCTGACGGGCCGGCTGCGGCCGCCTTGCTCCGGCCGCACGCATCCATTCGCCCCAGCGAAGGCGTTGCGCCATGACGCAGGAACGCATCCCTCAACCGTCCCCGGCTTCGCGCCCCTTGCTCCCCTCCCGTTCGCTTGCCCGGCATCTGGTGATCCGCCTGATGCCCCCGATCCTGCTGCTCGTCCTGCTGGACCTGGCGGCCACCTGGGTCATCACCCACAAGATCGACATGTCGCTCTGGATGCTGGAAGACTTCTTCTGGCTGATGGTGGTGGGGCAGGTGGCGTTGATCGGCCTGTTCACCTGGGTGGTGGTGCAGGGCGTGCGATCCGGGCTGCGGTCCGTGAATCATCTGTCCGAAGAGATCCGGCAGCGCTCCATCGACGACATGCAGCCGCTGGAGGTGGCGGGCGTGCCGGTCGAGATCGAGCCGCTGGTCACCCACACCAATGACCTGCTGCTGCGGCTGGATGCGTCCCTGGCCGCGCAGCGGCGCTTCATCGGCCATGCGGCCCACCAGTTGCGCACGCCGTTGTCGGGCCTGCGGCTTGAATCCGAGCTCATGTTGGCGCGTCCCTTGCCCGATGACGTCCGAGCCCGCGCCGAGCGCATCAAGGCCGTCAGCGACCGCATGATCCGGCTGGGCCAGCAGCTTCTGGTGCTGGCCCGCGCCGATCCCAATGCCCGTCCCCAGGACAGCTTCGTGCGCATCGACCTGTGCGAATGGGTGCGGGCGCATGGCGCCGAGTGGTTTCCGCGCGTGCGCGAGGCGCACTACGAGCTGGACCTGGTGGCGCCCGAGCGGCCCATCTGGATCGACGCCGACCCCTTGCTGCTCGCCGAACTGCTGGGCAACCTGATCGACAATGCGCTGCGCTATGGCAACCCCACGGGGCGCATCACTCTCATCGTGGGCGCCAATCCTCCTTCACTGACCGTCGAAGACGACGGCCCCGGCATCCCGCCCGAAGAGCGCGACCGCGTGTTCGAGGCGTTTTACCGGTCGCCCACCGCGACAGCAGGCGGTTCGGGACTGGGGCTGGCCATCGTGCGCGAGATCGCGCACGCGCACGGCGCCTGGTGGAAGCTCACGAGCCGGCCCGATTTTTCCGGGACACGCCTGTCCGTCGTATTCCCCGGCCCCCGCAAAGGGGCCCAACTCACTCGCCAAGAACCCGCATCATGAGCCAAGGCACGGTCAGCACACCTATTTCGCCCACAGGCGCGGCAGGCGCGGCAGGCGGGGCGCACGCGCCGTCATCGCGTGCCGCGCTGATCCTGGGCGCCCTGGGCGTGGTTTACGGGGACATCGGGACCAGCCCCCTGTACACGCTGCGCGCCTGCCTGACCGGCCTGAGCGTGCATACAGACCTCGAGCCGGCGCATCTGCTGGGCGTGCTGTCCATCCTGTTCTGGATGCTGATGGTGGTGGTGTCCTTCAAATACGTCACCCTGGTGCTGCGGGCGGACAACCGCGGCGAGGGCGGCACGCTGGCGCTGCTGGAGCTGGCCGTGCGCGCGCGCGAGGGCAAGCTGCGCTGGGTGTTGATCGTGCTGGGCATTTTCGGCGCGGCGCTCTTCTACGGCGACAGCATGATCACGCCCGCCATTTCGGTGCTGTCGGCGCTGGAAGGCATCGGCATCGTGTCGCACACGCTGGATCACTGGGTCGTGCCGATCGCGCTGGTGGTCCTGATCGCACTGTTTGCGATCCAGTCGCACGGCACAGCCACGATGGGCAAGCTGTTCGGTCCGGTGATGTTTCTGTGGTTCGCCACCCTGGCCGCGCTGGGCGGCTGGCAGATCTGGCAGACGCCCGAGGTGCTGGCCGCGCTGAACCCGATGTGGGGCCTGCGCTTCATCGTCGAATTTCCGTGGATCAGTTTCGTGCTGCTGGGCGCGGTGGTGCTGGCGCTGACCGGCGCCGAGGCGCTCTACGCGGACATGGGGCACTTTGGCCGGCCGGCAATCCGCGGCGCCTGGTTCAGCATGGTGCTGCCCGCGCTGACGCTGTGCTATTTCGGCCAGGGCGCGCTGCTGCTGCGCGACCCCACCGCCATCCGCAATCCGTTCTTCCTGATGGCCCCCGAATGGGGACTGGTGCCGCTGGTGGCGCTTGCCACCGTCGCGACCATCGTGGCCTCGCAGGCCGTGATCTCCGGGGCCTATTCCGTGACGCGCCAGGCCGTGCAGCTCGGCTTCTGGCCGCGCATGCAGATCCTGCATACGTCGGCCGTCGAAAAAGGCCAGATCTATCTGCCGCAGGTCAACGCGCTGCTGCTGTGCGCGGTGCTGGTCCTGGTGGTGTGGTTCCGCAACTCCGACAACCTGGCGGCCGCCTACGGCTTTGCGGTGACGGGCACGATGCTCACGACGTCGGTGCTGGCCTTCGCGGTGCTTCCGCGCGGCACGACCGGCGTCAAGCGCATGATGTGGTTCCTGGTGCTGGGCCTGCTGTTGGTGCTGGACGTGCTGCTGTTTTCCGCCAACGTCTTCAAGATCCACGAGGGCGGCTGGTTGCCGCTGGTGGTGGCGATCGTGGTGTTCACGCTGATGATGACGTGGCGCCGCGGCCGTCGCCTGCTGTCCGACATGCAGCAACGCGATCGGCAGCCGCTCAAGGAATTCATGGCGCAGCTCGAGGAATACCCGCCGTCGCGCGTACCGGGCACGGCCATCTTCATGACGATGAATTCGGGCAATGTGCCGCCGGCGCTGCTGCACAACCTGAAGCACAACAAGGTGCTGCACGACCACGTGCTGTTCCTGACGATCCTGGTTGCCGATGTGCCGTACATCGCGCCGGAAGAGCGTTTCGAGGTCACCAAGCTCAGTGCGTCGAGCTGGACGGCGACGGTCAATTACGGCTTCAAGGAAGACCCGGACGTGCCGGAGGCGCTGCGCCTGATCGCCGAGGCCTATCCCGAGCTGGACCTGGAACCGATGCGCACGTCGTTCTTCCTGTCGCGCCAGACGGTGGTGGCGGCCAGGAAGCCCGCGCTGTGGCGGTGGCGGCGCGTGGTGTTTTCGTTCATGGCGCGCAATTCCACGCGCAGCACGAAGTTCTTCAAGATCCCGGCGAACCGTGTCGTGGAAATGGGGATGCAGGTGGAGCTGTAGGCGCCTCGCGTCTGAACCAGCCGTCTGAACCGGGCGGCGCGGGCGGTGCAGGGCGAAAAAAAACCCTCGGCTTTTTGCCGAGGGTTTTTGTTTGGCTTTGAAGAATCACTTCTTCTTGGCGGCGTCCTTCAGTTGGGGCAGCGACGTGCCGCTGGAGGCCAGCAGGCCGGTCTTGACGTACGTGAACAGCTTTTCGCGCGTGTCGACGATGTCGAGGTTGCGCATGGTGAGCTGGCCGATGCGGTCCGCCGGGGTGAAGGGGGCGTTTTCCACCTTTTCCATGGACAGGCGCTCGGGCGCGTACGTGAGGTTGGGCGACACGGTGTTCAGCAGCGAATAATCGTTGCCGCGGCGCAGTTCGATGGTGACTTCGCCGGTCACGGCGCGGGCGACCCAGCGCTGGGCGGTTTCGCGCAGCATGATGGCTTGCGGGTCGAACCAGCGGCCCTGGTACAGCAGGCGGCCCAGCTTGCGGCCGTTTTCCCGGTATTGCTCGATGGTGTCTTCGTTGTGGATGCCGGTGACCAGACGCTCGTAGGCGATGAAGAGCAGGGCCAGGCCCGGGGCTTCGTAGATGCCGCGGCTCTTGGCTTCGATGATGCGGTTTTCGATCTGGTCGCTCATGCCCAGGCCGTGGCGGCCGCCGATGCGGTTGGCTTCGAGCATCAGTTCGACCGGGTCGGCGTATTCGACGCCGTTCAGGGCGACGGGCTGGCCCTCTTCGAAGCGCACGGTGACTTCCTCGGCCTTGACGGCGACGTCATCGCGCCAGAACGCCACGCCCATGATGGGCTTGACGATGCGGATGCCGGAGTTCAGTTGCTCCAGGTCCTTGGCTTCGTGGGTGGCGCCCAGCAGGTTCGAGTCGGTCGAGTAGGCCTTTTCCGCCGACATCTTGTAGTCGAAACCGGCCTGGCGCATGTATTCGGACATTTCCGAACGGCCGCCCAGCTCGTCGATGAAGCGCTGGTCCAGCCAGGGCTTGTAGATCTTGAGTTCCGGGTTGGTGAGCAGGCCGTAGCGGTAGAAGCGCTCGATGTCGTTGCCCTTGAAGGTGCTGCCGTCGCCCCAGATGTTGACGTTGTCTTCCTTCATGGCGGCGACCAGCATCGTGCCGGTGACGGCGCGGCCGATGGGCGTCGTGTTGAAGTACGTGATGCCGGCGGTCGAGATGTGGAACGCGCCGGATTGCAGGGCGGCGATGCCTTCGGCCACGAGCTGTGCGCGGCAGTCGATGAGGCGGGCGTTTTCGGCGCCGTAGGCCATGGCCTTGCGCGGGATTTCGTCGTAGTCGGACTCGTCGGGCTGGCCCAGGTTGGCGGTGTAGGCGTAGGGGATGGCGCCGTTGTTGCGCATCCAGAGGAGCGCCGCGCTGGTGTCCAGGCCGCCGGAAAAGGCGATGCCGACTTTCTGGCCGGTGGGCAGGTTCGGGAGGATAGTGGTCATTGTTTGAGGTGAGACGCCAACAGGACTTTGACAGCAACGAGCCGCCAAACAAGAAAAGTAGCTCCCTATTTTAACTCATGGGGGCAGGGCCTCCGGGCTACTCGGCGCGCGGCGGGCCGCCCGGCGCGAACAGGTCGGCAAGGCGCAGGCCGCGGATCAACTGGCCCGTGGCCGCCGCCAGCCGGGTAGCCGGGCGGTGGCGGGCGCTGGCCAGCACCAGGTTGTTGGTGATCGTGGGCGAACCGATATCGCACAGGGACAGTTCATGTTCGGCGGCCGGGCCGCGCGCCGCCGAACGCGGAAGAATGGCGTAGGCATCGCCCTGCGCGGCCAGTTCGACGATGGTCTGGACGGCGTCGACCTCGGCCGCGACCTTGAGCCGCACGCCCTGCGCGCGGCAGACGCTTTCGACCAGGGTGCGGATGGCGTTGGGCAGGCTGGGCAGCACCAGCGGATAGTCGCCCAGGCGCGCAACCGGCACGCGGGCGGGCAGGGGCGGCACATGCCCCGCGGCGGCGGCCAGCACCAGGTCTTCGCGGAACAGGGACTCGTAGGCCAGTTGCGGGGAGGGCGCCGGATCGTAGAGCAGCGCCAGATCCACCCGGCCGGCGAGCAGCCATTCGCGCACCTGGGCACTCAGGCCCTCGGCCACGGCGATGGAGGCGTCGGGAAAGGCCTGGCGGAAGGCCTGGACGAGCGGCGGGGTGAGGACCCGCGCAATGCGCGGCGGCAGGCCGATCACGACCTTGCCCGTGGGCGTTTCGCGCAGCGTCTGCAGGTCTTCCTTGGCGCGTTCGGCCAGGGTCAGCAAGGCGCGGGCATGTTCCAGGAAACGCAGGCCGGCTTCAGTGGGCTCGGCGCCGCGGCCGTTGCGGTAAAGCAGGTGCTGGCCCAGTTCCAGTTCCAGCAGCCGCACCTGGCGGCTGAGCGTGGGCTGGGCGACGTCGAGCATTTCCGCGGCGCGCGAGAAGCTGCGGCGTTCGGCCACGCGCACGAAGTATTCGATCTGCTTGAGGTCCATCGGATATGTAATTTTTCTATATCAGAAATATAAGGTATAGCATTGTTCGCCAGGCGGCAATCCGGGACCATGGCGCTTTCCATGCAGGAAGCCCCCGTGCCCGATTGCCGTCCTCCGCTCGCCTCGCCCTCCCGTCCCCGCCACGCGCTGCCGCCGGGCGCGTGCGACGCGCATTGCCATGTCTTTGGGCCCGGCGACGTGTTTCCGTACGCGCAAGGCCGGTCCTATACGCCGCCGGACGCGTTGTTCGCCAGCATGGCGGCGTTGCATGCCCATCTGGGCATCGAGCGCGCGGTCGTGGTGCAGGCCAATTGCCATGGCTCGGACCATCGCGCCTTGCTGGACGCGCTGGCGCGCAGTGAAGGGCGGTACCGCGGCGTTGCGCTGCTGGGCGGCGATGCCACCGCGGCCAGCGTCCGGGCGCTGCATGACGGCGGCGTGCGGGCGGCGCGCTTCAATTTCGTGCCGCATCTGGGCGGCGCGCCCGACCCGGCCGTGTTCGACCACGTGGTCGCGTTGATCGCGCCGCTGGGATGGCATCTGTGCCTGCACGTGGACGGCGCGATGCTGCCCGAACTGCTGCCGCGGCTCTTGAAGCTGCCGGTGCCGTTCGTCGTGGACCACATGGGGCGGTTGAAGGCGGCGGATGGGCTGGACTCGCCTGCGATGCGGGCGTTGCTCAGCCTGGCCGACGTGGGCAAGGCCTGGGTCAAGGTGTCGGGCATCGACCGCATCGCATCCGGCCAGCGTCCGTTCGCGGAAGGTATTCCCTTCGTGCGCGCGTTGGTCGAGGCCATGCCGGATCGCACCCTGTGGGGCACGGACTGGCCGCACCCGAACGTGGCGGGCGACATGCCGGACGATGGCGAACTGGTCGACACGTTTTTCGAGGCATGCCCGGACGCCGGGCTGCGCCAGCGCGTGCTGGTGGACAACCCGGCACGGCTGTACGGATTTCAGTAGCAGGCAATGACCGCGGAACAGGGGCCTGGAAGCCCCAGCCGCAAGAACATCCCAATCAACGAGGAGACACCATGTTCAAGAAAATCATCTCGGCCGCCGCGCTGAGCCTGGCCGCCGTGGGTGCGGTTCACGCCGAGGGCCCCGTGCGCCTGATCATCGCGTTTCCGCCGGGCGGTCCGGTGGACCTGGTGGGCCGCGTGCTGGCCGAGCAGCTGGGCAAGGAGCTCAAGCAAAACGTCATCGTCGAGAACAAGGCCGGCGCCAACGGCAACATCGCGGCCGCCTACGTGGCCAAGGCGCCTGCCGACGGCTCGGTGCTGTTCCTGACCAGCGTCGGCGCCGTGGCGATCAGCCCTGCGCTCTACAAGGACCTGCCCTACGATCCGGCACGCGACTTCGCGCCGGTGTCGCGCGTGGTCAACAACGCCACGGTGTTCGTGGTGAATCCCTCCAACCCCGCCACCGATGCCGCGGACTTCGTGAAGCGGTCGCAGTCGGCGTCGCAATCGGTGGCCATCGGCTCGTCGGGCATCGGCAGCATTCCGCATCTGACGCTGGAAATGTTTGCCGACTCCAGCAAGGCCAAGGTGCTGCATGTGCCCTACAAGGGCGCGGCGCCCGTCATCAATGACGTCATGGGCAACCAGGTCGCGGGCTTCTTTGGCGATGTGCCGGGGCTGATCGGCCATATCCAGGGCGGCAAGCTCAAGCCGCTGGGCCTGGCCGCGCCGAAGCGCCATCCGCTGCTGCCTGACGTGAAGACGCTGGCCGAGCAGGGCATTGCCGGCGTGGAATCCAACAACTGGTACGGCATCGTCGCGCCCGCGGCCACGCCGGCCGCCACGGTGGACAAGCTGAATCAGGCCGTGCGCGCCGCCCTGGCCAACGAGGCCGTGCGCGCCCGCCTGGAAAAGTTCGGCGCCGAGGCCGCGCCCAGCACGCCGCAGGAGCTGGCGGCGCTCATCGCATCGGACCGCGAGAAGTGGGCCGCCCTGATCCAGCGCAAGAACATCCGTCCGGAGTGACCATGAGCGCTTGTCGAGTCGAACCCGTCGTGCCCGGCACGCGCCCGGAGCTGGCCCCGATGGAGGCGCGCATCGCCGCCGCGCGGGGCCGCATTTCGCCCCTGTACCAGGTGCTGCTGAACAGCCCGGCCGTGGTGGAAGGATGGGAAGCCATGCTGACCGCGATCCGCCAGAAGACGTCGCTGCAGCCTCGGCTGCGCGAGCTCATCATCCTGCGCGTGGCCACGCTGAACAACGCGCCGTACGAATTCGAGGCGCATGTGCCGCACGCGCTGGCGGGCGGCATGCCGCAATCGGTCATTGACGCGCTGCGCGGCAATCCGGCGCCGGACCGGGTGCCGGGTCTGGAACCGGGCGAGGCCGAGGTGCTGGCCCTGACCGACGCGATGACCCGCGACATCGAGGTGCCGGATGCGGTGTTTGCGCCCCTGCGCGCGCGATACGATGATGCGCAACTGGTGGAGCTGACGGCGACCGTGGGCGCCTACAACATGGTGTCGCGCTTCCTGGTCGCCTTGCGCGTCGGGCATTGAAAGGAGAGCTGACTGTGCAGGAAACCCTATTGCTGGTGTCGCTGGGCGAGCGCCTCGACGAAGCACGCGCGAAGGAATTGGCGGATCGCCTGACGCACGGGCTGTCGACCGCCCGCGTCACGGCCTTTGCGGCGCTGGAAGCCGACGAGACCTATGTCTATGTGCTCGGCGGCGGCGATGTGCTGTCCGCGGTCCGGGACCGCCTTGCGGCCCAGGCGCCGGGCGCGCGTGGGCGCGTGCTGCACCTTACGCTGGATCTGGCCGGCGCGTCGGCGGGACAGGACGCGCCGTGGCATTACATCGTCGAAACCGATGTGGCGCCGGAAGCCGAGGCCGACCTGAACGCCTGGTACGACCAGGAGCACCTGCCCGGCCTGGCCTCGGTGCCGGGCACCGTGCGCGCGCAGCGCTACGAATGCCGCGATGAATCGCCACGCTATCTGGCCTGCTACGACCTGCATACGCAGGAAACCTTCGGCAGTCCGCCATGGCTGGCCGTGCGCGCGACCGACTGGAGCAGCCGCGTGCGGCCGTCGTTCCGCAACACGCGGCGCACGATGTTCAGGAAGATCCTGTAGCCGCCTGAAGCCGGCTGCAGCCGCCGGCAGCCGGCAGCCGCTGATGCGGCGCGAAACAAAGGGGCCCGGGCATCGCGCGATGCCCGGGCCCCTTTTTCCTTTGGGGATGGTCTTAGTCGACCTGTCCCAGCAGCAGGAATTCCATCAGCGCCTTTTGGACGTGCAGGCGGTTCTCGGCTTCGTCCCAGACCACGCTCTGGGGACCGTCGATGACTTCGCCGGTGACCTCTTCGCCGCGGTGGGCGGGCAGGCAGTGCATGAAGACGGCTTGCGGATCGGCCGCGGCCATCATTTCGGCGTCCACGCACCAGTCGGCGAAGGCCGCGCGGCGCTCTTCGTTTTCGGCTTCGTAGCCCATGCTGGTCCAGACGTCGGTGGTGACCAGGTGCGCGCCCTTGCACGCTTCCATGGGGTCCTTGAACTGGCGCAGCACCTTGTCGGACGGCGTGCCGATGCGGGCGGCTTCGAGTTCGTAGCCGGCCGGCGTGGACACGTGCAGCGTAAAGCCGAGCATTTCGGCCGCGTGCAGCCAGGTATAGGCCATGTTGTTGGCGTCGCCCACCCAGGCCACCGTCTTGCCGGCGATGGGGCCGCGATGCTCGATGTAGGTAAAGATGTCGGCCAGGATCTGGCAGGGGTGGAATTCGTTGGTCAGGCCGTTGATCACGGGCACGCGCGAGTGCGAGGCGAAGCGCTCGATGCGCGTTTGCTCGAAGGTGCGGATCATGACGATGTCGACCATGCGCGAGATGACGCGCGCGGTGTCCTCGATGGGCTCGGAGCGGCCCAGTTGCGAATCGTTGGAGGTCAGGTTGATGACCGAACCGCCCATCTGGTACATGCCGGCCTCGAAGGACACGCGGGTGCGCGTGCTGGCCTTTTCGAACACCATCGCCAGCGTGCGGTCGTGCAGCGGCATATGGGGCTCATAGCGTTTGAACTTTTCCTTGATCAGCCGCGCGCGGTCCAGCACGTAGGCGATCTCGGCGGACGAGAAGTCCTTGAACTGGAGAAAGTGCCGCAGCGGGCCGTTTTGAGTCGTGGGAGGAGTCATGGTGATGTCGCAGGTCATTGGGCCCGGCCGGGCTCGTGGCCCGGAAGGGACGTTGATTATGGTTTTTCGGCCAGGAACTGTTGGATGAGCGGAACCAGGATGGCGACGATGCGGTCGGCCTCGTCCCGGGTCAGGATCAGCGGCGGCAGCATGCGGATGACGCGGTCGCGCGTGACGTTGATGAGCAGGCCGGCCTCCAGGGCGCGTAGCGCCAGGACGCCGCAGGGGCGGGCCAGTTCGATGCCCAGCATCAGGCCGCGGCCGCGGACCTCGGTGACGCCGGGCGTGCCGGCCAGCGCACTGGCCAGGCGGTCTTGCAGGTGAGCGCCCACGGTGCGGGCGTTCTCCAGGAGATTTTCCGATTCCAGCGCGTCCAGCACGGCAAGGCCCGCGGCGCACACCATGGGGCCGCCGCCGAAGGTGGTGCCATGGCTGCCCGGGGTGAAAACCCCGGCGGCGGGGCCGGCGGCCAGCATCGCGCCGATGGGAACCCCGCCCGCCAGGCCTTTGGCCAGCGTCATGACGTCAGGGCGGATGTCGGCCCATTGGTGCGCGAACCACTTGCCCGTGCGGCCGACGCCGGACTGCACTTCGTCGATCATCAGCAGCCAGCCGCGCTCGGTGCACAGGCGGCGCAGTGCCTGCAGGTAGGCGATGTCGGACGGGCGGATGCCGCCTTCGCCCTGCAGGACTTCGAGCAGGACCGCGGCGGTGCGGGGTTCGGCATCGCCGGCCTCGCGCACTGCATCCAGGTCGTTGTACGGGACCTGGATGAACCCGCTGGGCAGGGGCTCGAAGCCCTTGCGCGCCTTGTCGCTGCCGGTGGCCGCCAGCGTGGCCAGCGTGCGGCCATGCCAGGACGAGTCCATGGTGATGATGTGGGCGTGCCTGTTGCCGCGCTGGTAGGCGTAGTAGCGGGCCAGCTTGATGGCCGCTTCGTTGGCTTCGGAGCCGCTGTTGTTGAACGCGACTTCCTGCATGCCCGACAGTTCCGCCAGCCGGGCGGCCAGCGCCGTCTGCTGGGGGATTTCGTAGATGTTCGAGGTGTGGATGACGCGCGCGGCCTGCTCGGCGATGGCGGCGACCAGCTTTGGGTGGGCATGGCCCAGGCACGAGACGCCGATGCCGGCCAGGGCATCCAGGTACTTCCGGCCGTCCGCGTCCCACAGCCATACGCCCTGGCCGTGCGTGAACGAAACCGGCAGCCGGGCATAGATGTTGGCCAGAGGCGAGCTCATCGCGGATCCTCCTGGGTGAATGGCGTCGAAAGCATGCCCGCTTTCAAGGGGCCGATTCAAGGCGAATCGCGTTTCGAAAGAGGGCAAAGGATCAATCATATACAATTCGCGGCGCGGGGCGGATGTTTGATCACGCCGAAGATCCGGCTTTCGTGAAAGGCGTCCCGCAGTGAAAGAACACATGGCAACTCGCGTCAGACAATTCGTAATTCATGGCGTTACCGAAAGCGGTAGCCGCTTCCGTCCCAGCGACTGGGCAGAACGGCTCGCCGGCGTGATGGCACAGTTCCGGCCCGCCGGCTGTGCTGGTAACCACCTCACTTATTCGCCTTATGTGCTTCCCGTCGTGATCGATGGCGTGCGCGGGATCGTGGTCGACCTGCGCCTGCGCGACCTGGAGCCGCTGGCCTACAAGTTCGTGGTGGACTTCGCCCGCGACAACAACCTCAAGACGGAAGAGCGCGAAATCTAGCCCCCAGAACGAAAAAGGCGCCCCGACCGGGCGCTTTTCTCATTCTGCGTCCCCTGCCGCCTGATGGGCGCGCGGGGCGTCACGCGCCGCGCGGCGGCTGCGGCCCTCGCGGCGCGGCAAGGGTTAGCGATAGCTTGAGGGCCGACGCGGGTCGGGTGCATTGTTGACATACTTTGTATACATGCCCCGACGTGCAGAGGACCCATGCCCCACACCCTGGATTGCCCGACGGCCGAACGGTCGGGCCCCGCTCCCTATCGCCTCCTGGTGGTCAATGGCAACACCACCGCTACGCTGACCGACAGCCTGGCGGGCCAGGCGCGCGCCTTCTTCGGCACCGCCGTTCAGTTGCGCGCCGTCACGGCGCCCTTCGGTCCCCCTTATGTCGCCAGCCGGGCGGACGCGGCCATGTCGGCGCATGCCGTGCTGGCCGCGGTCGAAAGCGAGGCGGCGCAGGCCGAGACGCCCTTTGACGCCTGCGTGCTGGCCTGTTTTGGTGAGCCGGGCATCGGCGCGGTGCGCGAGCGCCTGAATGCGCCGGTGGTCGGGATGGCCGAGGCGTCCATCATGACGGCGATGCAGCGCGGCGACCGCTATGCCATCGTGACGGTGGGCCAGCGCTGGCCCGGCATGCTGCGCGAGCAGGTCCGGCAGTGGGGGGTGGAAGCCCGTTGCGCGGGGATCCACGCGTTGCCGGGCAATGCGCTGGACTACGCGTCCCGGTCAACGGAATCGGCCGCCGTGGTCGCCAACGCGCTGGATTCGGCCGTGGAGCAGGGCGCCGACGTGGTGATCGTGGCGGGGGCCGCGCTGGCGGGCTATCTGCCCTGCCTGCCGCGAGCGCCCCGCGTGCCGGTCATCGATTCGTACCGGGCCGCGCTGGCGCAGGCGCTGGCCCTCGCGTCGCTGGAACGGGCAAATTACTTTGCATACACCAGGTCGCGCAGCCCCAGCGAAAGTCCCGGCCAGTAGGTGATGAGCAGCAGGCACACGATCACGACGGCGACAAACGGGATCAGCGGCTTGATCAGGCGCTCCAGCGGCAGTTTGGCCACCGCGCTGGCGGCGAAGAGGTTCACGCCGAACGGCGGCGTGATCATCCCCAGCGCCAGGTTGACCACCATGATGATCCCGAAGTGCACCGGCTCGACGCCGAATTTCAGCGCCACCGGCAGCAGCAGGGGCGCCAGCACCACGATGGACGCCGAGGTCTCGATGAACATGCCGATCAGGAACAGTGCGGCGTTCATGCCCATCAGGAAGGTGAACTTGGTGTCGAAGATCTGGGACAGCCACACGCCCAGCGCGTCCGGTACGCCGGCGCGGTTGAGCAGGAAACTGAAGACGCCCGCGTTGGCGATCACGAACATGATGACGGCGGTGGACACCACCGACTTGTGCAGCGTGACGGAAAGCTGGCGGAAGCTGAGGCGGCGGTAGATGAACTTGCCCACGAACACGGCGTACACGACGGCCACGACCGAGGCCTCCGTGGGGGTGAAGATGCCGCCGTAGATGCCGCCCAGGATGATGACCGGCATCAGCAGCGCCAGCCAGGCGTTCTTGAAGGCCGGCCACAGCGGCAGGCGGCCCTCGCCGTCGCGCTTGCCCAGGTTGTTGCGCTTGGCATAGAGCCAGACGTAGAGCATCAGCGCCGCGCCGATCAGGATGCCGGGCATGACGCCGGCAATGAAGAGCTCGCCGGTGGAGGTGTCGGTGGACACGGCGTACAGGATCATCGGGATCGACGGCGGGATGATCACGCCCAGTTCGGCCGCGCTGGCCTGCAGCGACGCCGCGAAGGGCGCGGGGTAGCCGTGCCGGACCATGGCGGGGATCAGGATCGCGCCGACCGCGAAGGTGGTGGCCACGCTGGAGCCCGCCACAGCAGCGAAGATCATGCAGGTCAGCACGCAGGCGCACGCGAGCCCGCCCTGGATGCCGCCCACCACGCTCTTGGCGAACTCCACCATGCGTTCCGAGATGCCGCCGGCTTCCATCAGGTTGCCGGCCAGGATGAAGAAGGGAATGGCGACGAGGGGATACTTGTCCAGCGCGGCATACAGTTGCTGGGCGACGACCACCCAGGGCAGGCCGGCGGTGCCGACGCCCGCCAGGCTGGCCAGTCCGATCGACACGGCGACCGGCACGGACAGCCCGAAGAAAATCAGCATCGAGACAATCATTAATTGGGACATGGCGATATCTGCTGCAGGGGTTCTGTAGGGACGGCTCAGCCTTGCGCGTCGTTGCGCAGGGGCACGTCTTCTTCTTGGCCGGCGCACCAGCGGGCCAGCACGGCGATGGCGGCCAGCGTGGCGCCCACGGGGATCGCCAGGTAGATCCAGGAAATCGAGATGTCCAGGCTGGGCACGGTCTGGAAGCGCACGCGGTAGGTCATGTTGCCGCCGATCCAGGCCAGAAAGCCCAGGAAGCCGGCGCAGATCAGGCCGATGACGGCTTCGAGCACGCGGCGGCGCTTGCCGCCCAGCAGGTTGCGCAGCAGTTCCACGCTGATCATGGCGCCGTGGCGGAAGGCCAGGGCCACGCCCAGCAGCACGGTCCAGATCAGCAGCGCGCGGGTGAGGACCTCGCTCCAGTCGGCGGGCGATTGCAGCACGAAGCGGGCGATGACCTGGTAGAACGCGGCGGCCGCGGCGGCCACGAGCAAGAGTTGGGCCAGGACCGAGACCAGCCTGAAGAGGCCTCGGTCGAAAGCGCAGAGCAAACGCATGGTAAATCCCGGTGGCGATAGACGCGTAAGAGGCGGGGCGGCCACGCGGCGCGCGCCGGTTCCGCCCGCAGGACGAGCGGCCCCGCTGGGGGGCCGCGCCTGCTTACTTGGTGTCGCGGATCGAGTCGATCAGCTTCTTGTCGAACTTCTTGTAGTACTCGGGGTAGGCCGGTTCCACGGCGGCGGCGAAGGCGGCGCGGTCCACTTCCGTCACCTGCATGCCTTCCTTCTTCAGTTGCTCGACGCCCGTCTTTTCGATGTTGTCGACATAGGCGCGCATGGCCTGCGCCGATTCCTTGCCGGCCTTGTCGAAGTTGGCCTTGTCGGCGGCCGACAGGCCTTCATAGACGTTGGCGGACATCAGCACCAGGGCCGGGCCGTAGACGTGACCGGTCAGGGACAGGTACTTCTGCATCTGCGACAGCTTGGCCGACGTGATCACCGACAGCGGGTTTTCCTGGCCGTCGATCGTGCCCTGCTGCAGGGCGGTGGCCACTTCGGGCCAGGCCATCGGCGTGGGCAGGATGCCGATCTGGCGGAAGGCCGTGATGTGGATCGGGTTCTCGGTGGTGCGGATCTTCAGGCCCTTGGCATCGGCCGGCGTCTTGACCGGACGCACGTTGTTGGTCAGGTGGCGAAAGCCCTGTTCGCCCCAGGCCAGCGCCACGATGCCGCGGCTGGGGAACTTGGCCAGCATGTCCTGGCCGATCTTGCTGTCCAGCACCTTGCGGGCGTGGTCCAGGTCGCGCAGCAGGAAGGGGATGTCGAAAACGCCGGTCTCGGGAACAAAATTCAGGGTGGCGCCTGTCGAAACGATGGCCAGGTCGATGGTGCCGATCTGCAGGCCTTCGATGACTTCGCGTTCGCCGCCCAGCGCGCTGTTGGCGAATTGCTGGACCTTGAACTTGCCGTTGGTGGAGGCCTCGATGGACTTGGCCATCGCTTCGGCGCCGGCGCCGTAGTGCGACGAGGTCGACAGGGCGTAGGCCATCTTCAGGGTGGTCTGGGCCGCCGAGGGCAGGGATGTGGCGGCCGCGCAGGCGGCCAGAATCGTGGCAGCAAGCCAGGATTTACGCATTGTCTTCTCCGGAATTGGTTATCTTTAGGGGCGGCTTTGCCTCCCGCCCCGGGATGATATCGGGATTCGGACGCCCTACAGGCCCTTAGTTAACATAGATGAATGATGGATTTCCCTGATATGTCACAGGCCAAGCGCCCTGGTTTCTGGTCCACATTGCGCCTGGGCGCCCGGATGATGATGCGCGACGCGCGCGCCGGCGAGCTGCGGCTGCTGGTCCTGGCCCTGGTGGTGGCGGTGGCGGCCGTGACCAGCGTGGGGTTCCTGGCCGACCGCGTCGGGCGGGCGCTGGAGCGCGACGCCGGGCAGATGCTCGGCGCCGATCTGGTGCTGGACGCCGACGAGCCCGTTCCCGCCGCCTTCAAGGACGCGGCGCGCGAGCGGGGGCTCACCGTGTCCAGTACATGGCAGTTTCCCTCCATGGTGGGAGCGGGCGACGGCGCGCAGCTCGCGGCGCTGAAGGCCGTGGAGCCGGGCTATCCGCTGCGCGGCGCCTTGCGGGTCGCGGATGCGCCGTTCGCGCCCGATGCCCCCACGCGCGATGTGCCGCCCGAAGGCGCGGTCTGGGTCGACGGCCAGTTGCTGGCGCTGTTGAACCTGAAAGTGGGCGACAGCCTGAATGTGGGCGACGCCCGCCTGCGCATCGACCGCGTCATCACCTATGAGCCCGACAAGGGCATGCAGTTCGTCAACGTCGCCCCGCGCGTGCTGCTGCGCGCCAGCGACCTGCCGGCCACCGGCCTGATCGCGCCCGGCAGCCGCATCGGCTATGCCATGCTGGTCGCCGGCCAGCCCGACGCCGTGGCCGGGTATTCCACCTGGCTGAAACAGAACCTCAAGCGAGGCCAGAAGGTGGCCACGCTGGAATCGGGCCGACCCGAGGTGCGCCGCACCCTGGACCGCGCGCAGCGCTTCCTGTCGCTGGTCGCGCTGCTGGCAGTGCTGATCTCGGCCGTGGCCGTGGCGCTGGCGGCGGGCCGGTACATGACGCGCCACCGCGACGGCATCGCGGTCATGCGCTGCCTGGGCGCCGTGCAGTCCCAGGTCTCGCGCATGCTGACGCTGGAATTCACCCTGGTGGGACTGTTTTCGTCCGCGGCCGGCTGCCTGGTCGGCTACGCGGTGCACCAGGTGCTGGTGATGCTGCTGGGGTCGGTCATCGACACGACCTTGCCGGCGCCGTCGGCCATTCCGGCCCTGCAGGGCGTGCTGACCGGGGTGCTGCTCCTGCTGGGGTTCGCCCTGCCGGCGCTGGCGCAACTGCGGCACGTGCCGCCCGCCCGGGTGCTGCGGCGCGATGCGGACACGATCAGCGCGCGCAGCGCCTTCGGCTACACGCTGGGCGCGGCGGGCTTTGCGCTCTTGATCTGGTGGTTCGCGGGCGACGCCAAGCTGGGCGGGGTGGTGGCCGGCGGTTTCCTGGGGGCGTTCGGGGTGTTCGCCCTGGTGGCGTGGCTGTGCATCCTCGGCCTGGCGCGGGTGCGCCGGCTGGCTGCCGGGCTGCCCGCGCTGCGCTTCGCGCTGGCGGGCGTGGTGCGCCGCCGGGCGGCCACCATCACGCAGGTCTGCGCGCTGGCCGTCGGATTGATGGCGCTGCTGTTGCTGACCATGACCCGGACCGACCTGATCCAGGGCTGGCAGCGCACCATGCCGCCCGACGCGCCCAACCGCTTCCTCATCAATGTGCAGCCCGACCAGCGCCAGGCCGTGACGGACGCGCTGACGCGCGAAGGGCTAGGCCGCATCACGCTGTCGCCGATGGTGCGCGGGCGGCTGATCGCCATCAACGGCAAGCCGGTCGGGCCGGACGATTACGAAGAGCCGCGCGCCAAGCGCCTGGTGGACCGCGAGTTCAACCTGTCCTATGGCGAGACGTTGCCTTCCTCCAACCGCATCGAGCAGGGCCGCTGGCTGGCGCCGGGCTCGGCCGAGGTCTCGCTGGAGTCGGGGCTGGCCCAGTCCCTGCGCATCAACCTGGGCGACAAGATGCGTTTCGACGTGGCCGGCCAGCAGGTCGAGGTGGCCGTGACCAGCCTGCGCCGGGTGGATTGGGATACCATGCGCGTCAATTTTTTCGCCATCCTGACGCCCGCCGCGCTGGCCGACATGCCCCAGAGCTGGATCACCTCGTTTTACCTGCCGCCTGACAAGGCGGCCGTGCTGCCCGCCCTGGTGCGCGAGTTCCCGAACCTGACCGTGTTCGACGTGGGCGCCATCCTGCAGCAGCTGCAGTCCGTGCTGAACGAAGTCGGCCGCGCGGTGCAGCTCCTGTTCATGTTCACGCTGGCCGCCGGCGTGCTGGTGCTGTCCGCGGCGCTGACCGCCACGCGTGACGAGCGCATGCGCGAGGCCGCCGTGCTGCGCGCGCTGGGCGCCACGCGGCGCCAGCTTGCCCGGTCCCAGCGCATCGAGCTGTGGGCCGTGGGCGGGCTGGCGGGCCTGCTGGCGGCCGCGGGCGCCACGGCGATCGCTTGGGCTTTATCAACCCAGGTGTTCGACTTCGCCTTTACCCTCAGCCTCTGGCCCTGGCTGGCGGGCATCGGCACGGGCATGCTGGGCGCCTGGGCCGGCGGGGCGCTGGCCCTGCGCGGCGTCCTGCGCACGCCGCCGCTCGTCACCCTTCGAGAAACCTGATGACGTCCCGCGTCCAATCCATTTCAGAACCCGTGGAAAATTCCCGCACCGTGTTTGACCTTCTTGGCGGCGAAGCCGGCGTGCGCGCCCTCGTCGACCGTTTCTATGACCTGATGGACATCGAGCCCGACCTCAAGGAGCTGCGCGCCGCCCACGGCCCCAGCCTGGATGCGGCGCGCGACAAGCTGTTCTGGTTCCTGTGCGGGTACTTCGGCGGTCCGGACCACTATATAGAACGCTTCGGCCACCCCCGGTTGCGGGCGCGCCACCTGCCGTTCTCCATCGGCGAGGTCGAGCGCGACCAGTGGGTGACGTGCATCGGACGCGCCATGCAAGACGAGGGCATCGAGCCCGTCCTGGTCGAGCGCCTGCTCGAATCCTTCTACGGCGTGGCCGACTGGATGCGCAACCGTGAAGGGTGATGATCGTTCCGGCGCGCGGCGCACGTCCTGGACCGGCCCCTTGGCGGGCGCCATGCTCAGCGATGCCGGCCGCCTGGCGGACGCCGGTCCGGAAATCTTCAATCCCGCGCACTACGGCGAACTGGCGCGTCCGGTGGACGCCGGCGGACGCCAGGCTGCGTGGTTCGTGCAGGGCCAGGGATGGCAGGGCGTGCTGCGGCGCTACCGCCGCGGCGGCATGATCGCCCGCATCAGCCGCGACGCTTATCTCTGGAACGGCGAATCCCGCACGCGCAGCTTCCGTGAATACCGGCTGCTGGCCGCGCTGCGCGCCCAGGGCTTGCCGGTGCCCGCCCCGCTGGCCGCCGCGTACTGGCGGCAGGGCCCGATCTACCGCGCGGCCATCATCGTCGAGCGCATTCCCGGCGTGCGCCCCTTGGCGCAGGCGCTGTCCGAGCCCCTCTGGCAGCCCGTGGCCGACGCCATCGCGCGCATGCACCGGGCAGGCGTCTGGCATGCCGACCTGAACGCGTTCAACATCCTCATCGGCAATGACGGCCGGGTCTGGCTCATCGATTTCGACCGGGGCACCCAGGGCGCGTTGACCGACCGGCAGCGCCAGGCCAACCTGGAGCGGCTGCGCAGGTCGTTGCGCAAGGTGGGCGGCGAGGCCGGCGAACGGTTCTGGCTGCGGCTGCGGGACAGTTACTGGACGGCGTGGGGCGTTGGAATCCAGCCCTGACCGGCCGATCCGCTCGCGGACGCAGGCCCGGGGAATGGCGCCATTTACCCCCCAAAGTTGGTCAGGTGATCGCTAAAAAGCTTTATCATTTCGCCTTTTGGTACTTCTGTCGCATACGGCATAGAGCAAGGGGGCTGGTCATAATGAAACTGAAGGCGGGAATGCGCTGGGCGCTCGGCGCGGTGCTGGTTGCGGCGGCCACATCGGCGGCCGTGGCGCAGAATAAGGTCGTCAACGTCTATAACTGGGCCGAATACACGGCGCCGGACACGATCCCGGGTTTCGAAAAGGAAACCGGCATCAAGGTCCGCTACGACGTCTACGACAGCAACGACGCGCTGCAGGCCAAGCTGCTGGCCGGCAAGTCGGGTTACGACGTCGTTGTCCCGTCCACCCATTACGCCTCGCGCCAGATCGAGGCGGGCCTCTTCCAGAAGCTGGACAAGTCCAAGATCCCCAACTGGAAGTACCTGGATCCCGAAATCATGGCGCTCGTCGCCACGGTCGATCCCGGCAATGAACACGCCATTCCGTGGGGCTACGGCACCAACGGCCTGGGCTACAACGTCACCAAGGTCAAGCAGATCATGGGCGACGGCGTGGACCTCGCCAGCTGGGACATGCTCTTCAAGCCCGAGAACGCCGCCAAGCTGAAGGAATGCGGCATCTCCATGCTGGACGAAGCCGCGCAGGTCTTTCCGGCCGTGCTCAAGTACCTGGGCAAGGACCCCAACAGCACCAACGCCGCCGACTACCAGGCCGCGATGGAAGTCCTGAAGAAGATCCGCCCGTACATCCGCCAGTTCAGCTCGTCTGGCTACATCGACGAGCTGGCCGTGGGCGACCTGTGCATGGTCTACGGCTTCTCCGGCGACGTCATGATCGCGCGCAAGCGCGCGCAGGACGCCAAGAAGCCCTACGAAGTGAACTACTTCATTCCCAAGGGCGGCGCGCCGGCGTGGTTCGACCTGATGGTCATCCCCAAGGACGCCCCGCACCCCGAAGAGGCGCTGGCCTTCATCAACTACATCGAGACGCCGAAGGTCCACGCGGCCATCACCAACACCATGTTCTACCCCAACGCCAACAAAGAGGCGCGGCAGTACGTGAACAAGGACGTGGCTGACAATCCCATGATCTACCCGCCGGCCGAGGTTTCCAAGACGCTGTACGTGATCAAGGCGCTGCCCTTGAACATCGCGCGCCTGCAGAACAAGTTGTGGTCCGAGCTGAAGTTGGGAAATTAGTCATCATGAACGACAGCCGTTACTCGGCGCCGCACTCGGCGGACCCGGACGAGTTCGTCCGGGTCTCCGACGTGGTGAAGATCTTTGGCGACGTGGTTGCCGTGCGTTCCGTCAACCTGTCCGTCAAGCGCAACGAAATCTTCGCGCTGCTGGGCAGCTCCGGCAGCGGCAAGTCCACCTTGCTGCGCATGCTGGCGGGTTTCGAAGAAACCACCTCGGGCCAGATCCTGCTGGACGGCGAGGACATCACCAGCGTGCCGCCGTACCGCCGGCCCGTGAACATGATGTTCCAGTCGTATGCGCTGTTCCCGCACATGACGGTCGAGGCCAACGTGGCCTTCGGCCTCAAGCAGGAAGGCGTGGACCGCGCGGAAATCCATGACCGCGTGTTCGAGGCGCTGGACCTGGTGCAGATGGCGGGCTATTCCCGCCGCAAGCCCAACCAGCTCTCCGGCGGGCAGCAGCAGCGCGTGGCGCTGGCGCGCAGCCTGGTCAAGCGTCCCAAGCTGCTGTTGCTGGACGAGCCCATGTCGGCGCTGGACAAGCAGATCCGCCAGAAGACGCAGATCGAGCTCGTCAAGATCCTGGAGCAGGTCGGCGTGACCTGCATCATGGTCACCCACGACCAGGAAGAGGCCATGACCATGGCGCACCGCCTGGCCGTCATGACCGAAGGCCAGATCGTCCAGTGCGGCACGCCCCAGGACGTCTACGCCTTCCCGAATTCGCGCTTCGTCGCCAGTTTCATCGGTTCGACCAACATGTTCACCGGCACCATCGTGGTCGACGAACCCGACCACGTCGCCATCGAATGCGCCGAACTGAGCCGGCCGCTCTACGTGAACCACGGCGTGAGCGAGCCCCTGGGCATGGAAGTGCACGTGTCCATCCGCCCCGAGCGCCTGCTGGTGTCGCGCGAGCAGCCCGACGGCGACTACAACTGGGCGCACGGCATGGTCAGCCACATGGCCTGGATGGGCAGCTACGCGCTCTATCAGATCCGCCTGGATTCCGGCAAGACGGTCGAGGCCAGCGTGCCCAGCCGCCTGCTCGCCCAGATGGATGCGCCGGGCATCGACGAAGAGATCTTCGTGAGCTGGGACGCCGACAGCGCGACGGTGCTTGCGTCATGATCCGCTTTTCGCCCCGCGACTGGCTCCCGTCGGGCCGGGCCCTGGCCGTGGTGCCGCCGTTTGCCTGGCTGGTGCTGTTCCTGCTGCTGCCCTTCCTGCTGGTGCTGAAGATCAGCTTTGCCGAAATGAAATTCGGCATTCCGCCCTACACGTCGCTGGCGCAGTTCCAGGACGAGGCCATCCAGTTCAGCCTGCACCTGCGCGGCTACATCCTGCTGTTCACGGAAGACCAGTACGTCCGGACCTACCTCAGCTCGGTGAAGATCGCCGGCATCACCACGCTGGTCTGCGTGCTGATCGGCTATCCCATCGCGTACTACATCGCGCGTTCCTCGGCGCGGGTGCGCAACCTGTTGCTGCTGGCGGTGATCCTGCCGTTCTGGACTTCGCTGCTGCTGCGCGTGTATGCCTGGGTGGGCATCCTGCGCAACGACGGCCTGCTGAACAACCTGTTGCAGGCCCTGGGCCTTATTTCCAGCCCGCTCGAGATCTACCGGACCGACCTCGCCGTGTACATCGGCATGGTCTATGCCTATCTGCCGTTCTTCATCCTGCCGCTGTACGCGACGCTGGTGAAGATGGACCTGCGCCTGCTGGAGGCCGCCTACGACCTGGGCGCCAAGCCCTGGCAGGCGTTCTGGCAAATCACGGTGCCGATGTCGCGCCAGGGCGTGATCGCCGGCGCCATGCTCGTGTTCATCCCCGCCGTGGGCGAATACGTGATTCCGGAAATGCTGGGCGGCGCCAACACGCTGATGATCGGACGCGTGATGTGGAATGAATTCTTCAACAACGCCGACTGGCCGATGGCATCGGCCGTGACGTGCGTGATGGTGCTGCTGCTGCTCGTGCCGCTGGTTTATTTCCAGTACAGCCAGGTCAGGCAGCAGCGCCAGGCCGGAGGCCGCGCATGAACGGTCCCAACAAGACGCTGCGCGCCCTGGTCCTGGGACTGGGCTACTTTTTCCTGTACGTGCCCATCCTCAGCCTGATGGTGTTTTCGTTCAACGAATCCCCGTCCGTCACGTCGTGGACGGGGTTTTCGCTGCGCTGGTATCACTCGCTGGTCAACGACGACGCGCTGCTGCGCGCGGCCTGGCTGTCGTTCCGCATCGCCGTGTTGACCGCCACCGCGGCGGTTATCATCGGCACCTGGGCGGGCTACGTGCTGAGCCGCATGGGGCGCTTTCGCGGCTTTGCGCTGTACGTGGGCATGCTGAGCGCACCGCTGGTGATCCCCGAGGTCGTGCTGGGCATCTCGCTGTTGTTGATGTTCGTGGAACTGCGCGGCACGCTGGGCTGGCCCGAGCAGAACGGCATGTTCACGATCTGGGTGGGACACGTGACGCTGTGCATGGCCTTCGTGGCCGTCGTCATCCAGACCCGCATCCGCGACCTGGACCGCTCGCTGGAAGAAGCGGCGCTGGACCTGGGCGCCACGCCCATCACCGTGTTCTTCAAGATCACGCTGCCGCTCATCGCGCCCGCGCTGGCGTCGGCCTGGCTGCTGTCGTTCACGCTGTCGCTGGACGACGTCGTCATCGCGTCGTTCCTGTCCGGCCCCGGGTCCAGCACGCTGCCCATGGAGGTCTTCTCCCGGGTGCGCCTGGGCCTCAAGCCCGAGATCAACGCGCTGGCCACCCTGTTCATCCTGGCGGTGGGCACCTGCGTGATCCTCGCCAACCGCATGCAATGGCGCAAGGAGTCCGAATCCAAATGAAGCAAACCACCCTGTATGGCCTGGCCAAGTGCAGCACCTGCGTCAAGGCTCGCGACTGGCTCACCGAGCACGGCGTCGATCACGCCTTCGTCGACTACCGCGACGAGCCGGTGCCGGCCGCCACGCTCAAGTCCTGGTCCGAGCAGGTCGGCGGCTGGGAAAAGCTGGTCAACCGCGCCTCGATGACCTGGCGCAATCTGCCCGAAGAGCGCAAGACGGCCCACACCGACGCGCAGTGGACCAAGCTGATCGCCGAGTACCCGGCGCTGGTGCGCCGCCCGGTCACGGTGACGCCGGATGGCGAGGTGAGCGTTGGCTTCAGTGAAAAGCGCTACGGCGAACGTTTCGCCTGAGTCCGCGGGGCTGGCCGGCCGGGCGCTGCCCGACGCCTTCTTCGACCGCGATGCGGCCCAGCTCGCGCGCGAGCTGCCGGGCAAGGTGATCCGCCACCGGGTCGGCGGCCTGTGGCTGTCGGCCCGCATCATCGAGACCGAAGCCTACTATCTGGAAGAGCGGGGCAGCCATGCCTCGCTGGGCTACACCCACAAGCGCCGCGCCCTGTTCATGGACGGCGGCACCATCTATATGTATTACGCGCGGGGCGGGGATTCGCTGAATTTCAGCGCGGGCGGTCCGGGCAATGCCGTGCTGATCAAGTCCGCCTATCCCTGGACCGATGCGCTGTCCGGGCCCGAGGCGCTTGCCCGCATGCGCGAACTGAACCCCGACGCGCAAGGCCGGCCGCGGCCGCTGGGCGCGCTCTGCGCGGGCCAGACGCTGCTTTGCCGATCGCTGGGCCTGAAGGTGCCGGATTGGGACGCCCGCCGTTTCGATCCTCAAGCGCTGTATGTCGAAGACGTGGGCGAAGCGCCGCCTTTCCTCGTGTGCACCACCCGGCTGGGCATTCCGGCCGGGCGCGACGAACACCTGAGCTATCGGTTCGTGGACCCGGCCTACGTCGCCTTCTGCACGCGCAATCCGTTGCGGCGCGGCCAGCGCGCCGGGCATGACTATGTCTGGGTGGACCGCCAGGGCATCATCCTGCCCGAGGCGCCGGCGGGCGGCTAGAAGCCGGCTTCGCGCACGCGCCTGGCCAGCGATTCGCGCAACTGCGCATACTTGCGCTGGATACGCCGGCGATTGAGCCGCTTGCTCCAGGCATACAGCGGAATCAGGGGCAGCACGCCAAAGCCGTCGATAAGATACAGCCCCGGTTTGCCGTCGGCGTTCAGGCCCACCGCGATATTGCTGGCCGACATGTCGTGCACCACGACATGCGCGTCGGCAAGATCGTCGAAGAATTCATCCAGTTGCGCCTTCAGGGCATCGTCCAGCTGGCCCTTGAGTGCCAGGTCGGTCACCGTCGGCGCCATGTTGCCGGCGCCATCGGTGATCTTTTCGACCACCAGGCCCAGGCCCAGCGAGGTTTGCGCAACGCCGACCACGCGCGCCATCGGCACCTGCCATACGCCGGAGGGGCGGGTGGTGGTGGTGACGTATTCCGAGATTTCGTTCAGGTAGACGCGGTAGGCGCTTTCGCGCTGATACTGCTTGTACCAGCGCTTGAACGGCCGGGCATCCAGGTAGATGGCGCGCGCGCGCATGTCCATGACCTTGACGAGCAGGGCCGGCGAATGCGGGTGCTGGAAGATGTGGCGGTCTCCGCCCGTGGCCAGCGGCGTTTCCGAATCCAGGTCCAGCGGTCCGAACACGGATTGGAAGGAAACGTCAGGCGTGCAGGCGGAGCGATCGGCGGAGTTCAATGCGGCGGGCGGATCTGTTGGGCTGGCCGCCAGTGTAATCCGGTTGTCCTTGCCGCGTCTTTCCGCCCGCCGCTGCAATCGGCTGGAACGCGGGGCGGGATGAGTCCTACAATTCGCGCTTTGGAGACGCCTCTTTTGAACGACATTCTGCTTTGGGTCGCCGCCGGCGGCGCCGTGCTGGCCTTTGTGGCCGCGGTGCTGGCGTGGCTGCGTCCGTCCGCTTCCGATGCCCGCCTGGACGCCGTGCTGGAGGGCCTGGAGAGAACCGAGCGCGCACTGCGCGCAGACATCGCGGAGGGCCAGCGCGGCCTGCGCAGCGAGTTTTCCGACTCCACGCGCGCCCTGCGCGTGGAACTGTCGCAGTCGCATGGCGACTTGCGCGCGGGCCTGTCGCGCGACGCGCAGGCCGCGCGCGCCGAATCGGCCGAATCGCTGGCGCGCTTTGCCGCGGGGTTTTCGGAGCAGTTGCAGGGACTCATCCAGATCAACGAGCGGCGCCTGATGGAAGTGCGCGCCACCGTGGACCAGCGTCTGCAGTCCCTGCAGTCGGACAACAGCGCCAAACTGGACGAGATGCGCCGCACCGTGGACGAAAAGCTGCACGCCACGCTGGAGCAGCGGCTCGGTGAATCCTTCAAGCTGGTCTCCGACCGCCTGGAGGCCGTGCACAAGGGGCTGGGCGAAATGCAGGCGCTGGCGGCCGGGGTGGGGGACCTGAAGCGGGTGCTGACCAACGTAAAGTCCCGCGGCACGTGGGGCGAAGTGCAACTGGCCAGGCTGATCGAAGACAACATGACGCCGGACCAGTACGCCGCCAACGTCAAGCCCGTCCCGGGCAGCGACGCGGCCGTCGAATTCGCGATCCGCCTGCCCGGCCGCGGCGACGGCGGCGATCCCGTCTGGCTGCCGATCGACGCCAAGTTTCCCAAGGAAGAGTACGAGCGCCTCATGGACGCGCAGGAGGCGGCGGACGCCGAGGGCGTGAAGATGGCCGGGGCCGCGCTGGGCAGGGCGGTCGAAGTGCAGGCGCGCCTGATCGCCGGCAAATACATCGCACCGCCCCACACCACCGACTTCGCGATCATGTTCCTGCCCACGGAAAG
This sequence comes from Achromobacter sp. NFACC18-2, assembly GCF_900108985.1. Lineage (NCBI taxonomy): Bacteria > Pseudomonadati > Pseudomonadota > Betaproteobacteria > Burkholderiales > Alcaligenaceae > Achromobacter > Achromobacter sp. NFACC18-2. The sequence goes on along the minus strand of NZ_FNYM01000014.1, from coordinate 45,530 downwards.
CCTGTATGCCGAGGTGCTGCGCCGGCCCGGCCTGCTGGACAAGCTGCATGACCTGCGCGTCAATGTGGCGGGTCCGAGCAACCTGGCGGCGCTGCTGAACAGCCTGCAGATGGGGTTCCGCACGCTGGCGATCGAGCAGCGTTCGTCCGAGGTGTGGCAGGTGCTGCGGGCGGTCAAGACTGAATTCGGCAAGTTCGGCGAATCCCTGGCCAGCGTCAAGAAGACCCTGGACACGGCCAGCAACAAGATCGGGCAGACCGAAGTGCGCACCCGCGCGATGCTCCGGAACCTGAAGGGCGTGGAAGCGCTGCCCGAGGCCGATGCGCTGCGCCTGCTGGGCACGGACGCTGCCGATGCGGCGCAGGCCGACGAGGACACCGACGCGCCCCGCGCGCCGTCCGCCGGCGCCGCCTGACGCGGGGGTCCGGAAGATTCGGACCCATTCCCGCCCGGGGGCGCGCTTGTTGCCCGTCCCCGCAGCCGATATCCTCATGCATGCGGCACTTCGCCGTCGATCCCTGGAGCATCGTCAGCATGAGCATCGCAGAACGCCATGATTCCTCTCCCCTCGACGCGACGGCGCTGGGCGCCGACATCGCCCAAGGCGCCACCACGGCGCTGGCTGCCATGCAGCAGGCGCTGGCGCGCGTCGCGGCCCGCAACCCGTCCATCAACGCGGCCTGCGGCGTGCAGGCGGAAGCCGGCCTGCGGCTGGCGCAGGCGCTGGACGACGAACTGGCGTCCCTGTCGTCCGACCAGCGCCTGGCGCAGTTGCGCGACCGGCCGTTCCTGGGCGTGCCCACCCTGCTCAAGGACCTGGGCACCGCCGCCATCGGCCTGCCCAGCGCGATGGGCTCGGTGCTGTACGGCCAGGTGCAGTGGAATGTCGACGCCGACCTCGTCAAGCGCTATCGCCGCGCCGGCCTGATTCCTTTCGGCCGCACCACCAGCGCCGAACTTGGCCTGAGCCCCACGACCGAATCCCCCGTCTACGGACCGGCCACCCAGAACCCCTGGAAGCGGGGCCACAGCGCCGGCGGCTCCAGCGGCGGCGCGGGCGCGGCGCTGGCCAGCGGCATGGTGCGCATCGCGCATGGCAGCGACGGCGGCGGTTCGATCCGCATTCCGGCGTCGTGCTGCGGCGTGCTGGGCCTGAAGCCCTCGCGCGGCCTGATGCCGCTGGGCCCGCTCAAGGGCGAGGGCTGGGGCGGCCTGGCCACCGAACACATGATGACCCTGTCCGTCCGCGACTGCGCGGCCTCGCTCGACATCAGCGCGGGCGCCGACGTGGGCGCGCCCTATGCCGCGCCCGCCCAGCCCCCGGAATCCTTCCGCGCGGTGGTGGCCCGGGTGGCCGCGGATCCGCGCGCGGCGCCCCGGCGGCGCATCGCCTTCGTCAATACCACCTACGAAGGCGGCGCCATCCATCCCGACGTGGCCGCCACGCTGGACGAGGCCGCCGCGTTCCTTGCCGCGCTGGGACACGAACTGGTGCCGGCCGCGCCGCCCGCGGGCTCCGAGGAAGTCCTGTCGCCCATGCTGCCGCTGATCGCCAGCGCGGCGGCCAATGCCATCGACAGTTTCGTCGCCGCGCGGGGCAGGCGCCTGGCCGCCGACGAACTGCAACCTACCACACTGGGCGCGCGCGAATACGCCCGCGCAATCTCCGGCGCGCAATACGTGGCCTGCGTCGATACCTGCCACGAGATCACCCGGCGCGTCGGGCGATTCCTGCATCGCGATGGCGCCCAGGGCTTCGACCTGTTCCTCAGCCCGGTGCTGGCGCAGCCGCCCGCGCCCATCGGCCGCTACGCCATGGACAACGCCGACTATCTGGCCTACCGTCTGGGCAAGAAGGGCGTCATCGGCTATTCGCCGTTTGCGCCGCTGGCCAACCTGACGGGCATGCCGGCCATTTCCATTCCGTTCGGCATGTCCGCCGACGGGTTGCCGATCGGCATCCAGGTCATGGGGCCGCTCGGCGCCGAGGCGCAACTGCTGGAACTGGCCGCGCAGATCGAGGCCCTGCGGCCCTGGACGCTGACGGCGCCCATGGCTGTCTAGCGCCGGGGCCCGCGGGGCAGGCCGCGCCGCGCATACGGGCACACGTCCATGCGGCGCGGCGGCCGATCGAATCAGGGGGATTCCATGTCATCGTTCGCGACGCACACCGTGTTCAACCAGGTTCCGCCCCTGGAAGACTATTCCCTGTACGACACCGATCCCGCCCTGCGCGAGGCCGTGCGCCGCGAGGGTGCGCAGGCCTGGGCGGGCGACCTGAACGCCCACGGCGCCTGGCTGGGCCGCGCGCAAACGCTGGCCGCGGGGGCCGAGGCCAACCGCAGTCCGCCGCGCCTGGTCAGCTACGACCGGGCGGGCCATCGCGTCGACCGCATCGAGTTCCACCCCGCCTGGAACCTGCTCATGACCGGCATCATGGCCCGCGGCCTGCACAGCCGCGCCTGGATGCAGCCCGCGCCGGGAGCGCAGGTGGCGCGCGCGGCCGCCTACCTGATGCAGGGCCAGGTCGAGGCCGGCACCCTGTGCCCCACCACCATGACCTTCGCCGCCGTGCCGCTGCTGCAGCGCGAGCCCGCCGGCGTGGTGGACTTCGCCGGCCAGTGGCTGCCCGCGCTGTATTCGCGGGAATTCGACCCCGCCGATGCGCCGCTCGGCGCCAAGCGCAGCGCCCTGATCGGCATGGGCATGACGGAAAAGCAGGGCGGCTCGGACCTGCGGGCGGTCACGACGCGCGCCATGCCGCTGGGCGCGCCCGGGCGCGGTTGCGCGTATCAGCTCGTGGGGCACAAATGGTTCTTCTCGGTGCCGCAGGCCGATGCGCACCTGGTGCTGGCCCAGACGGACGAGGGCCTCTGCTGCTTTCTCGTTCCGCGCTGGATCCCCGACGGCCCGCGCAACGCCGTGCGCGTGCGGCGCCTGAAGGACAAGCTGGGCAATTGCAGCAACGCCAGCTCGGAGGTCGAGTTCGAAGAGGCCTGGGGTGTCATGGTCGGCGAGCCCGGACGCGGCCTGTCGGTGCTGCTCGAAATGGCGGGCACGACGCGGCTGGACTGCGTGCTGGGCAGCGCCGCGCTGTTGCGCCAGGCGCTGGCGCAGTCGGCGCATCATGCGCTGCACCGCCAGGCGTTCGGCAAGCGGCTGGTCGAACAGCCGCTGATGCGCAATGTGCTGGCCGACCTGGCCCTGGAAAGCGAAGCGGCCATGGCGCTGGCCCTGCGCCTGGCGCGGGCCGTGGACGAACGCGCCGACGCCGGCGCGCGCGCGCTGGTGCGCGTGGGCACGCCTGCCGCCAAGCTCTGGGTCTGCAAGCGCGCGGTGGCCGCCGTGGCCGAGTGCATGGAGGTCTGGGGCGGCAATGGCTACGTCGAAGACGGCCCGATGCCCCGGCTCTATCGGGAAACGCCGGTCAACTCCATCTGGGAGGGCTCGGGCAACGTGATGGCGCTGGACGTGCTGCGGGCGTTGCAGCGCGAACCAGAGGCGCTGCCCGCGCTGGAGGCCGAGCTGGGGCGCGCCGCGGGGCAGCACCGCGGTTACGACGAGGCCCTGGCGCGCTGGCGCGCGCTGCTGGCGGACACCGAGCAGGCTCCCTTCCAGGCGCGGCGGATCGCCGGCGGCCTGGCGCGCCTGTGGCAGGCCGCCTTGCTCATCGAGCACGCGCCCGCCGCGGTGTCGGACGCCTTCGTGGCCAGCCGCCTGCAGGCGCCGGGGGGCATGTTTGGTGAAATGCCCGCCGGCGCCGACACGCACGCGATCCTCGCGCGCGCCTGGCCCGAAACCGCCGCATGCTAAATTTCCTGGCTCACGCAACTTTTCCGCACTTCTACCGCCATGCTCTCCCAGCAAGAACTCAAGCAGCAAGCCGCTGACGCGGCCCTGGAATTCGTCGAACAGGTCGCCGGCCCGGACGCCATCATCGGCGTGGGCACCGGTTCCACGGCTGACCTGTTCATCGACGGCCTGGCGCGATTCAAGGGCCGCATCGGCGGCACGGTGGCCAGTTCCGAGCGCAGCGCGGCCCGTCTGGCGGGTCATGGCCTGAAAGTGCTGGACCTGAACGACGTCTCCACCATGCCCATCTACGTGGACGGCGCCGACGAGATCAACGCCAACCTGCACATGATCAAGGGCGGCGGCGGCGCGCTGACGCGCGAGAAGATCGTGGCCTCGGTGGCCGAGCGCTTCATCTGCATCGCCGATGAATCCAAGCTGGTCCAGACGCTGGGCAAGTTTCCGTTGCCGCTCGAAGTCATTCCGATGGCGCGGGAATCCGTTGCCCGCGCGCTGACCGCGCTGGGCGGCCAGCCCCGGCTGCGCGAGGGCTTTGTCACGGACAACGGCAACATCATCCTGGACGTGTCCGGGCTGTCCATCACCGACGCGCCCGCGTTCGAAGCCATCGTCAACAACCTGCCGGGCGTCGTGACTTGCGGCCTGTTCGCGCTGTCGGGCGCCGACGTGGCGCTGCTGGCCACCCAGAACGGCATCCGCCGCCTGGACCGCGCCGGCTGATCAGACGCCGGCCTGCAGGCCCCGCCGATCCGCCTTGCCGGGGGCGGGGCCTCGATTCATAATCCTGTCACACTTGGGTCATAACCTTGCCGGTTGTGCAGGCCCATCTCGTAACCTCTTCTATTTCGGGGCAATGCAATGAGATCAACCACGCAGGGAGCCCGGATGACGGAGCATACAAACAAGCAGTTCGACGCCGATCTGGAGAGCGTCCGTTCGCAATTCTTGCAAATGGGCGGCGTGGTGGAAGCCATGATCCAGGAGGCGATCGACGCGCTGGCCAGCGGCGATATGTCGCTGGTCGATAAGGTTCGCGAGCGGGAAAAGGAAGTCAACCGCCACGAAGTCGAGATCGACGAAAGCATCAGCCGCATCCTGGCCCGGCACCAGCCCACCGCCATCGACCTGCGCATGCTGATGGCCGTGTCCAAGATGCTGACCGACATGGAGCGTTCCGGCGACGAGGCCGAGAAAGTCGCCACCGTTGCCCGCCGCGTCCATGAAGGCGAACTGCGCCACATTCCCGTGATCGAACTGCGCCACATGGCCGCCGCCGTGCGCACCATGCTGCACCAGGCGCTGGATGCGTTCGCTCGCCTCGATCCCATCCTGGCCGCCGCCGTCGTGCGCAGCGACAAGGAAGTGGACAAGGAATGGAAGGGCGCGCTGCGCCACCTGATCACCTACATGATCGAAGATCCGCGCACCATTTCGCGCGCCATCGACATGATCTTCATCGCGCGCGCGCTCGAACGCATCGGCGACCACGCCAAGAACATGTCCGAGCGCGTGATCTACATGGTCAAGGGCGCCGACGTGCGCCACACCGGCGTGAAGAACACCGAGCGCCTGGCGCGCGGTGAAGAAGAGTCCGAGGACACCTCGGACCAGTAAGCGCCCACCGCCTGCCGCCTCAAAGCGGCAGCGCCGATCCCTGGCACAGCCGGGGATCCGGCACACCCGGCTTGCCGCCGTCGATGCGACCGGCAAGCCGGCGTCCGAAGCCCGGCATCGCCGGCGCACCCACCTCCAGGTCGTACCATCCCTCGCAGCCCGCGTACTTGAGCTCGACCGCGCCGCCGGCGGGCACGTGCGCCATGGCGCGCCAGCCGTCCTGCATGTGCGATTCCACCCTGACCGGTTGCGGCGTGTCGCCGTGGTTGACCAGCCGCAGGCGCAGGCCCGAGGTCACGGGCACGAGCTGCGCTTCCAGCATGCCCGCGTCCTGCGCATCGCCGCGGAACTGGCGGTGAAAACCGTCCGGCCCCAGCAGCCACAGGTCATACGCGCCGTTTTCCGCCAGCCGCCAGCCGTCGTCCAGGCGCGCGCCCGCGCCCACCGTGTAGCGCCGGGGCGCCCGCGTCAGCGCAAGACGGTCATAGACGTGCAGCACGGCGCCCGCGCTGCCCGGATTGCGCAGCGTCAGCCGGTAATGTTCGCCATCGGCCGCCATCTTGCCCACGGCCTCCAGCGCATAGGGCAAGGGACAGGTGTGGCGGTTGCTGTCGGGATGATGCGGCCCCCGGTCGCCCGCGAAATCGAAGGCCGACGTCAGGTCGCCCGCCACCGTACGGCGCCAGGCGCTGATGTTGGGTTCGGCGACGCCGAAGCGCGCTTCCAGGAATCGGAGCACGGAGGTGTGGTCGAACACCTGCGAATTGACCCAGCCGCCCCGGCTCCAGGGCGAAACCACCAGCATGGGCACGCGCGGACCCAGCCCGAAGGCGCGGCCGTGCAGGGCCGCGGGATCGTCCGGCGTGGACGCGCTGGGGCCGTGCCGCGCGTCATGGTATTCGCCATCGAGTTCGACAGTGGACAGGCCGCCCGATTCGCCGTCCGGATGGCGCGCGGGCGGCGCGGGCGGCGGCATGTGGTCGAAGAAGCAATCGTTTTCGTCATAGGTGACGAACAGCACGCACCGGCTCCACGTTTCGGGGTCCCGCGTCAGGATGTCCAGCACGCGCTCGGTGTAGGCGCCGCCCTGGCGGGGCGAGGACACTTCGGGGTGCTCCGAATCCGCCGCGGACGCGATGATCCAGGATACGGCGGGCAGCGTGCCCTGCGCCACGTCGCGGGCCAGATCGTCCAGGGTGCGGGTGGCCAGCGCGCGGTCGCGCAGCGGCGCCTCGGCCGCCGCGCTTGCGTGTTGGCTGCGGTACTGCCTGAAGCCAGCGAGCGGGTTGTCGTTGTAGTTGTCCGCCATGTCCTGGTAGATGCGCCAGTCCACGCCCGCCGCTTGCAGCCGTTCCGGATAGGTGGTCCAGGCGTAGCCCTCGGTGGCCGGCCCGAGCCGGTCATAGGTGTTGACGAGCGCCGGTCCACCTGCCGCGCCCTGTGGATCGTTGGTCCCCGTCCACAGGAACAGCCGGTTCGGGTTGGTGCCGGCCTGGATCGAACAGTGATAGGCGTCGCACACCGTGAAGGCATTGGCCAGCGCCGTCTGGAACGGCACGTCGGCGCCCTGGTAGGCGCCCATGCCCAGCCGGCTCTTGGCGGACAGCCACTGGTCCATGCGGCCGTCGTTCCAGGCGCGCTGCGCGTCGTCCCAGGTATGCGGCGTGATGTAGCCCACCGGCGTGTCGCTGGCGCACTCCGGCTGCAGGTCGTAGGGACGGCAGCGGGCCTGGCCGTCCGCCTGCGTCATGACCGTGCCCGCCGGGGTGGGGGCCGGATGCGGATCGGCAAAGCCGCGCACGCCCGGCAGCGTGCCGAAATAGTGGTCGAAGGAGCGGTTTTCCTGCATCAGGATGACGACGTGGCGCACGTCTCGCAGCGTGCCGGTCGTGCGATCGGGTTCGATCCGCAGGGCGCGCTCGATGACGGGGGACGGGTCAGGTGCGATGGGCAGGCGCGATTCTTCTTTCATGACAGCGTTAATACGGTCAGCGGTCTGTGAATCTTAAGGTCTTGGGGGCCGAGATCTTGAGGGTGCATGCGAAAAGGCAAAAGCCCCTCGCGGGGCGAGGGGCTTTGCGATGCCGCACGCCGCGGGCGCGGCGTATCGGGTCAGGCCGAGGGCGGGACGTAGCCGTCGGCTTCGACGCTGCCGTCCTCGAACAGGTAGCGTTCCATCTGCTGTTGCAGGTACTTGCGCGCGCGGGCGTCGGCCAGGTTCAGCCGGTTTTCGTTCACGAGGCGCGTCTGCACGCCTTTCCAGTCTTCCCAGGCTTCCTTGGAAATGCTTTGCCAGATGCGCGTGCCGACTTCGCCGGGATAGGGCGGATAGTCCAGCCCTTCTGCTTCACGCTTCAATTTCACACAGTTGACGATACGGGCCATGGTTCGCTGCCGGAAAAATGAATAACGCCACATTTTAGCGGGCTTGGCGCGCGCCGGGCGCCAAGCCCCTTCCATCCTCCGCGGATTGGCGCGGGGAGCGGGTGTCAGAGCTTCTTGATGAAGACCAGGCTGTTGCGGGAGCGGTTGTAGTTGTTTTGCTTTTCGCGGGGCAGGTCGGCGATGCCGCCTTGCACGAAGCCGCGCTTCATGAACCAGTGCGAGGTGCGGGTGGTCAGCACGAACAGCCGCTTGGCGCCCGCGGCGCGGGCGCGCGATTCCATGTGGCGCAGCAGGATTTCGCCTTCGCCGGAGCCCTGCCATTCGGGGTGCACGATCAGGCAGGCCATTTCGGCCATCTGCTCGTCGGGGAAGGCATGCAGCGCCGCGCAACCGTAGATGACGCCATCGTGCTCGAGCACGGTGAAGTTCTCGACGTCGCGCTCGACCACGCTGCGCGGGCGCGGCACCAGCGTGCCGTCGGCTTCCAGGGGTTCGATCAGGCTGAGGATGGCGCCCACGTCGTCGATCGTGGCGGGGCGCAGGTCGTCCAGCGTGTCCTCGACCACCATGGTGCCCACGCCATCGTGGGTGAAGATCTCGAGCAGCACGCTGCCGTCCAGTTCGAAGGGCAGCAGGTGGGCGCGCGCCACCCCGCGCTTGACCGCGAGCGAGGCGTATTGCAGGAAGGAATGGGTTTCTTCGTCCAGCTCGCCGCCCGCCAGCAGCGCGTCGGCATCCACGCGCGCCAGTTCGGTGTCCAGCGTGCCGTCGTCGTTCAGCACGCCCTGCGAGCGCGACAGGAAGATGAGTTTTTCGGCGCGCAGCGCCACGGCCACGCTGGTGGCGAGGTCTTCCATGGCCAGGTTGAAGGCGTCGCCCGTCGGCGAGAAACCCAGCGGCGACAGCAGCACGACCGACGAGGCTTTCTCGATGGCGAACTTCAGCGCCTCCACGTCGATCTTGCGAACCTGGCCGGTGTGCTTGTAGTCCACGCCGTCCAGCACGCCCGCGGGGCGCGCGGTGACGAAATTGCCGGAGATCACGCGGATGTGGGCGTGCGACATGGGCGTGTTGGGCAGCCCCTGGCTGAAGGCCGCCTCGATGTCCAGGCGGATCTCGCCGGCGGCTTCCTTGGCGCATTCGAGCGCGGCGGCGTCGGTGGGGGACAGGCCCCGGTCGAACTGCTGCGTATAGCCCTTCAGGCGCAATTGCTCGTTGACCTGCGGCCGCGAGCCGTGCACCAGCACCAGCCGGATGCCCAGCGAGGACAGCAGGGACAGATCCTGGACCAGGGCATTCAGCGCGCCGGCCTGCACCAGTTCGCCGCCAAACGCCACCACGAACGTCTTGCCTCGGAATGCATGCACATACGGCGCCACGTCTCGGAACCATCGCACAAACTGCGCGGCGGCAAATTCAGGGGCTTCAAGGGCGGAGACGGTGTCTGGTTCCAGGTCGGGCATGATGAGTGTTGCTTTGATCCTATGGGTCGCGGGACGGCGCAGGCGGAAGGGCCTGGCCGCACGCGCCGCCCGAGGGGGGCGGCGCTACGCGGAATTATATGGCCGCGCCCGGACGGCCACTGGCGCCGGTCCGCCGCATTGTGGCGGACGCCCCACAGGCGGCCTCCGCCCGGCGTCCGGGGCGTCGGGCCCCGGCCCGCGTTGCCAGCCCCCGCGGTCTCAATGCCGGGAAAGCTGCCGGTGTTCCAGCCGGCTGAGCAGGCGCACGACGGGCCACAGCAGCGCCAGGTAGAACAGCGCCGCCAGCACGATGGGCGACGGGTTGTAGACCAGCGACTGGGCGTCGCGCGCCACCCGCAGCAGCTCCGGCAGCGCGACGGCGCTGGCCAGCGTGGTCAGCTTGACCACTTCGAGCGTGTTGCTGATGAGATCCGGCATGACGTTGCGCGTGGCCTGCGGGATCTGCACATGCCACATCGTCTGCCAGGCGGACAGGCCCGTGGACCGCGCCGCTTCGACCTGGCCGCGCGGCACGCTTTCCAGCCCGGCGCGGAAGACCTCGCCGTAGTAGGAGGAATTGTTCAGCATGAAGCCCACCGCCACCGCCAGCAGCTTGGGCAGGTCCAGTCCCAGGAACGGCGCGCCGAAGTAGATGAAGATCAGCAGCACCAGCGGCGGCAGGGCGCGGAAGAAATCGATGTAGATGGCCAGCAGCACGCGCGCCCAGCGGGCCTTGAGCGTGACGGACAGCACGCCGATGAGCAGCCCCGACGCCAGCCCCACCGGGATCACCATGGCCGACAGCATCAGCGTGCGGCCCAGGCCCTGCAGCAGGTAGGGCGCGACGTTGGCGTAGACGTTCAGATTGAAGAAATTCTGCAGGATTTCGTCCATGCGGTTCCCCTGGGCCCATTGCGGGCTCCCTTGTTGTGTTTAGCCGGCCTGCGCGGCCCTGCGTGGCCTTACGTGGCATTGCGCAGGCCGCGCCGATCGTTTGCGGTCCTTTCCGGGGTCCGTGTTTTCAGGTCCGTGCTTCCAGGTCCGTGCTTCCAGATCAGTGCTTCCAGGTCAGTGCTTCCACTTGAACCGCGTTTCGGTCCAGCGTCCCAGCACCACCACCGGCAGGAAGATGAGCAGGCAGGCCACGGCCGCCAAGGTCAGCGGCGTGGCGTTGCCTGCGTTGCTGCTGGCCGACTGCGCATTGTTGAGCACTTCGCTCAAGCCCACGACCGAGCCCAGTGCCGTGCTCTTGGTGATGGCGATGACGCGGTTGGTCAGCGGCGCGACGGTCAGTCTCAACGCCTGCGGCATCACGACATACACCATGCTCTGCAGCCAGTTCAGCCCCGTGGAGCGCGCCGCCTCGGCCTGGCCGCGCGGCACCGACAGGATGCCCGCCCAGAAGATCTCCTCGGCAAACGCGGCCAGCACCAGCGACAGCGACAGCCAGCACGCCACGAAGGCGGACATCGACAGGTTGATGTACGGGAACGCGAAAAACAGCACCATGATGACCACCAGCGGCGGCAGCGCGCGCAGGATGTCGGCAAAACAGATGATCAGGAAATTCAACGGCCGGATGCGCAGCGCGCGCGCCACGGCCAGCACCAGGCCCAGCGCCACGCCCGTGGCGGCCACGGCCACGCCCAGTTGCAGCGTGACCCACATGCCGGCCAGGATGTCGGGCAGATAGCGCCACGCGACCTCGGCGTTGAAGAATGAGAACAGCAGGGCTTTCAGATCCATGGAGCGCTCACCGGGCCGCTTACGCGGCATGCTCCGCCATGCGGGCCAGGAAGGCCTGCGTGCGGGGTTGACGGGGGGCGCCAAAGACGTCCTGCGGCGGACCTTGCTCGACGATCACGCCGCCGTCCATGAAGACGACCCGGTCGGCCGCGGCGCGGGCAAAACCCATTTCATGGCTGACCACCATCATCGTCATGCCGTCGCGCTTGAGTTCGCGCATCACGGCCAGCACGCTGCCCACGAGCTCCGGGTCGAGCGCGCTGGTGGGCTCGTCGAACAGCACGACCTTGGGACGCAGCGCGAGCGAGCGCGCAATGCCCACGCGCTGCTGCTGGCCGCCGGATAACTGGTCGGGGTAGGCCTTTGCCTTGTCGGCCAGTCCCACGCGGTCCAGCGCCTCCATGCCGCGGCGGTCGGCCTCGGCGCGCGACAGCTTCTGCACCTTGCGCAGCGCCAGCGTGATGTTCGACAGCACGGACATGTGGCGGTACAGGTTGAAATGCTGGAACACCATGCCGATGTTCTGGCGGATGCGATTCAGTTCGGCCGAAGGCGCGGTGATTTCCTCGCCATCGACGTGGATGGTGCCGGCGGACGGCTCCTCGAGCCGGTTGCAGCAGCGCAGCAGGCTGCTCTTGCCCGAGCCGGACGGGCCGATCATGAAGACCAGCTCGCCCTTGCCCACGTCCAGGTCGATGCCCTTGAGGACGGCGTTGTCGCCATAGGACTTGTGCAGCCCGGCGATTTTCAGGATAGGCGTTTCCATTGGAAGCTCCTCGGTGCGCGGGCGCGGGCCGCAAGCGACCCGTCCCATGTCGTTGGCGTTGGCGTCGGGCAATCAGCTGCAGCGCAGCGCGACCGGCTTGGCGTCGTAACCGGGCAGGTTGGGCACGCCCTGGCCGGGCGTCACCGTGACCGCCGCGGAACCGGGGGCGGGCGTGAAGCCGAACCATTTCTGCGCCAGCTTGGAGACCGTGCCGTCCTGCTTCAGGCACTTGAGCGCCATCGACACCCGGTCGCGGCCCGCCGGGTCGTCCAGCCGGAACGCCAGCGCCCAGACCAGGCCCGTCTTGATGGTGTAGCTGGTGCGCACCGCCGGGTTCTGCTTGGCGGCCCACGCCGCTACCGTGTTGCCCGCCAGGTTGGCGTCGGCGCGGCCGGCCTGCACCGCCTGGACCGCGTCCGCGTTGGAGGCGTACACGTCATACGAAAAGCCGTACTTGGCGGCGTTGTCGCGTGCCCAGTTCTCGTAGGCCGACCCCTTGTTGACCGCCAGCTTCTTGCCCTTCAGATCCTCCAGGCCCGAGATGTCCTTGGCGTTCTTGCCGATCACGAAGGTGTAGTCGGTGTTCAGGTAGCCCTCGGAGAACAACAGCGCGCGGGCGCGTTCCTCGGTGGCCGTGGTGGGCGCCAGCACGAAGTCGTATTTCTTGGCGTTCAGCCCCGGAATCAGCGCGGCGTACTCGGTGCCTTCGATCTTGATGGTGGTGCCCAGCTGCTTGGCGAGCGCCTGGCCCAGCTCGATGTTGAAGCCGTCCAGGCCGCCGCCCAGCTTGGGCATGGCGTGTGGCGCGAACGTGGCGTCCACGCCGGTCGTGAGGGGCTGGGCGGTCGCGGCCAGGCTGGCGCCGGCCAGGCACAGCGCAAGGCCGCAGCGGCCGGCAGTGATCAGGGTGCGGGTAAGTCGGGTCATGGCAGGTCCTTTAGGGAAGAGGCGTCTTGCCCAGGGCGGGGCCGGTGCCTACGCGCTCGAGAATCAGGCCGTAGTGTTCCGGGCGCCGGTGGGCGGCGAAGTTGAAGATGTGCTGCTTGAAGGTGTCTCCCAGCGCCAGATCGGCCTGGCAGAAAATCACCTCGTCCTCCTCCCCCTGCGCCTGCGCCACGATCTCGCCCGTGGGCGCGACAATGGCCGATCCGGCGATCAGGTGGCTGCCGTCTTCCACGCCGGCCTTGCCTGCCGCTGCCACCCAGACCGCGTTCTGATACGCGGCCGCCTGCAGGCTGAGCAGGTGGTGGAACATGCGCAAGTGGACCGGTTCGTTCCAGTGGATATTCTTTGACGGCGTGTTGTATCCCAGCGCCACGATCTCGGCGCCTTGCAGCGCGAGCACGCGCCAGGTCTCCGTCCAGCGGCGGTCATTGCACAGGCACATGCCGATGCGCGTGTCCATCGTTTCCCAGACGTTGAAGCCTTCGTTGCCGACCTCGAAGAACTTCTTTTCCAGGTGCTGGAACGGCGCGTCGGGCTTGTGGTCGCTGTGGCCCGGCAGATGGATCTTGCGGTAGCGTCCGACGATGCGCGCGTTGGCGTCGACCAGGATGCTGGTGTTGAATCGCCGGCCGTCCGTGGCGATCTCGGCATAGCCCAGGTAAAAGCCGATACCCAGTTCCCGCGCGGTGTCGAACAGCACGCGGGTCTCGGGACCGGGCATCTCTTTTTCGAAGTAGCGTTCCATCGCCTCTTCTTCCGTCATCCAGTAGCGCGGAAAAAAGGTCGTGAGCGCCAGCTCCGGAAACACCACCATGCGCGCGCCGCGTGCGTGCGCCTCGCGCATCATGGCCAGGAGCCGCGCGACCGCCTGGCGGCGCGACTCCTGCGGTTGCACCGGGCCCATCTGCGCGACCGCCAGGCCGAAGGGACGTTTGCTCATGCCGTGATCCTCATGCGGAAATTCAATCGGCGCTGGTGGCCGAAAAATACTTGCGCACCAGCGCGTTCGGGTTGCCGGTCAGGCGCTGGCGCAGCACGGGCTCGGGGGTGCCGCGCTTGATGAAGCGGCCGCTGCCGCGCGCCACGTGCAATTGCCCGTCCTCGACGGCGACGCGGCCGCGGCTGATGACCACTTCCGGCCAGCCGCGCACGGTCCGGCCCTCGTAGGGCGTGTAGCCCACGTTGTCGTGCAGCATGGCGGCGGAGATCGTCACCTCGCGTTCCGGGTTCCAGATGGCGATGTCGGCGTCCGCGCCCACCGCGATGGTTCCCTTCTGCGGGTACAGGCCGTAGGTGCGGGCGTGATTCGTGGCGGTCAGGGCGACGAAGCGTTCGATCGACATGCGGCCGCCCAGCACGCCCTCGGAAAAGAGCAGGGGCATGCGGACCTCCAGCCCCGGCACGCCGTTGGCCACGTCCTTGAAGGTGGTCGCGTCGCCCTTGGGCAGCTTGCCGCTGGCGTCGAAGCGGTAAGGCGCGTGGTCGGACGAATAGATCTGCAGGGTGCCGTCGACCAGGCCTTGCCAGACGGCCGCTTGCGAGGCGGCGTCGCGCGGGGGCGGGCTGCAGCAGAACTTGGCGCCTTCCAGGCCCGGCGCGTCGATGTCCTCGGCGGTCAGGAACAGGTACTGCGGGCAGCTTTCGGCGTGGATGGGCAGGCCCAGCGCCTGCGACGAATGCACCACCTGCACCGCTTCCAGCCCGGCCACGTGCACGATCAGGATCGGCACGTCCATCAGGCGGGCCAGCGTCACGGCGCGGTGGGTCGCTTCGCTTTCGGCCAGCGGCGTGTGGGCCACGGCGTGGTACTTGGGCGCCGTCATGCCGCGTTCGGCCAGGCGCCGCGCCACCCAGCGGATCATGTCGTTGTTCTCGGCATGCACCATGACCAGCGCGCCCTCGCGGTCGGCAACCTCCAGCACGTCCAGCAACTGGTAGTCGTCCAGCTTCAGGCGGTCGTAGGTCATGAACACCTTGAAGGAGGTGATGCCGTTTTTGATGAGTTCGGGCAGGTCGTGCTTGAGCGCCTGTTCCGTGGGGTCCGACAGGATCAGGTGAAAGCCGTAGTCGATGACTGCCTTCTCTTCGGCGCGGCGGGCGTAGTCGGCCACCACCTCCGGCAGCGCGTTGCCGCGATGCTGGGCCGCAAACGGAATGATGGTGGTGGTGCCGCCGAACGCCGCCGACACCGTGGCGCTGTAGAAATCGTCCGCGCACATGATGCCCATGCCGGAGAGCTGTTCGACGTGGCAATGGCTGTCGATGCCGCCCGGCAGCACCCAGCGCCCCGCCGCGTCGATGTCGCGCGCGCCGGGCGGCAGGCCCTGGCCCAGCGCGGCGATCACGCCGTCGCGCACGCCGATGTCTGCGTAAAAGGTGTCGGTGGCCGTGCTGATGCGGCCGTTGCGGATCGTCAGGTCGAATGCTGCGGTATCGGTCATGGGATGGGTTTGGTGCGCAAAAGGTGGGTCAGAGCGTGCCGGGATAGATGCCGCCGTCCAGGACGAGGTTCTGCCCGGTCATGAAGCCGGCCCGGGCGCCGCACAGGAAGGCGCAGGCGTCGCCGAATTCGGCGGGGTCGCCATAGCGTCCGGCCGGGATGCCGGCCAGGCGGGCGGCCAGGACGTCGTCCACCGTCTTGCCGCTGTCGCGCGCGCCGCGTTCGGCCGTCTGGCGCAGGCGGTCGGTCAGGAACGGGCCCGGCAGCAGGTTGTTGATCGTGACGTTATGGCGCACCGTCTGGCGCGCCAGTCCGGCGACGAAACCCGTCAGCCCGGCGCGCGCGCCATTGGACAGGCCCAGGATGTCGATGGGCATCTTCACGGCGGCGGAGGTGATGTTGACGATGCGGCCGAAGCGGCGCGCGATCATGCCGTCCACCGTGGCGCGGATCAGCGCGATCGGCGTGAGCATGTTGGCGTCCAGCGCGGCGATCCAGTCCTCGCGCGACCATTCCCGGAAATCCCCGGGCTTGGGTCCGCCGGCGTTGGTGACCAGGATGTCGGGTTCGGGGCACGCCGCCAGCAGCGCCTGCCTGCCGGCCTCGGTGGTGACGTCGGCGGCCACCGTGACGACGGTGGCGCCGGTTTCGCGGCGGATCGCGTCCGCCGCCGCGTCAAGCGTGGCCGCGGTGCGCGCCGCCATCACCAGCTCCACGCCCTCGCGCGCCAGCGACAGCGCGCAGGCGTAGCCCAGGCCCTTGCTCGATGCGCACACCAGCGCGCGCCTGCCTTTGATTCCGAGATCCATGCGCTTGCTCCTCTCAGCCCTGCACGGGTTGGCGGCCGGTGGCGGCCAGCGACAGCCCGACGCGCGCGACCGTGGCTTCCAGTTCGGCCGCGGTCACCGGGTCGATGCGCATCCCGGGCGCGCGCAGCGCGTGGCTCTTGATGGCGCCGCGGCGCTGGTAGATGTACTTGCGCAGCGCCAGGCCGATCTTGGGCTGGAACTCGTAGCGGATCAGCGGGCAGTAGCGGTCGAAGATCGCGGCGGCGCCGGCGTGGTCGCCGCTGGCGTAGCGTTCGTAGATGGCCACCAGGATTTCGGGGAACGCAAAGCCGGTCATGGTGCCGACCGCGCCGCGCTGCAGTTCTTCCAGGAAGTACACGCCGCCCAGTCCGCCAAAGATCGCCATGTCCGCATCGGGCACCAGCTCCCGGATGCGGCTGATCTTCTGGCCCACCGGCGGTTCTTCCATCTTGATCATGTGCACGCCGCCTTCGCGCCCCAGCCGGGCGACCACTTCGGGGCGGATTTCGGTGCCGAAGGAATCCGGGAAGTCGTGGATCACGACCGGAATCGACACGGCCTCGGCAACCGCCTTGTAGTAGTCGAACAGCAGCGCGTCGCCGGCGTTGTCCAGGGGCGCCGCGAACACGGCGGACGCGCCCAGCTCCTGCGCTTCGCGGGCCTGTTCGATGGCGCCGGCGATGCCATGGGCGCGCACGCCGACCCAGACCGGCACGCGTCCGTCCGTGTGCTTGACGAAGGTCTCCAGGACCAGCCGGCGCTCGGCGTTGGACAGCTTGTGCAGCTCGCCCAGAAAGCCCAGGATGGCCAGGCCGGTCACGCCGGTCTCAAGCAGAAAATCGACCAGGGTGCGGATGCTGTCGGCATCGACCCGCAGGGCGTCGTCGAACGGCGTGGGGCAAATGGTGAAGACGCCTTTGGCGTCGATGGAGGCTGCCATCTTTTCTCCGTCAGGATGCGTGAAAACCGAAATCGGGAACGACGTTTCGGTGTCATCCTAAGCCGGAAGTTTTAGAACTCCACTTGCTTTTTTATTGCCTTGGTATAACAGTCGGTTAAGTCAAGGTTTACCCTTGGCAGGGTTTGCCTGGGCCTGCGCGGACAGCTCGAAACCCTGCTCGCGCAGCGTGTGGCGCAGCACGTCCACGAACGCCTGCGCAAGCTGCGACAAGGGCTCGAAGCGCGACTGCACCAGGCTCGCGGTGAGGATCTTGGCCTGGTCGATGGGGCGCACCACGAAGTCGCCCTGCGTGCGGCTCTTGACCGAGAATTCGTCGACGATGGCGATGCCCGCGCCGGCCTGCACCAGCGAGCACGCGTTCTGCGGCGAACTCACTTCCACCGCCAGCCGCCGGGTCTGTCCGGCCTCCTGGTACATCTGCTCGACCAGCATGCCGAACGGCGTGTCGCCGCCGTACGAAATCAGCGGGTAGGGCAGCAGATCGTTGATCGACAGCAGCGAGCGATGGGCGAGCGGATGGTTGTAGGGGCAGATGCACACCAGCCGCGCCTGCCCGATGGGCTGGGTCAGCAGGTTGGGGTGCTGGACCGGCAGGATCACCACGCCCAGTTCGGCGCGGTTGTCCAGCAGCATCTGCGTCAGGGGCTGCTGGGTCAGCGGCTGGAAGGTGATCTTGACGTCGGGATGCGATTCCCGGAAGCGCGCGATCGTCAGCGGAACCAGCATGTGGCCGATGCTGGGGCTGGAAACGAGGTGCAGGATGCCGCTGCGGCGCTCGGACAGTTCGGCGGCGAGTTCGCCCACGCGCCGCACGCCGGCATAGACGGCCTCGACCTCGCGAAACAGCTGGCGGGACTCGGGCGTGGGGTAGAGCCGGCCCTTGATGCGCTCGAACAGCGCAAAACCCAGGCGCTGCTCGGTGTGGGACAGGAGGCGGCTGACCGCGGGCTGGGAGACAAAGAGCAGCTTGGCCGCCCCGCTGATCGAACCCGTGGTCATGACCGCCCGGAAGACTTCGATTTGCCGCAGATTCAGTTGCATCGCGCCCGCTCCGAATTGACGCGAAGAGCATAACAAAGGGTTAAGGGCAGTGCACAAATTGACAATGTATGCTCAGGCCACTGGCGGCTAGACTGGCGCCGTACCTTGCCCCGGGCCGCGCTCCAGCGCGGCGTCGGCGTCGCCACCTCCAGGACGGACGAATGGAACAGACCCTCTTCGTGATCAATCCCAATTCCACCCAGGCCGTGACGGACGCGTTCGACGCCGCGCTCGAGCCGTTGCGCATGGCCGGCGGCCCCCGCATCCAATGCCTGACGCTGGCCGAAGGGCCGGCCGGGGTGCAGACCCAGCTTGACGTCGAAAGCGTGACCCTGCCGCTGGCCAACCTGGTGCGCAGGCTGGACGCCGAGCACGGCGCCGCCGCCGCGGGCTACGTCATCGCCTGCTTCAGCGATCCGGGCCTGCACGCGGTGCGCGAAGCCACTCCCAAGCCGGTGCTGGGCATCAGCGAATGCGGGATGCTCACCGCCCTGACGCTGGGCCAGCGCGTGGGCGTGATCGCGATCCTGCGCCAGTCGCTGCCGCGCCATGGACGGATGTTCGGCGCGATCGGCCTGGCCGGCCGCGTGGCGGCCGAGCTGCCGCTGGACCTGGGCGTGGTGGAGCTGTCCGACGTCGCCCGCACGCGCGAGCGCCTGCTGCAGGTCGGCAAGCGGCTGCACGACGAGCACCAGGCCGACGTGCTGGTGCTGGGCTGCGCCGGCATGGCCGCCTATCGGGGCTGGCTGCAGGGCGAGCTGGGCCTGCCCGTGGTCGAGCCGACCCAGGCCGCCGCGGCGATGGCGATCGGCCGCATCCGGCTCAACTGGCACGGCGCCTGAGGTCCCCATGCGCAACCATGAACTGATCGAGCGGCTGTCGCACCTGGTCGGCGACGGCGGACTGGTGCTGGATGCCGAAGGCCAGGCGCCCTACGTGCGCGACTGGCTGGGCAAATGGCAGGGCAGCACCCCCGTCGTGGTGCGGCCGCGCAACGCCACCGAAGTGTCGGCGGTCATGCGGCTGTGCCACCAGACGCGCACGCCGGTCGTGCCGCAGGGCGGCAACACGGGCATGAGCGGCGGCGCCACGCCGGACGGCAGCGGCGCGCAGGTGATCCTCAGCCTGAATCGCATGAAACGCATCCGCGAAGTGGATCCGGTCAACAACACGCTGTGCGCCGACGCCGGCGTGCTGCTGGCCGACGTGCAGGCCGCGGCGCGCAACGTGGGCCGCTTTTTCCCCTTGAGCCTGGGCGCCGAGGGCAGTTGCACCATCGGCGGCAACCTGGCCACCAATGCCGGCGGGACCGCGGTGCTGCGCTACGGCAACACGCGCGATCTGGCGCTGGGCCTGGAGGTGGTGCTGCCGGACGGCCGCGTCTGGAATGGCCTGCGCGGCCTGCGTAAGGACAACACCGGCTACGACCTGAAAAGCCTGTTCATCGGCTCGGAGGGCACGCTGGGCATCATCACGGGCGCGGTCCTCAAGCTGTATCCGGCGCCGGCGGGCCGCGTCGCGGCCTGGGTCGGCGCCGACACCCCCGCCCAGGTGGTGGACCTGCTCAGCCGTCTGCAGGCCGCCTGCGGCGACCGCCTGACGGCTTTCGAGATGATGTCCGCGCGCTGCCTCGGTCTGGTGGTGGCGCACGTCAGCGGCGCGGCCAGCCCGCTCGCCGGTCGTCATGCCTATCATGCCTTGTTGGAACTGTCGGACACCGAGCCCTCGGGCCTGTCCGCGGCGCTGGAAAAAGCACTGGGCGCGGCGCTGGAGGCGGGGGTGATCCAGGACTGCGCCTTTGCCATGAACGACACGCAAGTGCAGGCCTTGTGGCGGCTGCGCGAGGGGATCTCGCAGGCGCAGGTGCGCGCGGGCAAGGCGGTCAAGCACGATATCGCGCTGCCCATCTCCCGCCTCGCGGCGTTCATCGAAGAGGCGGACCTGGCGCTGGTCTCCGAATTCCCGGGGCTGCCCATCGTGAACTTCGGCCATATCGGCGACGGCAACCTGCACTACAACGTGCTGCTGCCGCCCGACGTGACGCCCGCGGAATACGCCCGCCTCACGGCGGCGCTGAACCGCCGCGTGCACGACCTGGTCGCGCAGCGCGGGGGCAGCATCAGCGCCGAGCATGGCGTCGGCCAGCTGCGGCGCGATGAGCTGCGGCGCTACAAGTCGCCCGTGGAAATGGACCTGATGCTGATGATCAAGCGGGCGCTGGACCCGAATCAACTGATGAATCCGGGCAAGCTGCTGTAGCGGGGCAAAGCAGCTGGGGGGGCGCAGGCCGGGGCTGTGCGCGCGAAGTCCGCCGGAAATTTATAATGGCGGGCTAATCGGATAAATCCTACATGCCTGAATCCTCCAGCCCGCGGGCGCCGAAACCTCCGGCGCCGCGCGCCAGTGACCGGGAAGCATCCCGCCAAGCAGCCCGGGAAAATGCCCAGGAAGCGCCCCGGGAAGCCCCGCGGGAGGCGCCCCGGGCCCGGCCCGAAGGCCGCCCCGCCGCACCCCGTCCCGAACGTCCCGAACGGCCCATTCCGGCCGTCACCTACCCCGAAGACCTGCCCGTCAGCGCACGGCGGCAGGAGATCGCGCGCGCGATCGCCGGCCATCAGGTCGTGATCGTCAGCGGCGAAACCGGCTCGGGCAAGACCACCCAGCTTCCCAAGATCTGCCTGGAGCTGGGCCGCGGCCGCCAGAAGATGATCGGCCATACCCAGCCGCGCCGCCTGGCGGCGACCTCGGTGGCCAAGCGCATCGCCGAGGAACTGAACACGCCCATGGGCGAAGTCGTCGGCTACCAGGTGCGGTTCAACGACCGCACGGGTCCCAACGCGTCGATCAAGCTGATGACGGACGGCATCCTGCTGGCCGAGTCGCAACGCGATCCGCTGCTGCGCCGCTACGACACCATCATCATCGACGAGGCGCACGAACGCAGCCTGAATATCGACTTCCTGCTGGGCTATCTGAAGCAGCTGCTGCCGCGCCGGCCGGACCTGAAACTCATCATCACGTCGGCCACCATCGACGCCGAACGCTTCGCCAAGCACTTCGCCGCGTCCGAGGACAAGCCCGCGCCGGTCATCGAAGTCTCCGGCCGTCTGTATCCGGTGGAGGTGCGCTACCGGCCCGTGCGCGAAGAGCCGGCCGCGGACGAGAACGCGCCGCAGGCCAGCAAGCCCGGCCGCGACCGCGAGCGCATGTCCGGCGACGAAGAGCGCGACCTGATCGACGCCATCGTCGACGCCGTCGACGAATGCGCCCGCCACGGCCCCGGCGACGTGCTGGTGTTCCTGCCCGGCGAGCGGGAAATCCGCGAATCCGCAGAAGCCCTGCGCAAGCGCCATCCGGCCGGCACCGAGGTGCTGCCGCTTTTCGCGCGCCTGTCGCAGGCCGAACAGGAACAGATCTTCCGCCCGCGCGGCAACGCGCGGCGCATCGTGCTGGCCACCAACGTGGCGGAAACCTCGCTGACCGTGCCCGGCATCCGCTTCGTCGTCGACAGCGGCCTGGCCCGCATCAAGCGGTATTCATGGCGCAACAAGGTCGAGCAACTGCGCATCGAGCCCATCAGCCGCGCCTCGGCCAACCAGCGCGCCGGCCGCTGCGGCCGCGTGGGACCCGGGGTCTGCATCCGGCTCTATGACGAGCTGGATTTCAACAACCGGGCGCCGTTCACGGATCCGGAAGTGCTGCGTTCGTCGCTGGCCTCGGTCATCCTGCGGATGAAGTCGCTCAAGCTTGACGACATCGAGCAATTTCCCTTCGTCGAGGCCCCGCCGGGGCGGGCGGTGGCCGACGGCTACCACCTGCTGCAGGAACTGGGCGCCATCGAGCTGGCCTCGGCCGCCGACGACGACCCGGATGCCGGACGCACCGGGGCGGCCTTCGTCCTGACCCGCACCGGCGATGAATTGGCCAAGCTGCCCGTGGACCCGCGCATCGGCCGGATGATCCTGGCCGCGCGCGAGCACCAGTGCCTGGCCGAAATGTTGATCATCGCCTCGGCGCTGTCGGTGCAGGACCCGCGCGACCGGCCCATGCAGGAGCGCGAGGCGGCCGAAGCGGCGCACGCCAAGTTCGGCGACGACAAGTCCGAGTTCATCTCCTTCCTGAAACTGTGGCGCTGGTATGGCGAGCAGGTGCAGCACAAGGCGTCGCAACGCAAGCTGGTGGGCCTGCTGCGCCAGAACTTCCTGTCGCCGGTCCGCCTGCGCGAATGGCATGACGTGCACACCCAGCTTGCGGCGCTGGTGGGCGAGCAGGGCTGGCGCGTCAACCAGACTGAAGCCACCTACGAACAGCTTCATATGGCGCTGCTGTCCGGCCTTCTGGGCAACATCGGCTTCAAGAGCGAAGAAGGCGGCATGTACCAGGGCGCGCGCGAGATCCGCTTCCACATCCATCCGGGCTCGCGCCTGGTGAAGAAAGCCGGCCGCTGGATCATGGCGGCCGAGCTGGTCGAGACCACCCGCCTGTACGCGCGCTGTGTGGCGCGCATCGACCCGGTGTGGCTCGAAAAAGTGGGCGCGCATCTCATCCGCAAGAACTGGTCCGACCCGCGCTGGGAGAAAAAGGCCGGGCAGGTCGTGGCCAACGAGCGCGCCACGCTCTACGGGCTGGCCATCTACACCGGCCGGCGCGTGCATTACGGCCGCGTGAACCCCACGCATGCCCGCGAACTCTTCATCCGCCAGGCGCTGGTGCCCGGCGAGATCGACACGCGCCTGCCGTTCGTGGCGCACAACCGCAAGCTCATTGCCGGCATCGAAAAGCTGGAACACCAGACGCGCCGGCCGGACATCCTGGTGGACGATGAGCTGATCTACGCGTTCTACGACCGCCAGCTTCCCGCCGACATCTCGCAGACCGCGACGCTGGAGAAGTGGGTGAGCGGCCTGGACAAGGCATCGGCCGCCAAGCTGATGCTGACCCGCGACGAACTGATGCGCCACGAGGCGGCCGGCGTCACGACCGATGTCTTCCCCAAGAAGGTGGAATGGCAGGGCGTGTCGATGGCCCTCGATTACCACTTCGAGCCCGGTTCCCCGCGCGACGGCGTGACCTTGTCGGTGCCGCTCTTCGCGCTGAACCAGATCGATCCGGCGCGCTGCGAGTGGCTGGTGCCCGGCATGCTGAAGGAAAAGGTGCATCTGCTGCTCAAGTCGCTGCCGCAGAAGCTGCGCCGCCATTGCGTGCCCCTGCCGGACTATGCGGCCGGTTTCTACGACCGCTGGTTCGAACGCCTGGCCGACCCGCAGCAGGGCCTGGTGGACGCCCTCATCGCCGACATGTGGGACCAGGTGCAGGTGCGTCCGGCGGTGGGCGACTTCAAGCTGGAGACGCTGCCGGCGCATCTGTTCATGAACTTCCGTGTCGTGGACGAGCACGGCCGCATGCTGGCCGCCGGGCGCAACCTGGCGCAGTTGCGCGCCGAATTCGGCAAGCAGGCCCAGGCCACGTTCCAGCAACTGGCCGCCAGCGACACGCAGGTCGCGCAGGCGCTGGCGCATGAAAACCTGACCTCCTGGTCGTTCGGCCCCTTGCCCGAGATCATGGAGATCAAGCGGCGCGGCCAGTCCGTCATCGGCTATCCGGCGCTGGTGGACCGGGGCGCGCATTGCGACCTGGACGTTTTCGACGATCCCGACGAGGCCCGCAAGCATCATCGCGCGGGCCTCTTGAAGCTGTTCCGGCTGGGCCTGCGCGAGCAGGTGAAGTTCCTGGAAAAGAACCTGACGGACCTGACGAAGATCAGCATGCTCTACATGACGCTGGGCACGCAGGAAGAACTGCGCGACCAGATCATCGACTGCGCGCTGGGCCAGGCCTGCCTGGCCGAACCGTGGCCGGTCAACGAGCAGCAGTTCGAAGCGCGCCGCGCCGAGGGCAAGGGGCGGCTGGGTCTGCTGGCGCAGGAGGTCGCGCGGCTGGCCGGCGCGGTGCTGACCGAGTACGCCGCCCTGCAGCGCAAGCTGCCGCAGGCCAAGCCGCATGCGGCCGCCTACGCGGATCTGCAGCAGCAATTGGGCGCGCTGATGCCAAAGTGGTTCATCCGCGACACGCCCTATGCGCAGCTCTCGCATTTCCCGCGGTATCTGAAGGCGGCGGTGGCGCGCATCGACAAGCTGCGCGCCGATCCGGCGCGCGATGCGAAGCTCGTGTCCGAGATGGCGCCGCTGGTCACGCAATACCAGCGGGCGAGGGCGGCGCTGAAAGGTGCGCCCGACCCCCGGCTGGATGAGTTCCGCTGGCTGCTCGAGGAGCTGCGGGTGGCGCTATTCGCCCAGGAGCTGCGCACGCCCATGCCGGTGTCGGTCAAGCGCCTGATGAAAAGCTGGGAATCCCTGCAGCGCTAACCGGCGCCGCATGAAAAAAGGGCCGCAACGCTTGACGCTTGCGGCCCTTGTTCTATCCGGCTGGCTTACAGGGCCAGGAACCCGGCGATCACCAGCAGGATCAGGGCGTACTTGGTGGCCTTGTACGCCGTGCGGTTCCAGTTCTTGAAGGCCTTGCGCTTCTGGTCGATCACCCAGTGCGCATGGGTCAGCCGGTTGATGGCGCCGGTCTGGTCGCCGCCGTCGTTGGGCGAACTGGCGGCGGACATGACCTTGCGGCCGAACCAGCGGTTGAAGGCTTCGGCCCAGCGCCACTTGAGTGGGCGCTCGATGTCGCAGAACAGGATGATCCGGTTCTCGCCCGTCTTGTTGTAGGCCTCGTGCACGTAGGTTTCGTCGAACACCACGCTTTCGCCGTCGCGCCAGCTGTAGTGCTCGCCGTCCACGATGATGTGGCAGCCGTCGTCGTTCGGCGTGGCCAGGCCCAGGTGGTAGCGCAGCGATCCGGCGAACGGGTCGCGGTGCGGGTTCAGTTGGCCGCCCGGGGGCAGCTCGGCAAACATCGCGGCCTTGACCTTGGGCAGGCCCTTCAGGATGGCGACGGTCTTGGGGCAGAGCTCTTCGGCCGAGGGGTGGCGGGCGTCATACCACTTCAGGTAGAACCGCTTCCAGCCGTACTTGAAGAAAGAGTTGAAGCCGATGTCGTTGTGGGCCTCGGCCGCCTTGATCCGGCGAAGCTCGGCCATTTTTATGGCTTCTTCGCGTATCGTCTCCCAGTTGTCGTCCAGCACCTTCAGTTCGGCGATCTCGCTGGTCGTCAGGTAGGGAGTGGTCGGCACCCGGGAGGCCAACACCATGAAGGCATTGATCGGGGCCAGCAGTACGGAATGATCCAGCAGTTGGCGTCCCAATGGCAGTTTGACGCGGCCGCGGAAGTGCGCAAACAGGATGGCGGCAAGCCAGATCCCGGGTACTAACCATTTCATAGGTATATCTCGTATTGCTACGGGTGGTGCGAAAACCCCGGTATTGTCCCACAAGCCCCTTGGCAGCCTCCCGCCGGACCGGGGCGCTGGGTACAATTCCGCTATGTCCGAAGCCGTAACGACCCCGACCCCCTTTGTCCACCTGCGCGTCCACTCCGAGTTCTCGGTCGTGGATGGCACGGTGCGTATTCCCGATCTCATCAAGCGCGTGGCCAAGCTGGGGCAGCCCGCCGTCGCGCTGACCGACCTGTCCAACCTGTTCGGTCTGATCAAATTCTACAAGGGCGCGCGCGGCGCGGGGGTCAAACCCATCGCGGGCTGCGACGTCTGGATCTCCAACGACGAAGATCCCGCCAAGCCCTTCCGCCTGTTGTTGCTCGTGCGCAACCATCAGGGCTATCTGAACCTCTGTGAACTGCTGTCCAAGGCCTTCCTGACGAATCAGGGCAAGGGCCGGGCGGAAATCCGCCGCGAATGGCTGCAGGGGCAGGCCGGCCTGATCGCGCTGTCCGGCGGCCGGGGCGGGGACGTGGGGCAGGCGCTGGAAGCCGGCAATGCCGTGTCGGCGCTGGCGCTGGCCCGCCAGTGGGCCCATGTGTTTCCGGGCAGCTACTACATCGAACTGCAGCGCGCCGGCATGGACGGCGACGAAGGCTACTGCCAGGCCGCCATGCGGCTGGCTGCCGAGGCCGGCCTGCCGGTGGTCGCCACCCATCCCGTGCAGTTCCTGGACGAATTCGAATTCCAGGCCCACGAGGCCCGCGTCTGCATCGCCGAAGGCGAAATCCTGGCCAACCCGCGCCGCGTGCGCCGGTTCTCCAAGGAACAATACCTGCTCAGCTCCGAGGAAATGGCGCGCCGGTTCGCCGACGTGCCCTCGGCCCTGGCCAACACGGTCGAAATCGCCAAGCGCTGCAACCTGAGCCTGGTGCTGGGCAAGCCGCGCCTGCCCAACTTTCCCACGCCCGATGGCGTGACGCTGGACGATTACCTCGTCCAGTTGTCCGAACAGGGCCTGGAAAAGCGCATGGAGTTCCTGTTCCCGGACCCGGCCGAGCGCGAGTCCAAGCGTGAGCAGTATTACAACCGCCTGCGCTGGGAGTGCAAGACCATCATCCAGATGGGCTTTCCCGGTTACTTCCTGATCGTGCAGGACTTCATCAACTGGGGCAAGAACAACGGCGTGCCGGTGGGACCGGGCCGCGGTTCGGGCGCCGGGTCGCTGGTGGCGTACGCGCTGGGCATCACCGACCTCGATCCCATCCGCTATGACTTGCTGTTCGAGCGATTCCTGAATCCCGAGCGGGTCTCCATGCCCGACTTCGATATCGACTTCTGCCAGGACAACCGCGAACGGGTCATCGACTACGTCAAGGAAAAATACGGCCGCGCGGCCGTGAGCCAGATCGCCACCTTCGGCACGCTGGGCGCCAAGGCCGTGGTGCGCGACGCCGGCCGCGTGCTGGACATGCCCTATATGTTCTGCGATGGCCTCTCCAAGCTGATCCCGTTCAATCCGATGGATCCCTGGACGCTGGAGCGCACGCTCAAGGACGAGCCCGCCTTCAAGGACCGCTACGAGCAGGAAGAAGAGGTCCGTTCGCTGGTCGACCTGGCCAAGCCGCTCGAAGGCCTGACCCGCAACATCGGCATGCACGCGGGCGGGGTGCTGATCGCGCCCGGCAAGCTCACCGACTTCTGCCCGCTGTATTGCCAGCCGGGGCAGGAGAACAGCGCGGTCTCGCAGTTCGACAAGGACGACGTCGAAGCCGCCGGCCTGGTGAAGTTCGACTTCCTGGGCCTGCGCAACCTGACCATCCTGGACTGGGCCGTGCGCTACGTGCGCCAGTTCAACGCGGACAAGCGCGACTTCGACGTCATGGCGCTGGCCCTGGACGATCCGGCGGCCTACAAGATCCTGTGCGACGCCAACACCACCGCCGTGTTCCAGCTGGAATCGCGCGGCATGAAAGAGCTGCTCAAGAAGCTGCGGCCCAACACGTTCGAAGACATCATCGCCATGCTGGCCCTGTACCGTCCGGGGCCGCTGGAATCGGGCATGGTGGACGACTTCGTCAACCGCAAGCACGGTCGCGCGGCGGTGGACTACTTCCACCCGGACCTGGAAGCCACCCTCAAGAGCACCTACGGGGTCATCGTCTACCAGGAACAGGTGATGCTGATCTCCCAGATCATCGGGGGATACTCGCTGGGCGGCGCCGACCTGCTGCGCCGCGCCATGGGCAAGAAAAAGCCCGAGGAAATGGCCAAGCACCGCGTGCTGTTCGAGCAGGGCGCCAAGGAAAAGGGCCATGACCCGGACCTGGCGGTCAAGCTGTTCGACCTGATGGAGAAGTTCGCGGGCTACGGCTTTAACAAGTCGCACTCGGCCGCGTACGCGCTGATCTCCTACCAGACCGCCTGGCTGAAGGCCTACCACCCGACCGAATTCCTGGCCGCCACCATGTCGTCCGACATGGACGACACGGACAAGGTCCAGATTTTCTGCCGCGACGCCCAGGACAACGGCGTCGAGGTGCTGCCGCCCGACGTCAACCATTCCGGCTACCGCTTCGAGCCCGTCGCCGACAAGCACACCGAAAAAGGCAAGCCGCCGCGCACCATGCGCTACGGCCTGGGCGCCGTCAAGGGCACGGGCCAGGGCGCCGTCGAAGACATCCTGCGCGCGCGCAAAGAGGGCGGCCCGTTCCTCAACCTGTTCGACTTCTGCCGCCGCGTCAGCAAGCAGGCCGTCAACCGCCGCACCATCGAGGCCCTGATCAAGGCCGGCGCGTTCGATACCATCGAACCCAACCGCGCCGCCATGCTGGCTTCCGTTCCCACCGCCATGGAAGCCGCCGAACAGGCCGCCCGCAGCGCCAACCAGGCTTCGCTGTTCGGCGACGACAGCGGCGACGTGGTGGCCGGCGAGCTGGCCAAGGTCGCGCCCTGGGACCTGCACAAGAAGCTGACGGAAGAAAAGTCCGCGCTCGGCTATTACTACAGCGGCCACCTCTTTGACGCCTGGCGCGACGAGGTGCGGCGCATCGTGCCGATGCAGCTTGCGCGCGTGGAGCCGCAGCGCGACCTGCAATGGATGTGCGGCGTGCTGGCCAGCGTGCGCGTCATGATGACCCGCCGCGGCAAGATGGTCTTCGCGGTGCTGGACGACGGCACGGCGCAGGTCGAGATCTCGGTGTTCAACGAGCTCTTTGAGAAGCACCGCAACCGCCTGCGCGAAGACCAGCTCGTCATCGTGCAGGGCAAGGTCAGCAACGACGATTATTCCGGCGGCATGCGCATCGTCGCCGAACAGCTCTACGACCTGCAGCTGGCGCGCGAGGCGCGCGCCAAGTCCCTGCGCGTCAAGCTCAACGGCACCGCCGACGCGGCCCGGCTGCGCCAGATGCTCAATCCGTTCCGCGCCGAACCCGAGAACGGCATTGCGGGCGTGCCCGTCGACATCGTCTATACCAAGAACAATTTCCTGTGCACGGTCAGGCTCGGGGAAGAATGGCGCGTGCGTATGGCCGACACGCTGCTTGCCAACCTGAACGACTGGACCAAGCCGGACGGCGTGGAGGTCACTTACTGATGATGCCCCCTCTGCGTATCGTGCATTCGGAGGCCGCCACCAGCTTTGGCGGACAGGAAGGACGCATCTTCAAGGAAATGCATGCCATGCGCGCGCGCGGGCACCATGTCGAAGCGATATGCCAGCCGCACGCGCAGCTGACGGAACGCCTGCGCGATGCGGGCTTCACCGTGCATGCCGTCGACATGGCGGGACCCGTGAACTACGTGAAGGGCGTGGCCGCCGTGCGCCGCATCCTGAAGGCTGGCCGTTTCGACGTGCTCAATACCCACAGCCGCCGCGACACGGTGATCGCGGCCCTGGCCGGGCGCATCGCCGGCACGCCGCTGATCGTCCGTACCCGCCACCTGTCCAACAAGGTCGGGTCGATGTGGTCCTACACCATCCTGCCGCACCGCGTCACCACCGTCAGCGACCACGTGCGCCATTACCTCATCAGCCGCGGCGTGGCGGCGGACAAGGTCGCGACCGTGTACTCGCCCATCGTGCTGCCCGCGCCGGTCGAGCACTCCACCTTGCGCGGCGAGCTGGGTCTCGCCGACGACGACATCGTCGTGGGCTGCGTGGCCGTCATGCGCGCCACCAAGGGGCACAAGGACCTGATCGACGCCATCGCGCCGCTCATGGCCGTGCGCCCGAAGCTGCACCTGGTGTTCGTTGGCGCCGGCTCGCCGGTCTTCGAGCAGACCCAGGCCTACGTGGCCCAGCGCGGCCTGCAAGACCGCATCCACCTGATGGGCACGCGGCGCGACGTGCCCAACCTGCTGGCGGGGTTCGACTTTTTCGCGCTGGCCACGCAGCAGGAAGCGTCGGGCACGGTCTATGTCGAGGCGCAGGCCAGCGGCCTGCCGGTGGTGGGCACCAATGTCGGCGGCGTGTCCGAGATGTTCCGCGACGGCGTGACCGGCATCCTGGTCCCGCCCAAGGATCCGGCGGCGCTGACCGCGGCGCTCGAACGCCTGATCGACGATCCGGCGCTGCGCCGGACCATGGGCGAGGCCGGCCGCAAGATGGTCTGGGAAGAAGGGGTGTTCTCACCCGCGCGCCTGGCGGAATCCACCGAAGCCATCTACACGCGCTGGCTGGCGGAGCGCCGCCCATGAACGCGCCCAACGTCCCGGTGCTGATGTATCACCACGTCACGCCGGCTGGCGGCATGATCGCCGCCACGCCCGACGTCTTCGAGACCCAGGTCGCGCGCCTGGCCCGCGCTGGCTACCAGTCGCTGACCGCCGCGCAGTTTGCCGCCTACCTGGCGGGCGGCAGCGTGCCGGAGCGGTCCGTGCTCATCACGTTCGACGACGGCTACCTGAACAACTGGGTGCATGCGCATCCCGTCCTGGCGCGCCACGGCATGCGCGCGGTGCTGTTCACCATCACCGGCTGGATCGGCGACGGTCCCGTGCGGCCGCACGCGGGGCAGGCGGGACCGCTGCCCGCCACGCCCGACCACAACGCCTGCAAGGAACTCGTGGCCGCGGGCCGCGCCGACGAGGCCATGCTGCGCTGGAGCGAAATCGAGGCGATGCAGGCCGCCGGCACCTTCGAATTCCATTCCCACACGAACACGCATACGCGCTGGGACAAGGTCTGCGGCGCGGACGTGAACGCCAAGCGCGAGCGCATCGCGCAGGATCTGCAGGATTCGCGCGACGCGCTGGTGCGCCGGCTGGGCGCGGTCAGCGACCACCTCTGCTGGCCCCAGGGATATTTCGACGCGGACTACGTGGCGGCCGCCCGGCAGGCCGGTTTCCGGCACTTGTACACTACCGACCCTTTCGGCCAGAACACCCCGGGCGCCGATCCCGGACACATCTATCGCTTCGCGGTGCGCAATCAGGGCGGATCCTGGCTGAACCGCCGGATCTGGCTATCGCGCGACCCGTTCTGGGGCCCGCGCTATCACGCCTGGAAAGCCTGGAAAAAGCGTCTTAGGAATCGCGGATGAAGTTATCAGTCATCATCATCACCAAGAACGAGGCCGCGAATATCGCGGCCTGCCTCAAATCCGTGTCCTTCGCCGACGAATTCATCGTGGTGGATTCGGGCAGCACCGACGGCACCGTGGAGCTGGCGCAGGCCCTCGGCGCCCGGGTCGAGGTGACCGCCGACTGGCCGGGCTTCGGCCCCCAGAAAAACCGCGCGCTGGACCTGGCGACCGGCGACTGGGTCCTGTCGATCGACGCGGACGAGCGCGTCACGCCCGAACTGGCCCAGGAAATCCAGGACGTGCTGCGCGCGCCGCAGGCCGACGCCTATGAAATCGCGCGGCTCTCCAACTTCTGCGGCCGCGACATCCGCCACAGCGGCTGGTGGCCCGACTACGTGCTGCGCCTCTTCAAGCGCGGCACGGCGCGCTTCACCGACGCCGCCGTGCACGAACGCGTGGTGCCGGCCAGCGGCCGGGCGCTGCAATTGCGCGGCTACTTCCACCACTACCCCTACGACAACCTGGACGCGCTGATCAACAAGGTCAACCGCTATTCCTCCGACGCCGCGGCCATGATGTACGCCAAGGGCAAGCGCACCTCGGTCTTCGGGGCGCTGGGCCACGGGTTCTGGACCTTCGTGCGCATCTACCTGATCCGGCGCGGTTTCCTGGACGGGCGCCATGGGCTCGTCCTGGCGGTGACGGCGGCAGCCGGCAGCTTCTTCCGCTACTCGAAGCTGATGTTCCTGGCGGAAAACAAAAAGTGAAGATCCTCTATACGAACTTCCACACCGGTAACGGTGGGGGGCACGTCACGTACATCATCAACCTGGCCAAGGCGCTGGCCCGGGATCACCAGGTCACCGTGGCGGCGCCCGGCACCAGCCGCCTGCATCGCTATGCCAAGGCCATTGCGGGCGTGACGGTGGTGGACATGCGCTACACGACGCGCCCGTCGTCCTGGTTCCAGGACCGCGCGCGGCTGCGCCGCCTGATCGTGGACGGCAAGTTCGACATCATCCACGCCAACGGTTCGGCCGATCACAAGCAGGTCATGCTGGCCACCCTGGGCATGGCGCGCCGGCCGCGCATCGTGTTCACCAAGCACAACGATCACCCGCTTTCCAGCTTTGGGCACAAGCTGCGCGTGGCGCTGGCGACCGACCACGGGATCGCGGTCAGCGACTACATCCGCGGCATGATGGAACAGTCGCCCTACCGCAAGCGTCCCATCACCACCATCCGCCACGGCATCGACACGAATTTCTTCGCGCCGCCGCCGCCTGAAAGCCTGGACAAGCTGCGCGAAATCTTCTTCGGCGCGGACTGGCGCGGCAAGCTGCTGCTGGGCAGCGCCGGGGGCACCGACTACGACAAGGGCTGGCTCGACCTGGTGGCTGCCGCGGCGGCGCTGCCGCCCGCCGACAAGGCACGCGTCTTGCTGATGGTCGCAGGCGATCCGCCGTCCGAGGCCAAGCTGGCGCGCGTGCGTGAACTGGGCATGATCGACCAGGTAAAGTTTCCCGGCCTGCTCGACGACGTGCGGGCGGCGCTCGCGGCCTGCCATGCGGGCTTCGTCCTGTCCTACCGCGAGGCGCTGTCGTTTGCCTGCCGCGAGATGATGGGGCTGGGGCTGCCGGTGTTGGTCAGCAACGCGGGCGGCCTGCCGGAAAACGTGACCGACGGCGTGGATGGCTGGATCGTGCCCATGCGGGATGTCCCCGCCATGACCGCGAAGCTGCGTTTCATGCTGGACAACCCGGACGCCGTGCGGGCGATGGGCCAGAAGGCGCGCGAAACCAGCCTGCGCGACTTCAACCTGGAACGTTTCGCCGCGGCCACGCTGGACGTCTACCAACGAACGCTGGCCGGACACTGAGTCCTATAATCCGCTCCTATGTCTATCCCAATCCTCATGTACCACCAGATCGGCGAGCCCAATCCCAAGGGCACGCCGTATCGCGGCCTGACGGTGCACCCCGACAGCTTCGCGCGCCAGATGCGCTGGATGCGCCGGCTGGGGTACCGCGGATTGTCCATGCGCGACGTCATGCCCTACGTGCGGGGCGAGCGCCAGGGCAAGGTGTTCGGCATCACGTTCGACGATGGCTACCGCAATGTGCACCACAACGCGATGCCGGTCCTGAGCGAGCTGGGATTCACCGCCACCAACTATTTCGTCGCGCGCCAGTTCGACGGCGGCAACGTGTGGGACCTGCAGAAAGGCATTCCCTTCTCGCCCCTGATGAGCGTGCAGGAAATGCGCGAATGGGCCCAGGCCGGCAACGAGGTCGGGTCGCACACGCTGGACCACGTCCACCTGCCGGAACTGCCGCCCGACGAAGCGCGGCGCCAGATCGTCCAGTCCCGCCATGAGCTGGAGCAGGCGCTGGGCGCGCCCGTCACGGCCTTCTGTTATCCCTATGGCGACCACGGCCCGGAACACCAGGCCATGGCGCGCGAAGCCGGCTACGACAACGCCACGCTGACCAAGCGCGGACTGGCGGCGGCGTCCGACGATCCCTTCGGACTGCCGCGGGTGACGGTGGCGCGCTCCACCAACATCATCCGCTTCCTCCAGAAGTGCCTCACCCGGTATGAAGACCACCGCCGGCGCCCGTGATCGCAGGCTCCGCATTGCGTTGCTGGTCGACCGCTTCGGCAATCGTTTCGGGGGCGCGGAGGCCTATGGCGTAGAGCTGATGCGGGTGCTCGGCCAGCGGCACGACGTGGCCGTCGTCGCGCGCGATTTCGACAGCGACCTGCCGTTTGAATACCTGCCCGTGCGCTTTCCCGGCTGGCTGCCAAGCTGGATGCGGGTGCTGTACTTCGCCTGGCGCGCGGATCGCCTGACGCGCGGCCGCTTCGACATCGTCCACTCCCACATGAACGGCTGGGCGGGCGAAATCCAGGTCATGCACGTCACGCCCGTGCGTTACAACCGCGTCACCCGCGTCAAGCCGCTGCATCGCGTGACCGCCTGGCTCAGCCCGCGGCTGGCCACCTATCTGCTGCTGGAAAAACTGCGTGTCCGCAGGACGCCCCGGCGGCGCGTGGTCGCGGTGTCCGGCCTCATCATGGACCAGTTGCACCGCAGCTATGGCGAACAGCTGCAGGTCGACATCATCGCGCCCGGCGTCAAACTGCCTCCCCCTGACCGGGACGGCAGGCGGGCCGCGACGCGCGCGCGGCTCGGATGGGACGCCCACACCATCGGTTGCCTGCTGGTGGCGCGCAATCCCTTGCGCAAGGGCCTGCCGGCGTTGCTGGACGCGCTGGCGCAGCTTCCGCCGCACTACACCCTGCTGGTCGTGGGCGCGGACGCGTCCACCCGCGAGCGCGTCCGTGCCGCGGGTCCCGTCGCCGGTCGCGTCACGCTGATCGACCCCACGCCCGACGTGGCGCAATACTTCGATGCGGCCGACATCTACGCGCACCCGACGCTGAACGACAGCTATGGCATGGCGCCGCTCGAAGCGATGTCGCACGGCCTGCCCGTGGTGGTCAGTTCCCCGGTCTACTGCGGGTTCGCCCAATACCTGACGGACGGCCAGGACGCGTTCATCCTGCAGGATCCGCGCAACGGCGCGCAGTTGGCGCAGGCGCTGGAACGCCTGGGGTCGGATCCTCAACTGCGCGCGTCGCTCAAGACGCGCGGGCTGGAGATCGCCCGCGAACAGAGCTGGGAAACCGTGGCTTCGCGCTACGAGGCGCTGTACGAAAAGGTGCTGCGGGAACGCAATTGATGGCGGCGTGGCGCCGCCCCGGCGTCAGTGACCGGGCGCCGTCGCCCGTTCCAGGTCGGCCAGCCAATGGATCGCGTGCGCGCGGTCCGGCCCGCACATGTCGCGCTGGGGCTGCAGGCCGCCGCAGAAGTCCGGACGGGAAGGGTGGCCGAAAATCGCGCACCGCATGTCCGGCAGCAATTGAATACAGGGGACGCCCGCAGGCTTGCCCTGCGGCATGCCCGGAATGGGCCGGGTGATCGACGGCGCGATGCAACACGCGCCGCACCCCGGCCGGCAGTCCAGCGCCGCGTCGGCCTGGCTCAGACCCATCCGCGCAGCCAGTACACGAACAGCCCGGCGTATTCCTTCAGGATCGAGCGGCTGGCGTCGAACGTGCGCTCGTCGGGCAGCCACAAGGGCAGGGAACCGTCCGCCGGCAGCACGATCTGCGGGGGCGCGGGGGCGGCGATGACTTCCACGCCCTGCTTGGAGAACGCCGCCATGGCGCGGGGCATGTGCAGCGCGGAGGTCACGAGCAGGACCTTGCCGATCCCGCGCGCCTTGAGCTGGTCTTCGGTCAGCGTGGCATTCTCATAAGTGGTGCGGCTGGCGTTTTCCAGGATCAACGCCGATTCCGGTACGCCTTGCTGGCGGATCGCGTGCGCCATCCCGCGGGCTTCGCTGATGTCGCCTTCCAGCGCGCCGCCCGACAGCACCACCTTGGGCGCGCGTCCGGCCAGGTACAGCTCGGCGGCCGCGTCCACCCGCACCACGGCCGTGTCCTTGTCATAGGGCAGGAACCAGTTGGCGCGGCCATTCGCGGTATTTCCGCCCAGCACCACGATCGCGTCGGCCGTCGGCATCTCGGCGGCGGGCTTGTGCGGATAGCGGTTCTCCAGCGCGCCGCCGGCCCACAGCGACGTCACCGGCAGGGACCAGGCCAATGCCCAGAGCAGGCCCGCGGCGACGAGCGTGAGGCCCGTCTTGCGCAGCCGGAGCAGCCCCAGCACCAGGCCGACGACCACCAGGGTGATGCACAAGTTGTAGGGAATGATCAGATTCGTGAGATAGCTGGAAAAGGTCATTTCAAGACAATCCTGTTTACTGCGTGCCATCCAGCAGGCGGTTGACCTGCCGTTCCACTTCTTCCGGCGATGGCCACGCCTGGTCGGTTCCGACGCACACGGCGCGGGGGGACCAGGGACCGGTCCGCTGCGGCTGCGTCACACCGAACAGCGTGAGTTGCCGGGCCGATGCGGCGGCCGCCACGTGCGACACGCCGGAATCGTTACAAATCACCAGCGTCGCGCGGGCGGTCAAGGCCGCGAAGGCGCCCAGTCCCAGCGGGGGCAGCAATTGCGCCGTCGGGGCATTGCGCCGGGCTTCGTCGGTTTCGGCCGGAGGGGGGCACATTACCACGGTATGGCCGCGGGCCTGCAGGGCGCGCGTCAGTGTATCGAATCCCGGCCAGACCTTGATCCTGCCTTTGTGCAGGCCGGTCGCGGTCGGCGCGATCAGGACAAACGGCCGGCCTTCCAGCCCGGCCGCGGCCAGCGCCTCGTCAGCCGCGCGTTCGTGCGCCGCCGTCAGGGGCAGATCCAGCGTCGGCCCCGGCTTGGCCGGACCGCCGGGCAGGCCCCAGCGGTTCAGGGCTTCGCGGGTCAGGTGATGCCAGGATTCGACCGCGTGCAGCGGCTGGACGGGCTTGGCGAACGGCCAGCGCAGCAGGAAGCTGCGGCCGTCGTCGCGGTAGCCCGCCGACGGCAGGCCGGCCAGCCGGAACACCAGCGCGCTGGACAGGGAGTCCGGCAGCAGCAGGCCCCGGGCGCGCCGGCCCTGTGCGCCCAGGCCGCGCCGGTGCGCGCTGACCGCCGCCCGGTCCGGTCCCACCTTGCCGCGCATCGGAATGAAGTCCTGCTTGTCCACGCCGTCGAGCAGGTCGCGGGCCCAGGGGCGTGCGCAGATCACCAAGGGAAGGCCGCTGGCCTGCAGGGTGCGCAGGCTGGGCAGGCTCATGCAGACATCGCCCACCCAATTGGGTAACCGGACGTACAAGCAACTGATATCGGACATGGGAGGGCGCAAAGGCGCGGCTAGGGCTAAGGGGCAGGGGACGGCGCGCACGCGCGCAGCCGGTACAATCCTGGGCACAATTGTATAAAAGCGAGTGATCCCTTTGAATTCTGCCGCACGCAATGCGCCAGCGGGTTCCCAACCCGTGAAATCCGAACTCTGGACCCGGATCTACAGCCGCGTGGGTTCCTACTGGAAAGGCTTGCTGGCGGCCGTCCTGCTGATGGCAGGCGCCGCCGCCACCCAGCCGGTGCTGGCGGTCATCATGAAGCCCCTGCTGGACGGCGGCTTCTCCGGCGCCAAACCCTATTACGTCTGGGCGCTGCCGCTGGCGGTCGTCGGGCTGATCCTGTTGCGGGGCATCTGCAACTTCTTCAGCGACTATCTGCTTGCCTGGGTGGCCAACAACGTGCTGCTGGGCATGCGCCGCGACATGTTCGAACGCCTGCTGGGCCTGCCGGACGCCGACTTCAAGCGCGGCGACACCGGGCGCCTGCTGAACCGCTTCACCATCGACGCCGGCAATGTCACGGGCTACGCCACCGATGTCATCACCGTCCTGGTCCGCGAAACCCTGGTGGTCCTGGCCCTGATCTGCGTGCTGCTGTACATGTCGTGGGTGCTGACGCTGATCATCCTGGTCATGCTGCCGGTGTCGGTCATGATCTCGCGCTTTTTCATCAAGCGCCTGCGCCGCATCAACCGCGAGACCGTCAACATGAACGCCGAGCTGACCCGCGTGGTCGGCGAGGGCATCGACGGCCAGCGCGTCATCAAGCTCTTCGACGGCTACGAAGTCGAACGCGGCCGCTTCGATTTCGTCAGCCGGCGCCTGCGGCGCTTCGCCATGCGCACGGCCACGGCCGACGCGGCGCTGACGCCGCTCACGCAGGTCTGCATTTCCATCTCCGTCGGCGCCGTGATCGCCGTGGCGCTCAGCCAGGCCAACAGCGGCTCGCTGACCGTGGGCAGTTTCGCGTCGTTCATGGCCGCGCTCGCCCAGATCTTCGATCCCATCAAGCGCCTCACCAACGTGGCCGCCCGCATGCAGAAGATGCTGGTGTCGGCCGAAAGCGTATTCACCCTGATCGACCAAGTGCCGGAAAACGACACCGGCACCAAGGAACTGCCCGAGCCCGTGCGCGGCAAGGTCGAATTCCGCAACGTGTCGCATCGCTTCCCCGACGCCGACCGCGACACGGTCAACGACATTTCCTTCGTCGTCGAGCCGGGCCAGACCGTCGCCCTGGTGGGCCGCTCGGGCAGCGGCAAGACCACGCTGGTCAACATGCTGCCTCGCTTTGTGCTGGCCGACAGCGGCGCCATCTTCGTGGACGACGTGCCGATCAACGACCTCACGCTGCGCAGCCTGCGCTCGCACCTGTCGCTGGTCAGCCAGGACGTGGTGCTGTTCGACGACACCATCGCCGCCAACGTCGGCTATGGCGCCCTGGGCAAGTCCAGTGAGCAGAAGGTGCGAGATGCCCTCGAAGCCGCCAACCTGCTCGAGTTCGTCGAGGGCCTGCCGCAAGGCATCAACACCCCGGTGGGCGAAAACGCCGCCCGCCTGTCCGGCGGCCAGCGCCAGCGCCTGGCGATCGCCCGCGCGCTCATCAAGAACGCGCCCATCCTGATCCTGGACGAAGCGACCTCCGCGCTCGACAACGAATCGGAACGCCAGGTGCAGGCCTCGCTGGAGCGCCTGATGAAGGGCCGCACCACCCTGGTCATCGCCCACCGGCTGTCCACCGTGCAGAATGCCGACCGCATCATCGTCCTGGACGCCGGCAAGATCGTCGAACAGGGCCCGCACGCCGACCTGCTGGCGGCCGACGGCCTGTACGCATCGCTCTACAAAATGCAGTTCCGGGAAGACTGAGCCGCCGCGCCCCGCTTTCTCCAGCCATCGCCCCTCGGGGCGGTTTTCAGTGCCGAAGTTCCTGTTTGCCGATCCCGCGGATTGCCTGAAAATGGCCTTAGCCCGCGCGTAGCGGGCGGGGCCGCGTCCCACGCGCTTCGGCCCGCCGTGCAACCAGGAGCGCGCCATGGCCCCGCTTTCCGAAGGCAATCAAGTCCTCAATGTCGTCGTCCTGCTAGGCGCAGCGGTGATCGCCGTCCCCGTGTTCAAGCGCCTCGGGCTGGGAACCGTCCTGGGATATCTGGCGGCGGGGCTGGTCATCGGCCCGTTCGGCATCGGCTTTTTCTCCGATCCGAAATCCATCCTGCACGTGGCCGAACTGGGCGTCGTGATGTTTCTTTTCATCATCGGCCTGGAAATGCAGCCCTCGCGCCTCTGGATGATGCGTGGCGAAATCTTCGGACTGGGCGTTGCGCAGGTCCTGGCCTGTGGCGCGCTGCTCATGGGCGTGGGCCTGCTGGCGGGCATGTCGGGCGCCGCGGCATTCATGGCCGCGATGGGCTTCGTGCTGTCATCCACGGCCATCGTGATGCAGATCCTGGCCGAACGCGACGAAACGACCAGCGCGCAGGGGCAGCGCATCGTGTCCATCCTGCTGCTCGAAGACCTCGCCATCGTGCCACTGCTGGCCCTGACTGCCTTGCTGGCCCCCGCCGGCGGCGACAGCCAGGGCGATCCCTGGCAGCAATCGGCCATTGCGGTCGGCTGCATCCTCGCGCTGCTGGCGGCGGGCCGCTGGCTGCTCAACCCGCTGTTCCGGCTGCTGGCCGACGCGCGCGCTCGCGAAGTGATGACCGCGGCCGCCTTGCTGGTCGTGCTGGGCGCGGCGCTGCTGATGGAACTGGGCGGGCTGTCCATGGCGATGGGCGCCTTTCTTGCCGGCGTTCTGCTGTCCGAATCCACCTTCCGGCATCAGCTCGAAGCGGAGATCGAGCCCTTTCGCGCCATCCTGCTCGGTCTTTTCTTCCTGGGCGTGGGCATGTCGCTGGACTTGTCCGCCGTGGCGCGCGAATGGCCGCTCATCCTGGGGGGCGTCGTGGTGTTCATGCTGGTGAAGTCCGCCGGGGTCTACGTCGTGGCGCGTCTGCTGCGCGCCTCGCACGCCGAAGCCCTGACCCGCGCCGCGCTGCTGGCGCAGGGCGGCGAGTTCGCCTTCGTGCTGTACAGCACCGCCGCCGACAAAGGCATCTTCGACGCGAATACCGGGGCGATGCTGACCGCCATCGTCATCATCTCCATGGCGCTCACGCCGCTGTGCGTGCTGGCCCTGCGCTGGCTGCTGCCCAAGCCGGCGCCGTCCATGGATGGGGTGGACGTCGCCCGCGACCTGGACGGCTGCGCCCTGATCGTGGGGTTCGGCCGCTTCGGCCAGATCGTGACCCAGGCCATGCTGGCCCGCGGCGTCAAGGTGTCCATCCTGGATACCGACACCGACGCCATCCGCGCCGCGGACAAGTGGGGCGTGAAGGTGTATTACGGGGACGGTACCCGCATCGACATGCTGCGTTCCGCGGGGGCGGAAAATGCCTGCGCCATTCTCATCTGTATCAATGACCCGCGCGCGGCGACGCGCATGGTGCAGCTGATCAAGTCCGAATTTCCGCTCGTGCGAGTGGTGGTGCGGGCTTACGATCGCATTCATTCGCTGGTGCTGGCCAGGGAAGGCGTGGACTTCCAGGTCCGTGAAACCCTGGAATCGGCCCTGGTCTTCGGCGAAGCGGCGCTGCGCGCCATCGGCGTTCCCGCGAATGAGGCCGAAGAAGTGATCCTGGACGTTCGGCAGCGCGACTCCGAACGGTTCGAACTCGAAGTGGCGGGCGGCCTGTTCGCGGGACGTTCGCTGCTATACGGAAATATGACTAGCCAACCGGATGGCAGAAACGACCGCCCGGACCGCGAAACGGAGGATGCGGCCCCCAGTCCATCCCCCTGACGGCCATTTTTGGCCCTGCATTTCCGTATCTTTGCATTACTTTACGCATCATTTCATGCGCAAACCCGAACGGCTAAGGTAGATTGATCTGCATCGACGCTTCATTCAGGAAGCGCATTTGCCAGGGGGCTGCCATGCTGCTAACGGACCGTAATACGACCACGTCGCACGCGATTGGAATCGAGCTTGCCCGGCGTCAGGCATTGACGCTTCGTTGCGGATTCTCGGGCGTGCTGACGCGCCAGTTGATGTCGCAAGCCGGCCGGGTAGGGCCGGCGTGGGCCATCGGCGCCCATCGCGAAACCGACAAGGCGCGCGGGGCGAAGGCCTTTCCCTTCCGTATCGCCGCCACCGCGGCGTCCTGACGCCCGGCCGGGCCCGCCGCGCCCGGCGCTCCATCCGCCACGCCCGTCCGGCACGCCGGCGGACGCCGCACACCCAGACCCGCTTCCCCGCGATCGACCGCCGCCCGTGGCTTGCCGCCCCGGGCGGCGATGTCTTGCGCCTGGCATCGGACACCGGCATCATCGTGCTGGACCGGATCAGACCAAGCCACCCCGCCCGCCGTCGCGAAGGAGCTCCGTATTGAATTCTCGTGGGATCGTGCACCGAACCCTGTATGTGCTGGCCTGTCTGGTCGGCATCGGTATCTGTGCGGCGGCGGTCGCATTGTTATGGATGGACCGCCGCGTCACCTGGGACTCGGCCTACGTCTCGGCGCGTAACCTGGCCAGCGTGCTCGCGGCGGACATCGGCAGGACGCTGCACGTCTACGACCTGTCACTGCAGGGCGTGGTCGAACGCCTGCGCGAGCCCGGTATCGCCAGTCTCGACCCCGAAACCCGGCATCGTTTCCTCTTCGACCGCTCGGCCACGGCGGCCTACCTGGGCGCCATCGTCGTGCTCGACCCCGATGGCAACATCCTCTACCACTCGGGCGCCATCGCCCCGCCCGCGCTGAATTTCGCGGATCGGGATTACTTCCAGGTGCACCGCGACGCGGCCGACGTCGGCCTCTTCGTCAGCCGCTCGTACCATAGCCGCCTGCGCGGCGGCGACGAAAGCATCGCCATCAGCCGGCGCATATCCAATCCGGATGGCAGTTTTGCGGGCGTGGTGGTCGGGTCTCTGCGCACGGCGTATTTCCGCGACCGCTTCGCGGAAGTGTCGATCGGTCCGCGCGACGCCATCACGGTGTTTCGCAACGATGGCGCCGTCCTGCTGCGCAATCCCTATTCGCTCGCCGACGCGGACAGCGAGGTCGACGTGCCGCCCGACTTCCAGCAATACCTGATCGGGCGCGAAGGGGCGTTTGTCGGCATGCTGTCGCCCGACGGCGTCAATCGGCTGTATGCGTTCGACGCGATCGACGGCGCGCCGCTGGTGATCGATGTTGCGCTGGCCGTGGACGACCTCCTCGAACCCTGGGTGCGGCGTGTTGCACTGATCGTGCCCGTGACGCTGGCGCTGTTCGCGTCCGTGCTGGCGCAGATCGTCCTCTTCCGGCGCGAGATGCGCTGGAGGCAGGCGTTCGAAGCGCAGTTGGCGTTGCAGGCGCACACGGACGGACTGACCGGCATCGCCAATCGCCGCACCTTCGACGAGGCGCTGCAGACCGAGTGGGCCGCCGCGCGTCGCGACCGCACGCCGCTATCGCTGTTGTTCCTGGATGCCGATCACTTCAAGCGCTACAACGACCGATACGGACACCAGGAAGGCGACGTGCTGCTCAAGCGGCTGGCCCTTGCGGTCAAGGGCAAGGCCCGCCGGCCCCGCGATCTGGCGGCTCGCTATGGGGGCGAGGAATTCGTGGTGCTGCTGCCCAACACCAGCCGCCAGCGGGCAACGGCCATCGGCGAAAGCATCCGGCGCGCGGTCGCGGAGCAGGCCATTTTGCATGAGGACAACGAGGGAGGCATCGTCACGGTCAGTATCGGCGTGGCCACCGCGATCCCGCAGAACGATGAATCGGCAGCACGTCTCGTGGAGGCTGCCGACGCAGCGGTCTATCAGGCAAAGGAATCCGGCCGCAATCGTGTCGCGGCAGCGCCGGCGTGAGCGCCGCGATGGCCGTCCTTTTCCTCGGCCCAAAAAAACCGCCCCGTCTCACGCTGGCGTGAGACGGGGCGGGGAGCAGTGTTGCGGAGGGGGGCTCAGCGGCCCAGCATCACGGCCTGCAGACGGGTCTGGGCCTGCTGCACCTGCTTTGCCTGCGTGTTCAGGTCTTGCAGAAGCTTGTTGAGCTCATCCTGCACCGCCGGGTCCTTCACCTTCACGATGGGGCCCGAAATCTCGATCTGCGACTTGTGCGCCTCGACGTAATCCGCGATCTTCAGGCTGCTGTCGAACGTGGCGTTGAGCTGCGGCAGCACGTCGCGGAACGTATCGGCGGGCAGGCTGACCGTTTTCTCGTAGGCCTTGTCGTAAACGACCTTCAGGTCTTCCGGCTGCTTGAGCTGCGCACGGGCCGCGTCGGCCTTGGCCTGCTGTTCCTTCAGCGAGGTGTTCATGTCGTTGAGCGCGGTCTGCACCGTCTTCAGATCGTCGCGCCGGCTCACGATATCGTTCAGCGAGCGCATCGCGCCCTTCTGCATGATGCCTGACAGCGGCTTGACCGATGCGTCCATGCCCGCATTGAAGTCGGTGATCACGGCATACTGGGCAGCGTAGTCGCCAAAGGACTTCTTCTCTTCGTCCGTCAGTTTCGGCACACGCACGCCGGGCTTGTCGACGATGCGCGTCTGCAGGAACTGCGTGAACGCGGCGCGCTGTTCGGGCTCCTTGTCGCCGCATGCGGCCAACACCAGCGGCAAGGCCGCGATCAGCGCCACGAACGGACGAAATAGGGACTTCATTGCAATGACCTCCGGAAAAGCTAGGGGAAAACGCCAGGACGGTCCTCGACCCGGCAAAGCGCCCGCAGCTTATCGGCATCGTTTCCGAGCCGCCATTGCTTTCAAACTTCATTTCAATCGAATCGTTACGTCACACAATCTATACAACTCGGGTTGATTGGCGGCCGGGAATCGAGTAGGCGTTTGCACGCCGACGGTCGCGGGCGGCGTGAGCATCCGCACAGCCCGTGGGCCACATCTCGGGTCACGCCTCGGGTCACCCCCCCGGGCCACCGAGTGCAATGCCGGTTCCTCCATCCAGGGAGATCACACAAGGATGATGTCGTATTTTTCCTGCGAATACGTCGCTTCCACTTCCAGCGACACCCGCTTGCCCACAAAGTCCCCCAGCATCGCCAAGTGCTGGCTTTCCTCTTCCAGGAACAGGTCCACCACCTCCTGGGAAGCAAGAATGCGGAACTCCTTGGGATTGAACTGCCTGGCCTCGCGCAGGATCTCCCGCAGGATTTCATAACAGACGGTGCGCGGTGTGCGCACATTGCCACGCGACTCGCACATGGGGCAGGGCTCGCAAAGCTGATGCGCCAGCGAATCGCGCGTGCGTTTGCGCGTCATCTCCACCAGGCCCAGTTGCGTGAATCCGTTGACCGTCATGCGGGTGCGATCTCGCGACAAGGCTTTCTTCAACTCCGCCAGCACGGTATCGCGATGTTCCTGTTCCTCCATGTCGATGAAGTCCAGGATCACGATCCCGCCCAGGTTGCGCAACCGGAGCTGCCGCGCAATGGCCTGCGCGGCTTCAA
Source organism: Achromobacter sp. NFACC18-2 (assembly GCF_900108985.1). Classification (NCBI taxonomy): domain Bacteria; kingdom Pseudomonadati; phylum Pseudomonadota; class Betaproteobacteria; order Burkholderiales; family Alcaligenaceae; genus Achromobacter; species Achromobacter sp. NFACC18-2. The sequence continues at coordinate 1,382 of NZ_FNYM01000014.1, read as the reverse complement.
GGTTGGTCTTGAAGATCGTATCGTCGAAATTGCGGCCGCCCACGAAGCCGCCGGTATTGACGTCAACCGTTGTCAAGGCTTCGGTCTGATCGATGATCAGATAGCCGCCCGACTTCAGGTCCACCCGGCGCGACAGCGCCCGCGCAATCTCGTCGTCCACGTTGGCCGTATCGAACAGGGGGCGTTCACCGCTGTAGTGCTGGATGCGGTCCACCACCGACGGCGTGTAAATGCGCGCCCATTCCAGCATGGCCGCCGTGGTCGTGCGCGAATCCACCAGAATCGATCCGGTCTCCGGCCCCACCATATCGCGCAGCACCCGCTGCGCGAGCGTCAGGTCCTGGTGCAACAGGGCAGGGGCGGGCTGCGTGCGGGCGGCGGCCTGGACGCTCGTCCACAGCTTGCGCAGATACTCCACGTCCGCCGTCAGTTCCGCATCATTGGCGCCCTCGGCCTGCGTGCGGACGATGAAGCCGCCTTTCTCGTCCGTGGGCATCAGGGCCTGCAGCCGCTCCCGCAACTGAATGCGCTCGGACTCGGAATCGATCTTCTGCGAAATGCCGATGTGCGGATCGTGGGGCAGATACACCAGCATGCGCCCCGCCATGCTGATCTGTGTGGAAAGCCGCGCGCCCTTGGTGCCCAGAGGATCCTTGACCACCTGCACCATCAGGGTCTGTCCCTCGAAAATCAGCTTCTCGATAGGGGTCGGCGTGAGTCCCTGGCTGCGCTCGGCACGATTCTCGCGAAGATCCGCAATATGGATGAACGCCGCGCGCTCCAATCCGATGTCGATGAAGGCGCTCTGCATTCCAGGCAGCACCCGCACGACCCGCCCCAGATAAATGTTGCCCACGTGGCCCCGCTGGATGCTTCGTTCCACATGCAGTTCCTGGACCGACCCCTGTTCCACCAGCGCGACGCGGGTCTCAAAAGGGGTGACGTTGATCAGGATGTCTTCGCTCAGGGCGATCGCGGGGGGCATAAGGGGTTCGTCTCCAATAAGCTGCGGCGTGCAGGCGAATAGTAAACGTACATACTAGTCTCCCGAGCAGGGGGCACGCGACGTCTATATATATAGGGAAGACGACTGGCGCGCCATTGCGCTCCCCAATCTTGGCGCGCCCGCGTCACGGCCCCGCCGCGCCAACAATGAATTTGCGACATGTGCATGACAGCCAGAAAATCTGTGCTATAGTCTCGCTCCTTCGCAGTTCACGCAGTTCTGAACCGCGAAGCCAAGCAAGTGCAACAGGCGGACGGGGCAACCCACCACCGCCTGCCGCGAAGGCAATCAGTCATGAACGCCAAGCGGTTATTGCAAGGATCGACGCAAATCAGGCAGAAGCCAGTTGCAAGATCTGCAAAAATTGTGCTATAGT